>CAUZJT010000163.1:0-5469 GCA_963580215.1 Gammaproteobacteria bacterium
TTGCGGTCGCAACGGGGGTAGTGGCGGTAGCAACCATCACTGGGCCGGCGGTTTCTCTTGCGCGGTTGGTGTTGGCGATGGTGTTAGTGAGTGCCGCCGCGGTTCTTTCGGATCTACTAGAGAGTATGCTGAAACGGGCCAGCGGGAAAAAGGACAGCGGACAACTACTGCCAGGCCATGGCGGCCTGTTGGATCGGATCGATAGCTTGTTGGGAGCAGTGCCGATATTCGCTGTCCTTTGGTTTTTTTGGCTCGAACCCGCGACCCTTGGCTAGAGGCGTGGTTCAGTCCGTCGCTGTCTTAGGGGCAACCGGTTCGATCGGGACGAGCACCTTGGAGGTTATTCGACTCCATCGCGACCGTTTTCAGGTTTTAGGTCTTAGTGGCTGGCACCAGGCAGAGGCGCTTGGGAAGTTGGCTAGAGAATTTAGCCCGAAAATGATTGTTGTCGCGCCAGGACTCGAAAAAACTGTCCGCCGGGTAGCAGGGCTGATAGATAGTGAGACGGTCATTCTGGAGGGGGCCGATGGGCTCGTTCAGATTGCTTCTTCCGAGCAAACCGATACCGTGGTCACCGGGGTTGTTGGGGCGGCAGGCCTTTCTTCCACCTATGCGGCCGTTTGTGCCGGTAAGCGCGTACTGGTCGCCAACAAAGAGCCGCTGGTTATGATGGGCCCACTGCTTATCCAAAAAGCCAAAGAGACCGGCGCGCAGATTCTGCCGACTGACAGTGAGCACAATGCGGTATTCCAGTGCCTTCCCGAAGCCAGCCAACAACAGATTCTCGGCGGTGGCAAGCTGAATTCGACTCCTGGACTGCGACGTCAGATCGTTGGGATAACGCTCACGGCCTCTGGAGGGCCGTTTTTGCGAACCCCGGCAAGCGAGTTAGGGCAGGTAACGGTCAAGCAGGCGGTGAAACATCCAAACTGGAAGATGGGGTCTAAGATCTCCATTGATTCCGCCACGCTGATGAACAAAGGCCTTGAACTCATTGAGGCCTGTGCACTATTTAATTTGCCTGAGTCCCAAGTTGACGTGGTTATCCACCCACAAAGCGTCGTGCATTCACTGGTTGAATTTCAAGATGGATCAATGTTGGCGCAAATGGGTAGCGCGGATATGCGAATTCCGATTGCGTATTCACTATCCTACCCTGAGCGCATTGTATCTGGGGCAAAACCGCTTCGGTTGACTGAGATCGATAGATTGGATTTTGATACGCCAGATATCGGACGCTTTCCCTGCTTGCGACTCGCCCGAGAGGCAGCGCGGACGGGCGGTAATGCTCCGGCAATCCTGAATGCCGCGAACGAAATTGCGGTGCAGGCCTTCCAGGATAAACTATTGGGTTTTATGAATATTCCAGAATTGATAGAGAGAGTTCTTGAGGTATGCCCGTATGCATCGATCACAGACCTTAACCAGGTTCTCAGTATTGATCTTATGGCACGGCGGGTTGCCAGAGAGATTCTTCAGACGAAATCCTGGCCTAAAACCGTTTCAGGCAACTGAGTGTAGATCATGAGTGTAGTGACCAATTTGGGTTTTTTTCTGCTGGCTGTCGCCGTATTAGTCAGTTTTCATGAATTCGGGCATTTTATAGTTGCTCGTTGGATGGGTGTTAGGGTGCTCAAGTTTTCGGTTGGTTTTGGCCACACAGTATGGCGCTGGCAATCGGACCCTGACAAAACCGAATACGCGATCGGCCTTGTGCCGCTCGGCGGTTATGTGCAAATGCTTGATGAGCGCGAACGTGAGGTCGAGCCCAGTCAAAGACATCTCGCGTTTAATCGCAAAAGCCTTGTTCGACGTTCAGCGATCGTTTTGGCAGGCCCGGCTGCCAATCTGTTGCTTGCAGTATGTTTGTATTGGGTAACTGGACTGATAGGCGGTAATGATCTTGCTCCGATCGTCAAGACCGTGGTGCCGGGGAGTCCGGCTGCGGCAGCTGGCTTCCAGGAGTCGGACCGAATCGTATTGATTGATGGTCGTGCTGTTAAGGGGTGGAGTCAACATCGACTTTACTTGCTTAATCAGGTATCGCGTGAGCAAGCGCTTCATTTCGATGTCGAACGTGGCGAGAATCAGTTGATCCGATTGACTATCCCTGCGGTCGCGTTTAAGGACGCGCCCTTTGACCCATCAGTACTTTCGAGAACTGTGGGGCTTATCCCTCGCCTACCAGTACTCCCGGCAACCGTGGGAGCCGTTCTCGAAGGTGGTCCAGCCGAGCGCTCTGGCCTACAGGTTAATGACCTGGTTCAAAAGATCGACGGGAAAGCAGTCGAGGACTGGGGTGATCTAGTTAAAGTCGTTGGCTCGAATCCAGAGCGTGAACTGTCCTTCAGAGTCTTAAGGGCTGGGGAGACTTTGACAGTGCGGGTTACCCCCGAATCGACCCAGATTGAGGACAAGATTATTGGCAGGGTTGGCATTCAAAGTCAGCCCGGGGGAGGCTTGGCGGACCACCTGGTACGGGTTCGGTACGGACCAGTTGCCGGCGTCACCCATGCGGTTGAGACGACCTGGTTAATGTCATCTTTGACCGTGCGACTGCTGGCAGATATGCTGGTGGGAAAGGCATCTACCGAAAGTATCAGCGGACCGGTCTCGATTGCCCGTTACGCTGGCCAGTCGGCAAAGCTTGGGCCTGTCCAATTTTTGCTTTTCCTCGCTGTGCTAAGCGTCAGTCTAGGCGTCCTGAACCTCCTTCCAATTCCGGTACTGGACGGAGGGCACCTAGTTTATTTCTTGGTCGAGGCAATTCAGGGAAAGCCGGTTTCCCAGCGGGTTATGCAGTGGGGTCAGCAACTGGGAATAGGTATAATTATCCTGTTGATGGCTCTGGCGTTTTATAATGACATCCTGAGCCTGCTGAGATAACACCTCAAATGATTAATTCCCCTAACGCAATATCTGGACTGACAAAAATCGCAGCCCTACTGTTGAGTGGTTGGCTGCTCAGCGCCCAAGCGCTAGAAGGCTTCGTAGTGAGCGATATTCGTGTGGAGGGCGCACAGAATATCGAAGTAGGTACTATTTTCAATTATCTCCCGGTTAAGGTAGGGGATACCATTGATAATGATCTAACCAACCAGTCGATCAAGGCGTTGTTTGCTACAGGGATTTTTCGTGATGTGGAGCTTCGCCAGGAAGGGAACGTGCTGGTCGTCATCGTCGCCGAACGACCCGCAATCGCGAGCGTCCAGTACAGTGGAAACAAAGACCTCTCGGACGAAAAAATTGATGAGGCGCTTAATCAGACCGGGGTTACCGAAGGGCAAATTTTTAACGACCCATTGCTCGAACAATTAGTGCAAGCGATCGAGGAGAGGTACTTTGCCCGCGGCCGTTACTCTGCAAGCGTTGATGCGGTTGTTACACCATTGGATCTTAACCGGGTCGCGATCTCGCTTGATATCGACGAGGGGCGTATTGCCCGGATTAAAGAGATCAACATTATTGGCAACGAGGCTTTCTCCGAGTCCGACTTGCTCTCCGAGATGTCATTGAGCGAGGAAAGCTGGCACAGCGCGATTTCTCAAAGTGGGCAATACGCTAAGGAGGAATTGCTCGCAGATATCGAGAGCTTGCGAAGTTTTTACCTCGATCGGGGCTTCATGAATTTTCAACTACTTTCATCAGATGTTTCTATTAGTCAGAATAAACAGGACATCTTTATTAGCCTGGCGCTTGCCGAAGGAGAGCGTTTTTCAGTTGGTGAGATATCCGTTGAGGGGGGCGGGGGCTTTTCAGCACAGGATTTGATTGCGCTGGTTTCGATAGCTAAAGGTGAAATCTTTTCTCGAAAAGAGCTGGTAGCATCCCGTTCGGCTATAGAGCAACTGCTGGGTGATCATGGGTACGCATTTGCAAATGTCAACACCATTACAGATATTGGCGAGGATACCCAACGTGTCGACTTTGTCTTTGCCGTCGATCCTGGGCCGTTGGTTTATGTCCGCAAAATCAATATTTCAGGAAACCAGGCTACTCGCGATGAAGTGATACGACGCGAGGTCCGGCAGCTGGAATCGTCAGTATTTTCGGCTGAAAAAATCCGACGCTCCCGTGAGCGGATTAGACGTCTGGGCTTTTTCGATGATGTCAATATTGAAACGGCATCGGTTCCCGGAGTTGTTGATCAGGTTGATCTGGCTATCTCTGTAAAGGAGCGGGCGACTGGTAATTTTATGTTTGGCGCTGGCTATGCAGACTCTGAGGGGCTTTTTCTGGTAGCAGAGGTCCATCGAGCGAATCTTTTCGGTACAGGACGAGAGCTAGGTTTTGAAATTGAAGTTTCCAAGATCGATCAAATTTTCGATATTGAGTACCGCAACCCCTACCATACTGCAGAAGGTGTAAGCCGCGCGTTTTTTCTGAATCGTGAGCAGATTGATACCGATTCGGCGACAACAGCTGATTATTCGTCGCAAACCACTGGCGCAGGGATTCGCTATAAAATTCCTATGTCGGAATACAATGCGTTGAGTTTCAGCGCTGCGTTCGAACAGATCGACCTTGAGGAGAACCTCAACACACCACTTGAATACAGATCGTTCATAGATTTGCACCCGGACAACACCAACTTCAACCTGACTACTGGATTTTCTAAAGACACACGAGACAGCATCTTTTTCCCCAAAACTGGCTTCTATCGGCGCATCTCAGGGGAGGCAGCAATACCAGGAAGCGATCTTGAATACTATAAAGTGTCTCTTAGGGGTAGTTGGTATCGCAGTCTTGCCGGCCGCCTAGTTTTTAATTTACGCGGTGATGTGGGGTATGGGGATGGCTATGGAGGCCTTGACCAATTACCGTTCTTTAAAAACTACTATGCCGGGGGCGCCTCCAGCGTTCGAGGCTTTGAATCCCGTTCATTAGGCCCTGTTAGCAGCAGTTTGAATACCGACCCGTTGGGCGGCAGTATCCGTACGGTAGCCAGTATGGAAATGTTTACAGCCATTCCCGGGCTTGAAGACAGTAATGACAAACGCCTTAGCGTATTTTTTGATAGTGGCCAGGTTTTTGGGGAAGATCAAAATTTCGAGTTTGACCAATTGCGACTGAGCCTTGGCGCTGGGTTTCACTGGTTCTCACCGGTCGGGCCAATCTCTTTGAGTTACGCGTATCCGCTGAATGATAAAGTAGGAGATGACGTCAAAAAAATTCAATTTACCTTGGGCACAGTGCGCTGACCCGTTGAGTCCGAACTGATGTTTGAAAACACAAAAAGCAAAACGGGCAAGCACTGGGCATTGCCGTTCTTAGTTGCTATTACGTTGTTTGTTTCAGTAGCGAATGCGCAGAAAATCGTCCGAATTGGATTCATCGATCCCGTGCGACTGATCGAGCAGGCGCCCCAGGGTGGCCGAGTCCTGGATGAATTGGAGATCGAGTTCCAACCCTCGAATCAAAGTCTGATGAAACAGCATAATCGAATTCAGGAGATGGAGGCCGATCTTG
>CAUZJT010000164.1:0-5454 GCA_963580215.1 Gammaproteobacteria bacterium
ACAAACAGGACAACTGTACGACCAAATCATGACCACCAGCCACCGATCAGCAGGAAGCACGTCGGCAAAACTGACAGGTTGCCCTTCAAAATCAGAAAACCCCTCTGTGGTGGCTGCCGATGTAGGCACCATTGCCACCCCAAGCATGAACACAGCGCCGATCAACCACCGAGCGGTGTATTTCTTCAAGACTCCCTCTGGGGCTGAGCCGCGCTATTTCCGTAACTGACTAAAAGCACTCCGCCGACCACAAGACCCATCCCAAACGCAGATTTATAGCTAAAGGTTTCGCCAAATAGCGGCCAGGCGATGAGCGCCGTGACTGGTGGCACCAGGAAAAATAAGCTCGCCACCCGGGTTGCTGCCTGATGACGCACCAGCATCCAAAGAAGGGTCATGGCTCCCAGTGATAAAACAACGACCAACCAGGCGAGGGCAAATACAAACTCCCCACTCCATTGCACGTTTTGAGTATCAAATACGAAGGACGCGATACCCATCATCAGTGCCGCTGCCAAAAATTGTAAAAAAGAGCCACTCAAAAGATTCATGTCGCTGCAAAACCGCTTCTGGTACAAGGTGCCCACACTCATTCCGGTCACTGCGACGACGCATAGGATGACTCCAATCACCGAGCTATCAAACAATCCAAGATAACGCGAGGAAACCAGTGCGACGCCTACGGTCCCAAGGAGAAACCCGACCCATTGGCGCGCTCGGACTGGCTCTAAAAGCATTGGGCCTGCCAGCACTGCTGTCAGCATCGGCTGCAGGCCGACAATCAGCGCACTGTCTCCAGCCGATACCCCAAAACTGATCCCAAGGTAAATTCCACCCAGGTACACGCCATGAACCAGTATCCCTACTGCCATGATATGCATGGCATTTTTCCAGGTACCGGGACCCTCGGCACCGGTGAGCCAGGTGATCGCCCCCAGAATTAAGCAAACCAGGGCGAATCGCAACGCTAAGAACGTCGCGGGCTCTGCGTACGGTAAACCGAGTTTTGCGCCGATGAAGCCAGTACTCCACAAAACCACAAACACCGCAGGAGCGGCAGCAAATAGAAGCGATGAGCTGGTTGGTCTTTCAGTTATCATTAGCTGATCAACGTTAAGCGAAGAGGCGTAGTCTATGAGATTAGGGCTAGACCCACCTACCCCAATTTCGACTTGAAATCCAGAGGTTTAACCCTATTTAAATGTTGGTTTGAATTACAGAATCTAATCTATTGAAATGAGCGAAAACCCTTTTGTCACGGTAGTAACCCAGCAGAGTTTCCCAACCGAGGTGACTCAACGTTCGGCGGCTGTGCCTGTGCTGGTAGATTTTTGGGCCGACTGGTGCGCGCCTTGCAAGATGCTTGCACCCGTTCTCGAAAAGCTTGCTCTCGAATACGAAGGCAAATTTTTGATGGCCAAAATTGACACCGAGGTTGAACGCGATCTGGCCGCTCAATTTGCAGTGCGCAGCCTTCCAACGGTGAAAGTATTTCGCCACGGTGCGGTCGTTGACGAATTCATGGGCGCGCTACCGGAAAACGCGGTACGGGAGGTGATTGAGCGTCATATTGAACGGCCTGCGGATCTCGATATAACCAAAGCAGCGGACCTGGCCGACAGTGGTAATGCCGAGGCCGCAGTGACACTGCTTAAAGAGTCTTTGACTAATGATCCAGGGCATGGTCCGCTACGGGTCGCCCTCGCCCAGCAGCAATTAAATGCTAAAGACGCCCAGGGCGCGTTTGAAACCCTAAAAGAACTGCCTCTTCTGGCAAAACAGGAAGAAGAAACCAAGATATTGCAAGCTCGGATCGAACTGGCCCTTAGTGCCGATGAAGTAGGCGATACCGACGAATTAGCCCAGAGGATCGCCCAGAATCCCAATGACCTGCCTGCACGTATCCGCTTGGCCGCCGGCCTCTTTCATCAGCCAGGACAGGTAGAGCCTGCAATGACCCAATTGCTCGAGGTCATCAAGCGTGGCCGGGGCACTAGCGAAGCCGACCAGGCTCGCGAGACCCTGCTACAAATATTCGCCAGTCTGGGCAACCAGGACGAGCGGGTCGGTCGTTACCGTCGACTGTTGGCGCAAGCATTGAATTGACCGCAATGTCCGTGCCACAAGGATTAACCGCGTGGATGGTGCGTGCCGTGTAGCGACTGCAATCTTGCCCGAGCGACATGGGTGTAGATCTGAGTTGTCGAAAGATCTGTGTGTCCGAGCAGCATCTGTACGGTGCGTAAATCGGCGCCATGGTTCAGTAGATGGGTTGCGAAAGCATGCCGCAACGAATGCGGTGAGAATTCTGCACCAATGCCCGCTTGTTGGGCATAACGCTTGATCAACTGCCAAAATGCCTGGCGAGTCATTGGCCCTCCCCGACGTGTCACAAAAACGGCATCGGTCAATTGTGCCTTCAGAAGATCTGAGCGGGCCTGTCCGAGGTATTCGCGTAGACTCTCAGACGCCTCTTCCCCTAATGGCACGATCCGCTCTCGCCCGCCCTTTCCTATCACCCTGACCAGTCCAGTAGTCAGATCAAGCTCGTTAAGTGTCAAGCCTACCAACTCGGATACGCGTAGACCGCTGGCATACATGGTTTCCAGCATGGCGCGGTCTCGGCTCCCCAAGGCGGTGTCCCTGGGAGGCGTTGACAATAGTTTTTCAACGCCTTGTTCGCTTATATTTTTTGGAAGGGGTCGACCGATAACAGGAGAGCGGACGTCGGCTGTTGGGTCGACCTGAGTACTGCCTTGTATCAAAAGATAGCGGTAGAAACGGCGCAAAGTGGATAAGTGCCTCGCGGAGGATCTCGGGCTCAGCCCCGCGCGCACATTAGCGGCGAGGTAGGCTAACAAATCCGCACGGGTTACCTGCTCAAGGGTCAGCCCTTTTTTTGCCAGCCAGATTTGAAAAGCAAGAAGGTCTGTCCGGTAGGCTGCCAATGTATTGGCACTGAGCCCCGATTCGAGCCAGATTCCATCAAGAAACTGATCCAGTAGTTGCGTATCGGGGGAGCCCACACTCAGTTACCTTCTTGAGCGCGTATACGACCCAACTGCAATTGGGCGAGTCGGTATCGCAACTTGGCCTGCAATTTTGGGTCGGTGGTGTCACCCAGAAGTCGATGATAGATAATACCGGCATCATCATACAAAGCACCAGATTCCAATTCCTGGCCGGCCCGATACAGTGCGCTTCGGCCCCAAGGGTCAGTGGTCGCACCAGCCCAAAAAGCCGATTCAACAAAATAGGCCGCGCTACGTACATGGTCATCCAACTCGGCCCACGATTGCGCAACCCAATACAGCAGCTCGCGTTTCTGGCCAGAGGTCTGAACCAAAGGTGTCACTACTTCGAACAACTCCAATGCGAGGCGATGTTTCCCCAGAAATTGCAGGTCAAACATCACTTGCATCACCTGATCAAGGCTCGCGGGCGCCATTGCCTGAAGTTGGGTGAGCCAAGCTTTCAACTCGGCGGCTCCAGCGTCTGCGTTACCCCCCAGGATTTGAAGCCGTGCCGAGCGCAAAACCCAGGCCCCGTGATTTACCCCCTGCGGCGGCCCGCCAATCATCGATTGCAGATCTGCCGCATGCCCAAAATCGGACTCGGCCAACGCCTGATCCACCAGCAATAGCAGGGTCTCATCTTCTAAGTCCGAATAACGCCCAAGTAACCCGTTCTCGCCATAAAACGCACCAAGCAATCCCTCGTATCCCTCGTCCAGCAACTGACGTACTAACCATGAATGGGCCAGTTGTTGCTCGCGCCGTGGCAGAGTTCTTGTTAATAGATAAACGCAAAGTGATCTTGCCTCAAGGGCGTCAAGATCACCGCCAGTGGCAAGTGCTTTCCACGCGGTAATTGCCTGGTCATCCAGCAAGGAAAGGTCCTTAAGAACGGTTTGGCCAAGCGCCCGGTAGGACTTGATGAGCGAGTTACTATCTTGCTTTGCTAAAAGCGGATCTGCTCTGGCCTTGTGCAATAAAAGATACTCAATCGCACCAACACGCAATCGCGCATAGACCACTTCAGATGCAACTTCTGCCAACATCGCCTGCCGGGTAGATTCAAGCCGGACAAGTTCTGCCGGAATGAGCACGGCGTCAAGCCGTGTCAGTGTGAGATCGATGGGTAAAGCGCCGCTGCGCCATTCGGCATAGGCCAGCCACAGTTGGGCCTCATAGGAACCGGCACCGATCAACTGGAAAACAGCATCCTTCGGGCGATGCCCCGCTAATGCAATGCGTGCCCTCAGTAACTTCCAGGCGGTTTCCTCAGGGGCATATTCCAGCTGGTAACGCTGCGCTGCGATCTCGGCATCAGCTATGAGTCCTTGGGCAATATAAGCCCTTACAATATTGCGTCGTATTTCCTGAACTGCACCAGGGTCGAATTGGCCTTCAGCAAGAAGGGTCCGAGAAACGGCTTGAGCAAGACTTCCTTTGGCCGTCATCAATAAAGCACTACTGAGTCTCAGTCCTACTTCTAGAAACTCAGGATCGGAGTGCTCCTTAAACCGCTGAGTCAGTTCAGTGGTTAGTATGTCCCAGCGACCCTGCTCTTCGAGAAGCTCCCAGCGCTCACGCGCCCGCGTCAGCATTGCCTCCTGATCCGTCGCCGGCAAAGAGCCCAGCACGCTCAACGCCAACTGCCCCAAGCCGTGCTCCTTAAAACCGCGAATAGATACGGTATCCAGTGCGAGCGAAAAAGGAGTTAAGGCGAGACCAGGTTCCTGTACCCAAGAGCCAGACTCTATTAAGGGAGGTGCAGAACGATCCGTTTCAATCTTGGTTTGAAATTGAACATTAAGATCAAGGCCGCCAACTGGTGCAGGTCGAGTGGTGAAAAGCGGTACCGGCCCCTCTTGGCCAAAGGCGACAGCGCCGGTAGTAAGGGAAATACCCGCCACCAAGGCGGATACCATGGCAACAATTACAGCAACATCAAACCGATAGCCGCACGATGAAACGCCTGCCATGTGGTGGGTTGCGGGTCTCATCCCACCTGCCAACTGGAAGATTATTGGGTGCGAAACACCGCCAATTACCAGGGTCCGCTTACCGCGGTCAGGAAATTTTCTCGCGAATCCGTGCTGACTTCCCGGTGCGGCCACGCAGGTAGTACAGTTTTGCCCGTCGGACTGCACCGCGCCTACGGACCTCAATGCTGGCCACTAACGGGCTGTGTGTCTGGAAAACCCGTTCGACTCCTTCACCGTAAGAAATCTTACGTACGGTGAATGATGAATTCAGGCCGCGATTCTTGCGGGCAATAACCACGCCCTCGAATGCCTGAAGGCGCTCCCGGGTGCCCTCCTTCACCTTGACTTGGACACGGACAGTGTCACCTGGGCGAAACTCCGGCAGGTCTGTTTTAATCTGTTCGCTTTCCAACTGGTCAATGATGTTCGTCATCTGGAACTCTCCTATTTTTCGTGTTGCTGCC
>CAUZJT010000165.1:0-5374 GCA_963580215.1 Gammaproteobacteria bacterium
AAAGTATTCAGTTCCCGGAGTTGGCTTTCTGGCCGGAGGGAAGAATGGCCACGTTGAATCACCCCCGCCGCTGTTGGGAGAACACACGCTAGAGGTTCTCAAAGAAGCAGGGTTATCCGATGAGGACATTTCGGGCCTTCAGGAAACTGGAGTCATCAGTATCTATGGCCATGCTGGTCAGGGCTCTAAAAAATGATCTCCCGTATCATTCAATACAAATTCTTAACCGTTAATCTGTGAGAAATGTCATGTCAAATCAAAAATACGTGAAGTTAGAAATGTCCGGGCATGTTGGCGTGGTGACTTTTAGCAATCCGCCTCATAATTTTATTAGCTTGCAGGCCTTAGAAGAATTCCAGTGGGCATTCAAAAAGTTGGATGATGATAACCACTGCCGAGCCATTGTCTTGGCCGCTGAAGGAAAGGTGTTCTGCGCTGGTGCAGATTTCTCGACGGATCAGGCAGAAGGAATCGATCCCAATGAGGTATTGTCAAATTTCTACAGCGTTGCCATGACATTGTTTGAGACCAAAAAACCCATGGTCGCCGCAGTTCAAGGCGCGGCCATCGGCGCCGGTTTTGGCTTAAGCCTGCTGGCAGATTTTCGCATAGCCTGCTCTGAGACGATTTTCAGTGCAAACTTTACCCGTCTCGGAATTCATCCCGGATTTGGAATGTCGATAACACTGCCTCGAATAGTTGGCGTCAGCAATGCTGAATTACTGTTTTACACAGGTCGCCGTATCAACGGCAGCGAGGCTATGAAGATGGGTCTGCTAAGCGAGTTAGTCGAGCGCGATGAGGTACTGACCTCAGCAATCAAACTGGCCAATGAGATTGCAAGCTGCGCGCCACTGGCAGTGCAGAATACCAAAGCCACAATGAGAATGGATTTGGCAGAGCAGATTCGTACCGCCAATAAACGTGAACAAGCATTGCAGATGGTGCAGATGAAAACCAAAGACTTTCGTGAAGCCATAAAAGCGATGCACGAAAGGCGAGAGCCTGAGTTTACGGGGCTCTGATAAAAGACAAAAAGCAGAGCTGGCAATAGACACAAGGGTAATATAAATAATATGTCTGAACTTGAATCAGTAAGTGATACTAAAAACAAACTCCGAAGCGATGAATACCCAAGTTCCGGGCAGGCAAACTATCTTTTAGGTTTGATGTTTTTAGCCTACGTCGTTTCATTTATTGATCGGCAAGTGCTTGGCGTGCTGGTAGGTCCCATTAAGGCAGATCTTGCCCTAAGTGATTTTCAGTTCAGCTTGCTGCAAGGCGCTGCCTTCGCGATTCTCTACAGTGTGATGGCGATTCCTCTGGGACGATTGACAGACACCAAGAACCGAAAACTGATCGTCGCTATAGGGGTTTTTGGCTGGAGCTTGATGACCATCGGTTGTGGCATGGCGAAGAATTTTGGCCAGCTGTTTGTGATGAGAATGGGTGTTGGTGTAGGCGAGGCCGCGTTATCTCCAGCAGCTTATTCAATGATTGCCGATAGCTTTACCCGAGAAAAACTGACACGAGCCATGGCTATTTATAAGGCCGGCTTGTATGTCGGAGGAGGCCTGGCATTGGTTCTGGGCGGCTACATATACGACTACTATGATGCGATACCTGGTTTATCCTTTCCCCTATTGGGCGCTATAAACGCTTGGCAAGCAACCTTCGTTAGCGTGGGACTGCCAGGGTTGTTACTCTCCTTTATGATTCTCTTTATTAAAGAGCCCACCCGTAAAGGCATGATCCGAGCCGATGATGGCACTCAGCCAGCGTCACTGAAAATACGAGAAGTGTTTGCCTTTATGTTTATTGAACACCGCCAGCTGTATATCAGTCTGTTTGTGGGCTGTTCGATACTGGCTATTGTGGGCGCTGGCTATTCGTCATGGTTCACCGAAATGTTGATTCGCAATTTTTCTTTGCAGCGCAGTCACGCGGGTTCGTTGGTGGGGTCGGTGATTATTTTCTCAGGACTGCTGGGTGTTTTTTCCGGGCCAGTCTTTGTTGGATATTTTCAAAGACGTAATTTTGCCGACTCGAATATGCGTGTTCTTATGTTTTTATCCATTGCGCTTATTCCAACGTCAATTGCTGCCCCACAGATGTCGAGCCACGTTATGGCATTGGTTCTGCTGAGCGTCACTGTATTTTTCCAGGCGTCCTATATGGGTGTTGCCGCCGCGGCGGTTCAAATGGTGACGCCTAACCAGATGCGAGGTCAAGCGACGGCCGTCTATATGTTTGCCACCAATATGCTGGGGCTGGCGCTGGGCTCAACCATGGTGGCTGTGCTCACCGATTTTGTATTTGTTGATGAAGGTGCGCTAATGCACTCCCTATCGCTTATTTCAGCTGTCCTGTTGCCAATGGCCGCATGGATCTTTTGGCGGGGATTGAATGCGTTTTCTGCCGCGGTTAAAAAATCTGAGGACTGGAGTTAATTTCAACAAGCTCTCAACGATGACAAGCAAAGTATGTGACAAGTAAGGGTGCAGCGGCACTGATATTAAATGAGTAGAAATACGGAGAGAAAGATGAAGACATTCATAGATTTTGATGCGGTTGAGTTACCGGATCATCTGCGAGCTACGCGCGAGCGCGTGCGAGAATTTCTGCAGAGAGAATACCTCCCTAATAAGTCTGAGCTGGGGAGCGCCTTTAGTCCGGAGTTCAGCAGACTCTGTGGTGAAGCAGGCTATATTGGTATGACTTGGTCTAAGCAGTATGGCGGTGGGGGAAAAAGCTTTCTCGAGCGCTATATAGTTTGTGAAGAAATGTTGGCCGCCGGCGCGCCGGTCTGGGGGCACTGGGTTGCTGATCGGCAGTCCGGCCCGATGTTATTAGGCTATGCCTCAGAAGAGATTAAAAATGACCTTATTCCAAAAATTATCGCCGGAGAATTGTTCTTCTGTATTGGATTAAGTGAGCCGGATTCTGGCTCGGATCTATTCGCCGCAAAAGCTGCCGCGAAAAAAACCAGTGAGGGTTGGACATTAAACGGTACCAAATTATGGACCAGCGGAGCCCGTCAGGCCCACTATATGATCGCTCTGATGCGCACAGAGAAAGCCACCGAGGATAATCGTCGCCATGGCCTAACTCAGTTTTTAGTGCCCATGAATACGCCGGGGATTACTGTTCGGCCGGTGAAAAATATGGCAGGAGACTCCGAATTCAATGAGGTGCATTTCGATAATGTGATTATTCCCTCGGACAATGCCTTAGGTGAAATCAATGGTGCCTGGAAGCAGGCGAGCAAAGAGCTGGCCTATGAGCGCAGTGGCTCGGAACGATTTTTGGAGACATTCGCTGTGTTTCAAGCACTGGCTGATTATGTGCATCAGAATCCCAAGATTCATTTGCAGGAAGCCTTGGGAACCTTGGTTGCTGACCTGTATAGCTTCCGTCAAATGTCCCTGTCAGTTGCGATGATGCTTGAGCAGGGTAAAGCACCCATGGTGGAGTCGGCGCTGGTAAAAGATCTGGGCACTATATGGCAACAGGCCTTGCCGGAGCGAGTCAGAAGCATTGTCGGCGGCGAGAGTGATTTTGCTGATCAACCCGAACTTCGCAGCTTTATAGATAGGATGCTGAAGATTGCTCCAAAGCTCACTATTCAGGGCGGCACTACAGAAGTCTTGCGCGGCATTATCGCTAGAGGATTGGGCTTGCGTTAGCCACTGGACACTGTACTTAAACGATATTTAAGATGATTGATTTAGGAGTTAAAGATGGGACTTGCAAATACAGATGCCTTACTTGCAGATGCGGTATCAAAATTATTGGGGAATATCTCCAGCAACGAATTATGTTTGGCCGTAGAAAAAGGTCACTGGCCCGCGTCTGAGTGGGCTCAGGTGGTAGAGATGGGACTGCCGATGGCATGGTTACCTGAGAGTCTGGGGGGAGTCGAATTGCCTCCGGAGGAGGGTTTCACCATCGCCAGACTGTCTGGGCGTAATGCCACACCCTTGCCAATAAGTGACGCCCTAATTGCATCGGCTATCGCCATGCGAGCTAAGATGAAACTGCCGGATGCTTTGGTACTATTTGCCAATACGCCAGCGCGCGAACCTCTGGTTATAGATAGTGACGAGACTGTTAGTGGAAGATGTAGTGTCACCACTTTTGTAAGCCATGCTGAATACCTACTGCTCCCGGTACAAACCTCGACAGGCTCGCGAATTGCATTGATTGAAAATTCGGGAAATCAGTCTGCTGTGGGAAATAATATGGCTGGCGAACCCCGTTTTGAATGCGTTTTCGAAAAGGCCAAAGTACTGGCCCTATCGGACGAAGAATTTTCCGATGTGCAGAAAACGATAGATGATATTGGCGCTGTGGTACGCAGTCAGCAAATCGCCGGAGCCTCTGAAGCGATCCTCGCAATCTGTGTTAACTACGTCAATATCCGTGAACAGTTTGGCCGTCCAATAGCCAAGTTTCAGGCGATCCAGCATCACCTCGCAGCTTTGGCTGGCGAGGTGGCGAGCATAGCCTGCACTGCAGATGTGGCTAGTCTCAGTTTGGTCAAAAACAACTTTGACTCGAGGGGTACCAATATCGCTATTGCATCCGCAAAGGTGCGGGCAGGTATCTCGGGAGCGAAGGTGATTCGAATTGCCCACCAGGTACATGGGGCGATCGGGTTCACTGAAGAATACGAACTTCACCGATTTACTCGGAGAATCTGGTCTTGGCGTGAAGAGTTTGGCAACGAAATGGTCTGGTCACGTCGCCTGGGCCAGCTGGTAACGGACAGTGAATCCCCCCAGCTTTGGCCTCTTGTTTGTGTCTGATCTAATTCAAAACTAATGGAGTGACAAAATGAAAAAAAATTATAGAATTATGTGCGCACTCATTGCATGGGTAGTGCTATCGCTTAGATTTATCGATATGTTGATAATCGGTGAGTACAGCAGTATTGCTGAAACATTGTTTGTCTATTTGGGGTATTTCACAGTTTGGGCTAACGTCCTGATTGCGCTTGCTTTTACGGCACCGTTACTCAATCCAGATAGAAAGTTAGCTGATTTTTTTATGCGTCCTGCCGTTCGTGCAGCCCTTGCAACATATATTCTTATGACATCCGCTGTTTATCATATGCTGATCGTGCCTTATTGGAATCCTCAAGGTTTCACTTGGCTGACCGCTACAGGGTTGAATACAGTAATGCCCATTCTCTATATTATTGATTGGTTATTCTTTGCGGAAAAGCGACCGATTTTCTATAAGCACCTTCCTTATTGGCTCATATTTCCTACCGTGTATGGAGTAACATCAATTATCCGAGGGTTATTAACCAATGTTTATCCTTATCCATTTTTGAACGTAGCTGAACTAGGTATTGGAGATGTATTATTCA
>CAUZJT010000166.1:0-5283 GCA_963580215.1 Gammaproteobacteria bacterium
GCTTGTAATGCCGTAAAAATGCCGCTTAATATAACCAACCAGATGAACTAGAGTCTCTCTTAGATCAGGCCGTTGAGTGTTCCAATTTATATGACGACGGACAGAGTTTATTTCATGAACGACGAATGGCCTAACGATATTCGGTCAGAATTAGACCCTGTTTTCTAGTTAGGAAACGCACCGTTTTGAGAGCGACTAAGGTTATAGACTATTGGCTCGTTGTTTGTTCTCTATCCTCAATAATCATTAAGGAGTTTATATGCCATATAAAATAATGATGTCTATAGCAGCAATAGTGCCTCTAATATTTTTGATTGCTTTTGCCGCTGTACCGCAGTTTTTTATCTTACAGGCGTACCCTGGTGCCGAAGGGTTAGGTTTGGAAATTGGAATAACTCAACGATATATTATGGCGGGTATGTTATTCATCGTTGTGTGTCTTTTATTTCAATCCAGAAAAGTTGAGAAAGTAGATAACCAAAAAGAAATTCTTTTGGGTGTTGCTATCGGTTTCGCGGTGATGTGTGCTGTCATAATTTTAGTGGAAGGCCCGCTTCGTGGTCTTCCGTTGCCCGTGCCGCCAGTGATAGCCACAGGAGCAATTGCAATACTTAGTTTTTGGTCCCGTTCGAAGCTAAGCTAATAAAGCAGGTAGTCAGATAGTTAAACAAAAAGGGGATCGTAATGATCCCCTTTTTGTTTATGTGAAAGTGTAGTGGTCAGGTAGACAAAAGAAACTGCACTACTATTTATCTCTTCGTCATCGCTGTATGAATAGATACTCTGGCTTTTTAACTGTGGTAACTCCATTTGTTTCTTCTCAAATAGGTCAATACAGGCATCTGTAATCAGAGCCTTGCTAGTTGTATGGAACAACGTCTTTATAATAGTTAAGTTATTCCACAATCGTTCAGTAATCGGTAAAGCGTAATCGTTCAGAACAATGGCCGGCGACGATCCTAGAAAATGACTACAAAGTGACTACAAAGTCTCAAATAGAACGATGATATCAATTAGTTACAACTGTAATACTACTGAGTGGGAGTGAGTGGTGCTGCCTGGCAGAGACCCCTACGGGTCTACATCACCGACTAAAATCTTCAAGATCCCACAGCCAGACAATAGACCGTCTGGGAATAAAGCATCGCAAGCACGCGGATTATGCCCCACACGCCGGCGGCCAGGACGGCCACCCTGGACCGGGATGCCGGTCGGTACCAGCACCACCGACTGAGTCGCCCGAGTGCTTTGACTGACCAACAAAAGCCAACGATGCCGTCCCAATGCAGTCACACCATCGCGACAGGGCTTTGCCGGGCCGTGTGGCTGGAATAGGACCAACGCAGGAGAAAAGTTCGTGGAATATCGGAGACGTTAAAGGAATTTTGGCCCAGTCAGGATTATCGGACGGTTACTGAGTGCATTGTCAGGTCATTCTACAGCCGTAAATGACTGATGAGTCCGGACATATAGCGCGTTTATTCTTCCTTTAGACCGTCCAGCGTCTGCGCGATGTTTGCAAGAGATGGATTGACGATTACTGACTATAGATTAGGTGGATCGCTAAAAAAAGACAACAAAGAAGCGTTTTGGGAGTCAGTGTTCAAGCGCGGCCATATTTACCTGCTGCAGAACCTTATGGCGTCCGCCGAGACCCCTAAATTTAACCTTACTGTCGATAATTTCGACGTTGGCAGATACTCCCCTCAGTTTGGCGAACAGGACGCCGTTGGCAGAACCATGGGACAGTGTAATCCGTGAAATAACCTCAAGACCCTTGCTGTCAATGAAGATGGGGTCCAACAGAATGTGGTCTTCTTTTGTGTGGGCGATCAATTGGCCCTGCACGTTCTTCACGTTCAGCATCTTGTCGAGTAATGATTTCTTCTTGGCAGGGTCTCGAAAGCCTGCAATGAGCGGCTCCACATCACGCATCGTAAGGCTCATCCGGCCGTCAATCTTCATAGGTTGATCCCAGATCAGATTTCCCTCGCTGATAACGAACTTACCCCACCAATCCTTTTTAGTTTTACGCCCCAATGTCACGAGTTGGGTATCGTGAAGCCACAAGGCGGTGTCCCGTAAACGGTAGGTTTTTCGACCATAATCACCCTCGGTCAGATTTGCCGATAACTCAAAAGCGGTGTGAATCTCTCTGTCACGCGCTATCAGCGATACCTCCTCACCGATCAGAGTGATGCTGCCTTCTGCGGTGCCGCCGTTGAGAGTCATCCCGCCACGAAGTATGCCTGTGCCGGAAAGGAACTTGAGGCCGGACTGTCGGGGTAGGTAGGCATTGTAGTGGGTAATGTCACGGATTACTCCTTCACCGATATCAAAAGAAAATTGACTCTGGTTCTCCAGTTCCTGATGGTAAAGATACAGCTTTGGGATTCGCACCGAGGCAACCAGATTCTTCCCCTCGAGATAGGCTTCCGATTGCCCTCCCTGAGTCAGGTGAAAGTCGTCGATTGCGACCTGAAGCCGTACTGGATACTCGGCTTTCGCGTCGATGCTTCCCTGGATCTCACCACTACCAGAGGCCTCCAGGGTAAGAAATGTGGTCTGGAAGTTTTCAGATTGAAAGGCGAGATGGCTGCCATCGACTACCTCACCATCTTGCAAGACCACTTTGGTGTCAAGATATCCAGTACCCGCGACGCCAAAGTTGTATAGCGCATTGGGCAGAAAGTAAGTCCTGCCGAGGTTTTCTAGGCTGCCCTTTGCAGTGATTATTCCCGACCAGAATTTCAACATGTCCTTTCCCCGATTCTCACGGAGAATATTTTTGGCAACAGTTAAATCCGCACTAATCTGGAGTATTCTTGTTGAGTCTTGTGGTTGGGATAGATCACCCACAGCCATACCGACCTGAAGACTGCTTATCTCTATAGGCCCGCCTCTGGTAACGAAACGCATCGTCAGCGCGTCCAGTTTGCCGTTACCCTCCAGAGTAATTTCGTTAAAGTTCGCTTTTCGAATATTGTTCGCGGAAATATTCGTGAGTCTGATGGTCCACGGGGGCTTAGCTGACTTTTGTGCTGTAAAAGGTTTGGGTTTTTGCTCTGAATCGATCTGGATGACACTGGTGGATGAGCTCTGTTCGGTCAGGATAGACGGAAGCTTAACTTTGTTATTTTCCGGGTTTTGGACGTAACTTACTTCAACGCCGTCACCGCGTACTTTTCGGATGCTGATCGTTCGAGTGATGAGGGGGATGAGTGACAGGTTAACGGAACCGGAATCGATACTGAGATTAAAACGGTTTCCTCTTACAGTCGTGGAGCTAAGTTCAAGGTCTTCGATGTGAAAATACCCAGGAACCAATGTCCATGCCGATCGCCATTGCATCGTCAATTTTTCAGGTTTCCAGCTGATCATTTTCTCCGCAGCCCCCGAGACAATGAGGATATTGCCAATGACTGGATAGGCCAGAAGGATTCCACCGATAAGGCTAAGAAGTCGGGTGGTTACCTTTTTAATAGCCATGGTTGAGCTGTCAGCACTGGGATGGGTGTATTATTCTCAAAAAACACTGTTCGTGATAATGGTTCCGAAACAATAATGGTGATTAACCCTTTGTCCCACATTATAAGCGATGGGTTTTTCGATCATGCGCTCGAAAATGATCCTAAGCAGTCCTGATCCAGAGCGTTATTAAACGAAAAGCTTAAATGGCAATGACCCCGAGCAAGAAAACGTTATCCATGGTGTTAGCGGCTATCTGCCTGTCGAGCGGATGCGCTTCACTCGCTCCTCCCGTCGAACGAAATCTTCAAATCACGCCAGCGGTTGCGAATGATACCGAACTGGATCAGATCATTTCGACGGCCTTGGCACCTTTCCCAAAGAGAAGTGGCGCACATTTTTTGAAAGACGGTCTTGCCGCATTTGCGGCACGTCTCGCCGGCGCAGACCGGGCGAGCCGGTCGATCGACGCGCAGTATTACCTTTTTCATGATGATGTTACCGGGAAACTGCTGGCCCACAGGTTCCTGGCGGCCGCCAATCGTGGCGTAAAGGTACGACTCCTGCTGGACGATATCGGAATTCAGGGCAAGGACTCCTACCTGCTAACTCTCGATGCCCATCCCAGAATTGATGTACGCATTTTTAACCCCTTCGCCAATCGCCGATTCCGGTTGCTTGAATACCTTTATCGGTACGGGGTCGTGACCCGTCGGATGCATAACAAGTCGATGATTATTGACGGTATTGTCGCAATTACCGGAGGGCGAAATGTTGGTGACGAGTACTACGACGACCATAAAACATCGAACTTTTTGGATATGGACGTCATGGTTTTCGGCCCCGTGGTGCGGGATATCTCAGGCCAATATGACGAATACTGGAATAGTCGTTTTTCTTATTCCATCAGCGAACTTGCCCGCAAACAGATGGCCCGGGAGGAAGCTGAGGCAGGCTGGGTGCAGTTGGATCAGCATGCGCAAACCCAGAAAGACGGTATCTACCTCAAAAGATTGCACGAGACCCCGTTTTATGAACACCTGCAGGCTGGGACGCTTCCCGTGGTGATAGCACCAGCACTTGTGCTTGCGGATCGGCCAGAAAAAATCCGGCTGCCATTTGATGATACCAGTACCCACCTAGGTCCAGACCTATGGCCGCTGTTTAGGCAAGTTTCAGAAGAACTTCTGATTCTCAATCCGTATTTCATCCCAGGTCATGATGGTGTCGCGGTACTGACGGAGGCCGTAAGCCGGGGCGCCCGGGTCATCGTCCTGACTAATTCTCTGGCGTCCAATGATGTTGCGATCGTGCATGGCCATTATGCGAAGTACAGGAAAGCACTTTTGCGGGCGGGCGTTGAACTTTACGAATTAAGAGTAGATAGGCCCACGAACACCTCATCGGATTTTGCCGACGAGGGCGACGAAGCCCATATGAGTCTTCATGTCAAAACATTTATCTTCGATAGAAAGAAAACGTTTATCGGGTCTTTAAATCTCGATCCGCGGTCGGTGTACCAGAATACCGAACTGGGCGTAGTCGTCGAGGATGCCACGATGGCAGAAGAGATCGCCACCATTACTATCGATCGGCTCCCGGACATAGCCTACGAAGTGGGCCTTGATGAGGGTGACAGGCTTTTCTGGTTGGACCGGGATTCCGTGACTCATGAGATAACGCGTTATCACAGGGAGCCTGACGCGAGCATCGTTCAGCGCGTTCTTGCAGCCATTTCGAGAGTGCTTCCGGTGGAGGGACAACTCTAATATGCCAAAGTCATCAAATCGCACCATAACGTGGGTGGACTGCCCG
>CAUZJT010000167.1:0-5246 GCA_963580215.1 Gammaproteobacteria bacterium
ACCTTGGGGTTGCGCGGGGCCTGGCCAACTGAAAAGATCAGACCTCGGCTCAGTAGTTGCTGTTGTCAACTGTAAGGCAGTAAGACATTGTTCGAGGGATTCTAGTGAACGCTCCGATATTCGGTTTTGATAATTCTTACGCGCGCCTGCCGGAGCATTTTTTTGCCCGGCTGTCGCCCACGCCGGTATCAACCCCCCAGCTTGTCAAAATCAATGACGATCTGGCTAATCGCCTGAAGCTAGATCCGTTGGTACTGGCATCAACCGAGGGCGTGCAGATACTGGCGGGAAACTGCATCCCAAGCGATGCTGAACCTCTGGCGATGGCCTATGCCGGCTTTCAGTTTGGCGGCTGGTCGCCGCAACTGGGTGATGGACGGGCAATCCTGCTAGGCGAGGTGATAGATCGGGACGGAATCCGACGTGATATTCAATTGAAGGGGTGTGGGCGCACACCGTTTTCGCGCAATGGGGACGGACGCGCCGTTCTGGGCCCAGTACTGCGCGAATATATTGTCGGCGAAGCAATGCATGCGCTTGGGGTGCCCACGACGCGCGCGCTGGCAGCAGTCACTACCGGTGAGCAGGTTCAACGTGAGCGTTTTCTACCCGGGGCGGTATTGGCCCGGGTTGCCCGGAGTCATATCCGGGTGGGGACCTTTCAGTATTTTGCGGCCCGCCAGGATATCGAAGCCTTGAGGTTGCTGGCGGATCATGTCATTGATCGTCATTACCCCGATGCACGTCAAGACCGCCAGCCTTACCTTGCGCTACTCGACGCTGTCATCAATGCCCAGGCGTCTCTAGTGGCTAGATGGAAGCTGATTGGCTTCATTCACGGGGTGATGAATACTGATAACACGTCTATTTGTGGTGAAACCATCGACTACGGCCCGTGCGCTTTTATGGATGCCTATCACCCGAGCACGGTTTATAGCTCAATTGATCACGGCGGGCGTTATGCTTATGCCAATCAGGCACCGATCGCGCACTGGAATCTTGCAGGTTTTGCCCAGACGTTGATCCCTCTCATCGATACCGACAGTGCTCAATCACTGGAACTGGCACAAGACCGGGTTAATGCATTCCCGGCCAAGTTTGAGATGGCTTATAACGACGGCGCTAGAGAAAAACTCGGGCTTGAGGTGAGCAAACAATCAGATTCAACTCTGATGGAAGAACTGCTCGCCACCATGGCAGATAACCAGGCCGATTTCACGCTGGTATTTCGGCGCCTGTCGCGGCTTGTGCGCGACGATGATTCAGCGGACGACGCTGTACGAGAGCTATTCAAAGACCCTGCCGCTTTCGATCGGTGGGCGGTGCAATGGCGGGCGCGACTTCGCGATGAACCCCGAGGAGACCTTGAGCGGTGCACGCAGATGCAAGCGATAAATCCAGCCTATATTCCCCGTAATCATCGGGTCGAAGAGGTCATACGTGCCGCAGAGGATAACGGTAGTTTTGGCCCTTTCGAACGTCTTCATGAAGTTCTGCAAAAGCCCTTCGATGAACAGCAGATCAATGTCGAATTTCAGAAGCCGCCGCAACCCGAAGAGATCGTCCAAGCGACCTTCTGCGGAACCTGAGCAAACTTCATGGGAATCGGATCCTGGTGAAAAATCTCCCAGCAGAGTATTACACTGATCCGGCGATTTTTCTTAAAGAGCAATCGGACGTCTTTAGCACAAGTTGGCAGCTGATCGGATCAGCTGCGCATCTCCAACACAGCGGCGATTATGTTGCTGCTGATATAGCCGGGACCAAGGTGTTTGTGGTGCGGGATCAGGCCGGAGAGTTACGCGGTTTTAGAAACCTATGCCGGCATCGTGGCGCCAAACTACTGGAGGAGGGTAGCGGTCACTGCAGATCTATTCGCTGTCCCTACCATAACTGGGTTTACCGGCTGGATGGCTCGCTCGAAAGAGCGCCCTGGTTCGATGAGACGGAAAAACTTAATCTCGACGAATGGCCTTTGCATCGCATCACAGTCGGTATCTGGCGGAATCTGGTCTTTGCTTGTGTTGCTGGGAAAATCACCCTTGAGAATCAACTCGGCGGGTTGGTTGAAGAAATCAAAAATGATCCGATTGAGAATTATCAATGGGTCGGGCAAAAAAGAATGGTGTTCGATGCCAACTGGAAGATCTACACCGATAATTTTGTTGAGGGGTACCACATTCCGGGCATCCATCCCGATTTCTTTAAGGCGATTGACTTCGAAAAATTTCAAACAACGACCCGGGCTAATCTGGTCCGCATGACGGCACCTGTCCGGGATGATCTTTTTTATCAGGGTCGATGGCTGTGGATGTGGCCAAATTGGACCTTATCGTTTTTTGATGGCGGCATGAATACGTCCCGCATCAATCCGATTGGGGTCGCGCGCACTGAGCTGATTTATGACTTTTATTTTGCGGACGCTTCAGAAGCCGCCCGAGCCGCCCGTGATGCTGTCATAAAAAGCAATATGGCGGTAATCGAACAGGATTTTGATATCTGCGCCGAGGTGCACCAGAACTATTTGTCGGGCGGGTACCAGCCCGGACCGCTCAGCCCCAAACATGAGCAGGGTGTTTATCAGTTTCAGACATCTATAAAAGAGGCGCTTGGCGAACCTGAAAAACCATAAACCTGTACAGGATTGGACGCTGCCGGTGTTGCAGTCCCGGATCGGACATTGTTAGCGATTAGCGGATCAATTCGTGACTGCGGATTCTTTGGTTTTAATGACTGCGGTGATGGCTTCGTTATAAGGGGCATCCAGGCCCTGTTCTTTCGCCACCACTGGGACCATGCCATTAATGGCATCAATCTCGGTTCTGCGCTTGGCCATCAGGTCCAGCAGCATCGATGGCTTGGCTTTGGGCATTTTGCTGCCGAAGTCACTGATGTACTGCACCGGGTCATCGAATGAAAAGTGAATCCCTTTGGCTTTGCCAATGCGGTAAGCCTCAAGGCCCAGTTTCTTAGCGATCTCCCAGGTCACCGGATCGTCCATCACCTCACCCAGGGTACGGTCAAAAGCGGCTGCAGCGCCACTCAGTGCAACATTGCAGATAAATTTTTCCCAGATGAGCTGATTGATATCTGCAAAGGTCTTTACATTGAAGCCTGCGTCCTGCCAGACCTTGGCGACGCGCTCCAGTCGCTCGCTCAGACCGCCATGCATCTCACCGAGACGGATGAGTTCCATACCGTTGTGATGTACGTGCCCAGGCTCAGGTACGAAGGCGCCAAAGCCGCCCGCGACGCCCAGCAGAATATTGGCGCTGTCGAGGTTTTTGCTGATGCGCTCCCCTGCGCCAAGCCCGTTCTGGATGGTCAGCACCAGGGTTTCGTCAGTAAGATTACTCGTCAGGGCGCGCGCGGCAGCTCCCACAGCTGAAGCCTTAGTGGCTATCACTACCAGATCGCAAGGCCCAGCGTCTGCGGCATGGGTCGAGACCTGAATATTGCGCACCGTGCGCTCGCCGCTGGCGCCAGACACCTGTAGCCCGTGATCATTGATGGCATTTAGGTGCTCTTGCCAAAGATCAATCGCCCAGACCTCGTTACCAGAGTCAGCCAGTAATGCTGCATAGACCGAGCCCATGGCGCCCGTACCGACAATTACTATTTTCATATCAGAACTCGATTACAGTTGTGGCACATAGGCCTGTTTAACACAGCGGGGTTAGCCAGAACATCTTATTGAACCGGCGCTCCGCCTTGCGATTCTCGCCGGGCAACAAAGTCGTCCAGTGCCAGCGCGATATCCTGATCCATTGCCGGCGGCTGATATTGATGCAGCAAGGTTTTGACGATGCCAGCCGCGCGCTGGGTTGCGTCCAGTGCTCCGGATTCATTCCAGGTTTCAAAGTTGCGCCAGTCCGACAGCATGGGGTGATAAAAGGCGTGTTCATACCTTTCGATAGTATGGTTGCTGCCAAAAAAGTGGCCTCCTGGAGGAATCTGGCCAATCACGTCTACTGCCAGTTCTTTCGCAGACAGGTCAATGGGTTTTAGCACCTCGGTTAATCCCTGAATCATCTCAGCATCGACAATGAATTTCTCAAAAGAGGCACTTAAGCCGCCTTCAAGCCAGCCGAGACCATGATAAACGTAGGTTGCGCCGCTCATCAGGCAGGCCCACAGGCACATCTGTGACTCGTAGGCCGCCTGGGCATCCACGGCGTTAGAGGCATTGGCGTTTGCCGAGCGATAAGGCAAGTTGTATCGCCTCGCCATTTGTCCAATTACCAGTGTCGTTTTGACATGCTCGGGTGTGCCAAAAGCCGGCGCCCCGCTCTTCATGTCGGCGTTTGATACAAAGCCACCATAAGTCACCGGTGTTCCCGCTCGGACCATCTGGCAAAAGGCGATTCCAGCCAGCGCCTCTGCGTTTTGTTGTACAAGCGCGCCGGCAATCGAAACAGGCGCCATAGCACCGGCCAGTATAAAAGGCGAGATCATAAGCACTTGTCCAGCCCGGGCGCATTCGATCATACCCCAGAGCATGGACTCATCATATTCGCGAGGTGAGTTGGGGTTTATTGAGGCGAAAACACAGGGCTTTTCAACAAATTCTTCCTCGCTCAGATTGTGTGCAATGCGCGTCATCTCCAGCACATCGAGTGTGCGTTGTCGATTATGGTTGTACAGTCGAAAGGTCTTATCAGTCAGAGCGAGAATCGTGCGGGTCGCCTGCAGGTGGCGCACTGGCACCGGTATATCGATTGGCTCCACGGGATAACCAGCAGAGCCATGCGCCACATTGACCATTTGAGTCAGGCGCAGAAAGTTTTCAAAATCCTCACGGTTACCCGCACGCCGACCCTTAAGCGTATCTGTGCTGTGCGGCGCACTACTTACGGATGAGAAATTTACGTGTCGGTTATCCAGGTGCAGATCGTGGATCGGATTACGGGCATGCAGAGTGAATCCAGATGGAGCTTTGGCGACGTAGTCCATCAGCATATCGGGGTCAAAACGCACCATGCCGTCGGACTCTCGAACCTCGGCCCCGGCGGTTTTCAGGATGGCGCGCGCCTCGGGCAAAGAAAACTGAACCCCGTGCTCGGCAAGCACCTTTAAAGAGGCCTGGTGCAGTGACTCAGCCTCATCCTCGGATAAGAGCGATACGGGGTTAATCGGGTTAATCACCGGTCCCGCGGGTGATTGCTCGGTACCCGGGGGCGCCCTACGTTTGCTGGTCTTTCTTCGGGACATTTCTTAAAGGTAGTGTTTACAGAGCCAGCACCAAG
>CAUZJT010000168.1:0-5244 GCA_963580215.1 Gammaproteobacteria bacterium
GAGAGTAATTCGAGCAATGCCCCCGACAGACCGGTAAGCGCAAACAGGGAAAGCCGCTTGGGAAGGCCGCCGACAACTGCTGAGTTCTTGTGCAGTGCGCTAAACAGTTCGTTGCGCAACTTGAGCCAGTGGCGCGTATCTCCGACGCTGATCACACGCTGCCACAACGCACCCTGCCACTCATCAGCGCCATGACGCTCCCAACGGTCAATCCAATCGGGTCGAAAAACCAGGTATTGCTCAAACAGTCGGCCCATTTGGTGCGCCAGTTGCCAATGACGCAAGGAACTGGCATCGGCGAGATAGTGCGCCAGCGCGCTGTGCTGCTTGACGAAGGTGGTATCGCACAACACCGCCAGCACGCGCCAGGCCAAGACCTCGGCTGAAAACGCGTTGGTCTTGGGCACATCACGCAACACATCACGAAACACCCGCCACAGCAGTCTGGCCGGCAACAGCCATTGAACGTTGGCACTGATGCCGTGACGCCGGGCCAATTCCAGTGTCAGCCACTGACCAACCGCGCCACTGGATACGGCGACTATTTCTGGGGCCAGAACCGGGCCTACCGGTGTTTTTTGATCCGTGGCCAGGCGCTCGGCCAGATCCTCCAAACGATTAGCGTGATAAAGATGCAGCATCAGAAGTTATAGGCAAGTTCTGCTGAGCATGCTGGCATGGGCGAGATTATGCGTGCTGGCAGGCTCGCCCGGTGATTCTGCAACCCAATGCGGCGGGATTTTAGGCTATAGGTGCATTGGGGCGCATTGGGATCTGCTTGCATCGAAGCAGACGGTGATACCTTAGACCTGTGATCGAATTCAGGCTGAATCAGCCCGCCATGGCGCGGTCGATAATCGAATCCAGATCGCATCCCTGGGGTAACGTGCCAAAGGTGCCACGATAACGAGGCGCCAGGCGCGAAGCGCAGAAGGCTTCAGCCACAGCTGCTGGGACGTTCTGGGTCAGCAACGCGCCTTGCAAGGCCAGTGCCATCATCTCGGTAATCATGCGCATCCGGACTTCCATGTTATCCGGGTTATTGAGTTCGCCGTGCAGATCATCGATGATCTGATCCAGATTAGCATCACTACCACGCGCTTTTTCTACCTCTGCCATGAATACGAAGACTACTTCAGGCTCGCGGCTGATGGCGCGTAACACGTCCAGGCCGATGACTGTGCCCGGTTCTTATCACAGGGCGTAGCCCCCGCAGCCTAACCCGATCGCGTGGATCGGCGTTGCGACTGCACCTCGCGATGAGCCATCCAGCTGGCAGCAGTAACGATCAGAGCGCCGCCAAGCGCGATCCACAGATCGGGGTGCTCATCAAAAAGCATCAGGCCAAGCAAAGTCGCCCACACCAGTTGCAAAAAGGTAAATGGCTGCACTGCCGATACTTCGGCCGCCTTGAAGGCCCGGGTCATGCAGTAGTGGCCGGCCGTGGCCAGCAGTGCCGTAGCAAACAACAACTCCAGTTCTTCGAGCGTCGGGGTGCGCCACACCACAAACGCCGGTAAAGCCAGGGTGAGTGTACAGAACACCGAGAGCATCACCACGATCATGGTACTGGATTCGGTACGAGTAGCCGACTTGGCCATTAAAAAGGAGCAAGCAAAAAGCGGTGCGGCAGCCACCTGCGCTAAGGCACCAATATCTATCTCCCGAAATCCCGGACGCAGAATCAGCAATGCCCCGACAAAGCCCGCGAGCATAGCGATCACACGGTAGCTTCGTAGTCGCTCGCGTAAAAACAGCGCGGCGCCTAGCGTCGTGAAGACTGGCGCGGTGAATCCCAGCGCTGTGACCTCGGCTATCGGGATACGGCTCATGGCAAAAAACCACAACATCACGCCGCAGCCATGGGCTAAACCACGGAGCGCATGAAAGCCGATCCGTTTGGAATGCAGCGATAACACCCCGGCACGCGACAACAACGGCAGCACCATCACCAAACCAAAGGCGTAGCGAATGAAGCCTGCCTGCACCGGGTTCATTGAGGTGCCAAGATAACGCACGGCAACCGTAACTCCGACAAACATGACCCCGGTCAATACCATCCAGCCAATACCCCGGATGTTGCCGGACAAGCCGGGAGCAACGTGTTCAGGTGGGTTCAAGTGAATCAGTCGGGATACTGGGCGGCTGCAGCGGTTAGGCGCTGGCGCACCGTGTCGCGCAGGCTGTCCGGCGCGATGACTTCGACCTGGGCACCGTGTCGCATAATATCCATGACCAGTTCGGTCTCAGCGGCGTAGGGAATCGTCAGTGTGTAACTGCCATCTTCCTCCAAACGGCCGCTTTGGCGGGAGTGCCACTTTTCACGCGCAACCCAGCGGGCCGCCTCGGGCGAAAAACGCAGTACCGCCTCGCGGATTTTATCGCCCGCAAAGATGCCGTAGCCGGTGCCGAGCACTTGCTCCAGCTGCGCATCACTAACCCTCTTCGCCCGTGTCGTCTCGACCACCTGCGCACCCTCAATAGCATCGACGGCGAAACTGCGCAGACCATCGCGCAAGTGACACCAGCCATCGAGATACCAATTATCGCGGTAATGCGCCAGGCGCTGCGGCGATACGACCCGCTCGGTGATCTCGCCGCTGCGCCGGTTGAGATGCTTGATCTGTAGTCGGTAACGACGTAACAATGCGTGGGAGATGGCACCGAAAACATCGCTATCTGCCTGGCGGGCCGCCATGTGCAGCACGCGGATACGCCGGGCTACCTCATCAACCGGATGATCACCGCTGTCCAGTAACCGGCGAATACGGTTGCGTAAGGGTTCAATGTGCGGCTCCAGCAGACCTGGCTGCAAACTGGAAAGCAAATGCTCCATGGTCAGCAGTGCGTGCACCTCAGACGCATTAAACCAGAGCCCGGGCAAAGCGTAGCGTTCGGCCTCTTCGGAGTGCGCTTCGTAACAATAGCGGCGCGCCTCATGGTCCCAGGCAATGGGGGCCGCCAGGCGATCACGCATGTATTCCAGGTCGCGCCGCACGGTGGCTCGAGAGACTTCCATTGCCTCCATCATCTGGCGCAAAGTGGTGCCCTGGTGGGCCCGCAGCATGCGGTCGATGGTGTAGAAGCGCTCGGTTCGATCCAAAAGAGTATCAGTCCTCAGCCAGCAGCATCGTGCAAGGTATCACTGCGTGCAGCCATGATCAGATCGTTAAGATGAATATCGCCAATCTTGTGGGTCCACCAATCTACCGTCACCCGACCCCACTCGGTAAGTAGCGCGGGGTGATGACCTTCTGATTCTGCCAGTTCGCCGATCAGGTTGGTAAAAGTCAGTGCCGTGGCAAAATTGCCAAAGCGGTAAGCCCGTCGCAATCGCGGCTCATCATCAATAATCAGGCGCTCCCAGTCTGGGTGGGTGTCGAGAAATTCGGCCAGTGCCTCATGGGTGACGGGGGGTGCCCCGGCCCGGCAGGCCTCGCAAGTCATCTTGGTGTAGTCAGTCATGATTTCCTCTTTGGGTTCATTTGGGTTGCCTTTCCCTTGGCTCACCTTTAGTAAGGCCACCGAAGGATCATGGTATCGGAATAACACAACCACGCGGCTTTTGTCTGGCGATCCCGAGCATACGCCCGCACTGACCCGGTTGGATCACAGCGCCTGTCATTCGCCTTATTGTGCATTTTGCGCTTTGTATTAATTGGTTATGCGCCGCGTGGATTTGGGGCGCGATTAACCGTTGGCCGTTAGCGCGGCCCAAGGGTCGCCTTTTGCTTTTCACGGCTCAAAGGCACAATACTACAATCATGGAACTGGAAGAACATCTCATCGAGTGCCCCTACTGCGCCGAGGCTTTCACTGCTCTGGTTGATCCAGCCAACGCCGGTGACCAATACATAGAAGATTGCGAAATCTGCTGCCAGCCGATTGTCTTTTGGGTCAGCGACAATGGAGCCCAAACCCCCTGCACGGTATACACCCACCGCGACAACGAGTAGTAGTTCCTAAATAACTTCACTGGCCAGACGCACCAGCCGGGCAGCTATTGGCCTACCGGTAGTCCGCTTTGCCGTGGACTTGGCTGCATACTCCAATACCGCTCGGCCTTGGGCATTTCAACCTCAGTTCGGCCGGCTGGACATCAGATGGGCATACTTAAGATCCTCAAAAGTATTACGGTAATCATCAAGATTGGTAGTGAACATCTCCCGATACTGTTCCACAAAATATTCGATGGCCCGGTCGCGCTCCTGGTCGTAGGCCGCAATGTCATCAGCGTGCGAGGTCACCACAAACGCATTGAAGCGTGCCGCGGCATACATCAGGCCCTGACTGATATTCTCCTTATGAAAGCGCTCGGCCTGCTGGTTGGCCAGATCAATAAACTGATCGGCAATCTCGCGCAACTGGGCATCGAGTTCCTCGTCGGTCAATTCCGCGTCGCTTGGTTTGTCACTCATAGCGCTCCTCCTGTAAGCATATCCTGATCCTGTGTCCCATTCTACGAGGGCCCGGTAAGGAACGCCATGAGCAGCAATATCTGGGCAGGCCTGCCCAGCGAATAGGCGTAGCGCGTGCGATGCCACTTCTCCCAAACGGGCAGATACGGTAGTCTGTACCTATGCGCTTCGATAATAAGAAAGTATTGGTCACTGGGGCCTCGCGCGGGATTGGCCGCGCTGTGGCACGCCAGTTTGCTTCAGCAGGGGCGCAGGTGGCGGTGCACTGTCGCGCCGACCAAGAGGCTGCCCGCGATACCTTGGCAAGCCTCGACGGCACAGGCCATGCGCTTTGCGTCGGCGACCTAGCCGACGCCCCGACGGTACAACGCATCGTCACCGAAGTCATTACAAGCCTGGGCGGGCTGGATATCCTGGTGAACAACGCGGGCATCTTCGAAGCCCACCCCATCGATGAAGTCTCATTTTCCAAGTGGCAAACGGCCTGGCAGCACACCCTCGCCGTCAATCTGACTGGCCCTGCCAACCTGTGCTGGTGTGCCGTTGAGCACATGCGTGAGCACGGTGGTGGGCACATTGTAAATGTCAGTTCGCGTGGTGCTTTTAGAGGTGAACCGCGTTGTCCGGCCTACGGCGCCAGCAAGGCGGGGTTGAACGCGCTGACCCAGTCACTGGCCCAACACGTGGCAAGCCTTGGAATTTTTGTCGGCGCGGTGGCGCCAGGCTTTGTCGAAACCGATATGGCGAAGACCGTACTACAGGGGCCCGATGGTGACGCCATCCGCCATCAGAGTCCGCTCGGGCGAGTCGCTCGACCCGAGGAAGT
>CAUZJT010000169.1:0-5241 GCA_963580215.1 Gammaproteobacteria bacterium
GCTGCGCCAATGCCACTGTCACTCATACCCTTGCCGTGCTTGAACAGGCCTATAGGGATAACCAAGACTTAGCTTTAGCACCGCCTTGGGCGGGGCGCATCGATATCGCTCTCGCTGAACAGGCGATGGACATCCGAGCTCAGCGCGAACGCGAACAATTGCAGGCACAACTTGCCCAATGGCTCCAAGATCAGCCGCTGGAGGGCAATACGACCCAAGAGTTTAAGATCACCAGTGATGAGGATCCCAAAGACGCATTCGGGCCGGTGCCTTTTTCTATTGAGATCAACGGCAAATCAACGAGCGCGCCGCCCGCGGTGAATCAGCTGGTGCAATCCCTGCTGCTCGACTTTGACCAACTGCCGACAGAGGCCCTGGCGCCAACTGGCGCGACGAATTACGACGCCCGGGAACAGCCGTCGTTAAGCCCACAGGCCGAGGAGTCCAATCAATACCAGGAAAACCCGTGTTATCACTACGATGAGTGGGATTTTCGCCGGCGCCACTACCGCAAGAACTGGTGTACGCTACGGGAGCTCCAAATGCCGGTGGGAGAGGGGAGTTTCTACCCCCAGACCATTGAAAAATATAAAGGTTCTGTGATTGAACTGCGCCGCACTTTCGAAGCCCTGCGCGCCAGTGTGCGCCGGGTGCGCCGCCAGCGAAGCGGGGATGAGATCGATCTGGATGCGTTGGTAGACGCACGCGTCAGCGCTTTTTGCGGGGAAGAAATGAGCGATCGCGTACTCTCGCGCCTTGATCGGTCTGAGCGTGACATTGCCGTGATCTTCATGGTCGACGTCAGCGGCTCAACCAAGGGCTGGATCAATGATGCCGAGCGTGAGTGTCTTGTGCTGCTGTGCGAGGCCTTGCAGGTTCTCGGTGATCGTTATGCGATCTATGGATTTTCCGGCATGACCCGTAAACGCTGTGAGTTATACCGTATCAAGGAAATGGACGAAGCCTACTCGGATGCGGTGAAGGCGCGCATTGCCGGCATCGAACCCAAAGACTACACGCGAATGGGCGCTACTATTCGCCACCTAACCATGCTGCTAAACAAAGTGCCCTCAAGAACCCGCCTGCTGATTACTCTGTCTGATGGCAAGCCGGACGACTACGACGGCTATCGCGGTGAGTACGGTATCGAAGACACGCGCCAAGCACTGATAGAAGCAAAGCGCTCCGGTATTCACCCCTTTTGCATCACTATAGACCGTGAGGCCCGCGACTATCTGCCGCACATGTATGGCGCGGTGAATTACACCCAGGTTGACAACGTCCACCGACTGCCCATTCGGGTCTCGGACATCTACCGTCGCCTGACTGTCTGAGCCGAAATACGTTTTCTACTTGCTCTTAGCCCTCTTAACAGAAAAATTTGACCTCCCTATATGTTGGGCGTATTCTCTCGCCAACGCCACAATATGTAGTGCTACTGACCAGACCTACTCAAAAATAATAAAATTAGTGGCGTATGAAAAACTTTCCAAAACCATAAGGATGATGCAGGTCACGACGGAATCGGCGTTGCAGTGTGCGTCGACTCCGGGGGTGTTTTTTGCCCTGAAAACTACAGACAAGCAGACATAAAAGAATGAAAAACGCGAGCTCTTTGAGCGCCTCTGGCTCAAGAAACGACATCTCCTTCCAAAGTGCATCTATTGATATCTGGGACAAGAAATACCGGCTAAAAACCAAGTCGGGCGAGGCGCTGGATAGGGATGTAGACCACACCTATCAGCGTATCGCGCGAGCGCTGGCCGATGTCGAAACAACTCCCGAAAAACAAGAGCAGTGGTATACCGCCTTTCTCTGGGCGCTTAGAAACGGGGCAATTCCAGCTGGACGAATCGTCTCTAATGCCGGAGCACAAGAGCACAAGCCGGCCACCAGCACCATCAACTGCACAGTGTCAGGGACTATTCCAGACTCGATGAACGGCATCCTCGGCAAGACCCATGAGGCTGGCCTGACACTGAAGGCCGGCTGTGGTATCGGCTATGAGTTCTCAACCTTGCGGCCCAAGGGAGCGTTTGTCAGCGGTGCCGGTGCCTATACCTCTGGGCCCCTGTCGTTTATGGACATCTATGACGCCATGTGCTTTACCGTATCCTCGGCCGGTGGCCGGCGCGGAGCGCAGATGGGCACCTTCGACATTACCCACCCGGATATCACAGACTTTATTCGGGCTAAGCGCGAGGATGGCCGCCTGCGCCAATTTAATCTGTCATGCCTCATTACAGATCAGTTCATGCAGGCAGTCAAAGATGATCGTGACTGGGATCTGGTATTCCCGGCTAACGAATCGGACCTGGCCGAGGACGATATCCGTGTTATTTGGCGTCACTGGCCAGTGACAGAAGGCTACCGCACCAATGAAAACGGCGAGGTTGCCTGCAAAGTCTACCGATCTATTCCGGCCCAGCGACTGTGGAACCTGATCATGGCCTCGACCTATGACTACGCCGAACCAGGTTTTATTCTGATCGATCGTATCAACGAAATGAACAACAACTGGTTCTGCGAGGATATCCGTGCCACCAACCCCTGCGGTGAACAACCCCTACCACCTTATGGCAGTTGTCTTTTGGGCTCGATCAATCTGACGCAGTTTGTAGAGTCTGCCTTTACCGCTGATGCTCACTTTGATTGGGATCGGTTCCGCAAGGTGGTTAGCATTTTTTCACGCATGCTGGATAACGTGGTTGAGGTTCATGGCCTACCGCTGGAACAGCAGGCGAAGGAGATCCGCTACAAACGCCGTCATGGCATGGGCTTTTTGGGCCTGGGATCAGCTTTGACCATGCTGCGGATGAAATACGGGGAGTCGAAATCCCTGGAATTCACCGAGCGGGTTGCGCGTGAGATGGCGCAGGTCGGCTGGGAAATCGGGATCGAGCTGGCCAAGGAGAAAGGGCCAGCACCCATTATGCTCGATACCTTCGATATCACCCCTGAGATGCTTGCCCGACGCCCGGAAATGGCCCGCGACGGCTATAAGGTCGGCGACAAGGTCCGCGGCTCGGTGCTGATAGCCAAATACAGCCACTACATGCAGCAATTTGATTCGAAGCTTACCGATCAGATCGCCGAACACGGCGCCCGTTACAGCCACCATACCTCGATCGCGCCCACCGGCACCATCAGCTTATCTCTGGCCAATAACGCCAGCAACGGCATTGAGCCTTCTTTTGCTCACGCCTACAGCCGCAACGTCATTCGCGAAGGACGCAAAACCAAGGAAAAAGTCGATGTACTTTCCTACGAACTGCTCGCCTACCGCGAACTGGTCAATTCGAAGGCAGGTCCTGGCGCCAAGGGCGATAACAGCCTGCCCGATTACTTCATCAGCGCCGACGATATCAACCCACGCCAACATGTTGACGTGCAAGCAGCAGCACAAAAATGGATTGATTCGTCAATTTCCAAAACCGCTAATGTACCTACTGACTTTCCCTTCGAAGAGTTCAAAGACATATACATGTATGCCTATGAACAGGGGCTTAAGGGTTGCACCACGTTCCGGTTTAACCCAGAAGCCTTCCAGGGTGTGCTCGTCAAGGAAGAGGATCTAGAGAACACGGTTTACCGTTTTACCCTTGACGACGGTGAGGTGATTGAAGCCAAAGGCAACGAGGAAATCGAGTACGACGGAGAAACTCACACTGCGGCTAACCTCTTTGATGCTCTGAAAGAAGGCTATTACGGCAAATTTTAAAATTGAACCTGCGCTAAGAAAAAATCCTGATGGCAATAAAAATTGGCAAACAAATATCTGAATTTGAGGTTGTCCCCTCGACCCGGCCAGACCTAGCACCTGAAAAGATGAATGCTACAACCATCTTGGCGGATACTGAGGACTTGCCAGCTAATGTGGTACAGATGCATGAAAAAGTCGAGCGGCCCGAAACGCTGGTGGGAAGTACCTACAAGATCAAAACACCGTTATCAGACCATGCGCTGTACGTGACCATCAACGATATTGTCCTGAATCCCCAGACACCTTACGAAAAGCGCCGCCCGTTCGAGATTTTCATCAATTCCAAGAACATGGATCACTTCCAGTGGATCGTAGCGCTGACCCGAATTATCTCGGCTGTGTTTCGCAAAGGTGGTGATGTCACTTTCCTAGTAGAAGAACTGCGCAGCGTATTTGACCCCCAGGGCGGCTATTTCAAGCGCGGCGGCAAGTACACGCCGTCATTGGTTGCTGAGATCGGCGATGCGATCGATAGCCATATGCGCATGATCGGTATGATCAGCGACGACGGACTGGACGAGCACCAACAAAAGCTCGTTGACGAAAAACGGCGAGAATTTGAGTATCGCACTCAAACCATCACCGAAACGGAGTCTGACACACCTGACTTTCCACCTGAGGCTCGACTTTGTCTCAAATGCCAAACCAAAGCCACGGTACTGCTCGATGGCTGCATGACCTGCCTGAACTGCGGCGATTCCAAGTGCGGCTGATCTAAGAGGTCCATCACCTCTCGCCCTTTGTAAATTCCCTTTGCCAATGACAGGCAGTCGCGATGGTAAAACCCCATTGCGCCATAGTAGCCGGTCTGTAATTTTCAAGACGTCGACAGACTCACTGCCTATCTCACTTAAATAATTGATTCTTGCTTAATGTGATCCACGTCACATCAAGTGGCTGTTATTTTGGTCATCATTAAGCAATCTCCGCGATGCCCGACCGGAGACAGGAATGATTGTATTTGGGCGCGGTATGATTACTGGCTAAGCAATCCAGGTAATGTAATCTAGCGTCTTTCTAATCAAACAAGTATCTTGGTCGTACTGGCCACCGGGCAGGATCATGGAGTTATCAATAAGGAGTTGGCTATGTCAATCACGCAACTAAAACCGATATTTTCCTTGCACAGAAATGCCCCGCGGACGATTTCCTCTTCCGTCGCGATCATGGCTACAGTCGGTTTAATGACCTTTAGTATGCCCGATAATGCTCATGCCGGAAGTTCCTACCAATGGAGCCTCTCGCGCATTGGCATAAACAAAACTATGCACAAAAATGCTAAGGAAAAGGGGGCGAATGTCAAAGTTGGCGTAATGGATGGCCTCGCCCGCTGCACCCATAAAGAACTCAAGGGTCGCTGTGTTAACTACGAGAAAAGCGGAGGCACTTACAACTACTGGGACAGCCACGGCACCCATGTCGCTACCACTATCGCCGCAAGCAATACGGGCAAAGGCGGTATGGTGGGAGTCGCGCCC
>CAUZJT010000170.1:0-5191 GCA_963580215.1 Gammaproteobacteria bacterium
CCACTGTCGATTTACCTGAGCCCGATAAGCCCATGATCACGAAAACTTCACCGCGGGCCACGTCAAAAGAGGCGTCACGGACAGCCGCAGTCCAGCCCCGAGTTAACAGTTCCTCATCAGTCATATCCAAGCCACCAGATTGCTCGAACTTTGACCTTTTAACCCCAAACACCTTCCATATTCCCTGGCAGCTCAGCATAGGTACGTCATTGGAATCCTGTGAAACCGAGATGTCATTCGCCATGCTCTTCATCCTGTCTTTTGTGCCCATGCGTGGAAGCACGAACGGCCCCTGCTTTGAGTAATGCATCAGCAATCAGTGCAAGGCAGGCGACGCAGAGTCCAGCAACAATGCCCTCGCCTACGAGAGACCTATTGAGTGCGATCAACACTTCCTGGCCCAAATCCTTGGTGCCGATAAGAGCCGCAACGATTAACATAGAAAAAGCCATCATGATGGTTTGATTGATACCAATCAGTAGTGTGGGGAGCGCAGCTGGAAATCGAATCCAACGTAAAGTCTGCCAACCCGTACAACCCGTAATTTGTGCAGCTTCTAATCGTGCCACCGGTACCTGACTCATGCCAACCATGCCATAACGAATAGCGGGAGCCATTGCGTAGAGAATAACCGCTATCACCGCTGACACATCCCCGATCCTAAACAGCATTACAGCCGGTAATAAATAAACTAGTGTGGGTAGTGTTTGCAACGTATCCAGAACCAGATTAGCGGCCGTCTGATATCGAGATCGCGATGCTAACCAGAAACCTATAGGGAACCCCATGATGACCGCTAGCGTCACTGATATCGTAATCAGGTAGAGCGAATTCATTGCAGGTATCCAGAAACCAGTCAAAACGATGGCAAATGCCAGTGCAGCGCAGTAAATAGCGAGTCGTGTACCACCCAGAGCGTAGGCACCGATTGCGAGTAGACCGATCATCATCAGCCAGGGAGCACCTGCCAAAGCGTCTCGAAAGGGGCGCATGACTTGCAGTAATGCAAAGGTTCGAAATGCGTCTAAAACGTCATAGAGTTCGCGATTAATCCAGCTGACTAGATCGTTCCAGAAGACAGCAGTAGAGATCACATAATCTTTAGGCCAGGCCTGAGTCGGATCAAAAACGAGTGCGACGCCAGTGGCTACAACGATCCAGAGCCCTAGCAGCCTCCAAAGGGGCCATTGGCCAGGTTCACGATGCTTTCCATGAGCTGCTCTTTTGGCAACCGCCTGGCTGATTCGATCAAGAACAATAGCGAGCGCTACGATCCCCATTCCAGCTTCAAGACCTCCGCCTATGTCCAGCTTTCGAAGTGCTTTTAAAACATCAAAACCCAGTCCTCCGGCACCTATCATAGAGGCGATAATGACCATATTAAGCGTCATCATGACGGATTGGTTTAATCCCACCGCGATCTTGGCTAATGCAGTGGGCAACTGAACCTGCCATAACAATTGGCGGCGACTGCAACCAGTCATGCGACCACACTCGACGGTTTCGGCCGGAACCGACTTTAGCGCTAGAACCGTATTGTGGACCATGGGAGGAAGCGCATAGGCAACCGTCGCCACCACAGCGGCACTTGGACCATACCCGAACAAAAGTAGTGTTGGAATCAAATAGGCAAAAATAGGAACGGTTTGCATCACGTTCATGATGCCCCGTGTAACATTTTCTACATGTGCGCTACGAAAAGACCAGATGCCAAGCGCAAGTCCGAGCAACGTCGCCATGGTGACACTAACCAGTACGTTAGACAAAGTGACCATAGCGTTATGCCAAAGCCCAAAAAGCACCAGAAAAGAGACACAAATGGAGGTGGTCAACGCCAATGCCGAGCCACCGAAGCGGTAGGCAATGATAATGACGGCCCCCCCGATTGCCAGCCAGGAAAACGGTGGAACCGACTGGGTGATGTCAAGCCCGCTCCCAGAAAATAACCCGTCTGCAAGTATTACAACAGCCGCTTCGATCGGTTTATTGATCAATTCGGCAAATCCCCGGGTAATCTCCTGGACAGCAAATCCACCAATTGAAGCTTCCCGCGCAAACCAGGTGAGCGAGTCCCCGACCCACTGCGAGATCGGAAATACTAACCAATCTGGAATAGTTGACAACCAACTGGGGCCCAGGCTGGTGGCCAGGACCAACGCTATCACCGCCACCACGCATTTGACAGAAGAGCTTGCTAAACGCGGCAGATTGTCAATTGTGAGAGCCCGACTCATGAAGTATCAAAATACCTGTCAGGTGATACAAAAAAACGGACGACAGCATTACTGTCGTCCGTTTTCTATCAAGAAAACTAATTATCCTGCGCAGGTAGTCCAGGGCTCCCAGACATCTTTGTTATTTTTTAGCCATTCGGTCGCTACTTCTTCGTCTGACCGACCATTTAGATCAATTTCAACCAGCATAGCATTTATGGTAGCGTTGTCCATATTGTAATTTCGTACCATTTCATAAGCACAAGGCCAGACTTTTTCGCCTCCGGCCCATGCCATCTTTTTGACCCAACCATAAGGTTTGCCACAGTCCCCCGTAAGGTTGGGATTGGGACCCCAAGCCGGATCTGTAAAGCATTCGCTTTCAAATTTGGGAAATTTGACAAATTCTCCATCATAAACTGAACCGACCCAATGAGGCTCCCAAACCCAGAGAATGACGGGCGCCTTGCGCTCATAAGCTGCCTTCAATTCCGCAAACATTGCGGCGTCCGTGCCCGGGTGGATAATTTCGAAAGGTAGATCAAGTGCCTTGATCATATTTGCATCGTGATCGCCCCAAGAGACCGGCCCACCGACATAGCGCCCTTTCGGAGCGGTATCAGCAGTCGCAAACAGTTCGCCGCATTTCTTCAAGGCTTTCCAGTCGGGTAGACCAGGGCACCTTTCTTTCATATACATCGGGTACCACCAGTCCTCAACGCCTTTCAACCCGGTTTCACCCATGTCTAACACTTTCCCTGTAGCGACCGATTTCACGAGATTTTCATGTTGGGTGGTTTGCCAGGTTTCCATGGAAACATGTAGATCACCAGCCTCAAAACCAGGATATCGGGCCGAGTCACTGGCGACCACTAATTCAGTATTGTAGCCATAGGTCCTCAGTATCAAAGTCATGATCTCGGCCTGTAAGCCGATACTTGTCCAGTCAGCAGTCATAAATTTAATCGGTTCGTCCGATTCGGGTACACCCGCCGCCATAGATGTAGCAGGAACCGATAGGCCAATACTCATCCCGATCGCGACAAAACTATTTATTATGCTTTTAATACTCATTTTCTCCCTCCAGTAGGTTTCAGGTGATCTTTATGATGATACAGTATTTTTTTATCCTTTTACGAACCATCCGTTGTCGACATATAAAGCCGAGCCATTTATAAAACTTGCTTCTTCTGATGCCAGGAATAAAACAGCAGACGCGACCTCTTCGGGTTCGCAAATTCTGACTTGCGTCGCCGCAAGATCTGCCTCTTGCCATTGTTGCCCTAGGCCATCCAATTCATCGATTTCTCGCAATCCATGAGCGGTTTTAACGAAACCAGGGCAAACCGCGTTGCAACGAATTCCGTAGTCTCGATATTCGACTGCGATTGAGTTCGATAACATCAGTACCGCCGCCTTGGTAATACAGTAAAGTGATTCATATACAAATGCCTTGCCACTACCGATTGAGGCCGTCACGACAATTGAGCCACCGCCATTGTCTTTCATGTGCTGTACGATTCTACGGGTTACCATAAACGCAGAGCGCAAATTTATGTCCATCAAATGGTCATAATCTTCATCTGTGGTTTCATGAAATGGTTTTACAATGATAGTACCGGCGTGATTAAACAGGGTGTCGATCACCCCCATTTTCTTGATCACGCTCTCCAATGCCTGCTTGGTTTGATCTGGATTGGCAAGGTTGGCCATCTCGAAAAAGGCTTGGCCACCAGCGCTTTCAATTTCGTCAACAAACGCCCTACCGGCTTCTTCCTGAATATCGATAACTGAAACCCGGGCCCCTTCGGCAGCGAACATTCGCGCTGCCGCAAGACCCATGCCCGCCGCACCACCTGTAACTAGAACTGACTTCCCCTCGAAACGGTTTCGACCTCCAAGGTTTGTTGACACGATCGGTTTCAAGCGGATAGTCCCCAGTTAGTTGGAATTTATTTTCGCCATCATTATTAGGATTCTGGATTATCGAGTCAAGCGAGCCTGCGAGATAGGGTACAGTACATCTTCTATGGTACCGCCGTGCCGACCTTTCTTTGATCCTTGAGTAAGATTCTCATCCTCGATGAGCCACGTATATGGTTCATCATCATAGAAAACTACGCTGGCGCACCTGCCTTTCCTTTTTTTAATTGCTTAACGACCCATTTATTGTCGACCTTCGTGTGATTATTGTTACCCAGGTATTCATCGGGAGCACGTTTAACTTCATCGCCTTTATTCAAATACCCCATGGCGGATGCTTTAAATCCTCTTTGCTTACCTGTCTTTGAAAATTGTGAAATGACCTCTTCAACGAGATCAAACACTGCCTCGTAATTGTCCAATCCCATTTGAGCGGAAAACAGCCAATCTTTGTATAAAATAGCATTCGGGTCTAACGGATTCAATTCAGTCGCTTTATCAAAGTGCTTTTCTAAGTCGCCTTACTCGCCAGTATGCGCGAGAGCCTGCCCTAATGTGTTCTGGGACACCAGAATAACTGGGATTGAGTTTGACGGCTCGCTCAGCGCGCTTTTAGACCAAAGTTCGGTCATGCACTGGCATTCGAACCGAACCAGTCAATCGGGACTATTCAAGGCATGGTCAGGAAAAGCGAAGACAAAACTCTAAATCCTGTCTAGTTCGAGGGTAGTACCGGGGTTACCGTTGAATAAGCTGTTCTAGGCTGCAATTCATTTTTCTTGTTTTGATTCATGTTTAACCGTTACTATGCCACCTGGACAATTAGTTAGTGGCAGGTCAAGAACAAGTCTATGTAGATTAATCAAATATACACACACAAAACCTTCGGAGGAAAAGTAACATGATACGAAGAATACTTAAACAAAGTGCGTTGGGCGCTTGCATTGCAGCACTATCAATGTTCACATTTGGCAACGTGGCCCATGCGGTAGATCTGGTCGTCTACACTGCTGTCGAGGCAGAAGATCTTGCCCGCTATGCCGAAACCTTTAACA
>CAUZJT010000171.1:0-5179 GCA_963580215.1 Gammaproteobacteria bacterium
TTCGGAAATATATTGGGTCGGCCCCGCTGGTTCGGAACAGGATGCCGGGCCGGGAACTGATTTCTTTGCAGTACGTGAGGGGTTCGTTTCGGTAACCCCACTTCATGTCGATCTGACCCGTCACGAGTATGTCAATCAGGTTCAGTCATGGTTGCAGACTCCATGAGTGTGAGTTACAAATCGGCGCCGTTAATTGATGGCTTTACCTCTGAACGCACCCGTAAAAGACTAATCTCTGGGCTACGAAGTAAGGGTATCACTGACGAAAAGGTGCTTCTAGCGATGGGCAGCGTTCAGCGGGATCTTTTTATAGAGGATGCACTTAAGAGTCGCGCCTACGAGGATACCGCCCTGCCAATCGGGTACCGGCAAACTATTTCCCAGCCCTATATAGTGGCACTTATGAGTCAGATATTACGATCGAATCGCGATAAATTGGGTCGAGTCTTGGAGGTTGGCACCGGGTCGGGTTATCAGGCGGCTGTGCTAGCGGGGTTTGCTGACCGAATCTATACCATCGAACGTATTCAACAGTTGTTGGATGCGGCAAAGTTGCGCTTGGCGCCACTTGGAATTACCAACATTAGTTTTCGCCATGGAGATGGGGCTTCGGGCTGGAAAATTAATGCGCCATTTGACGGAGTAATTCTCACGGCGGCACCGGCAGTGGTGCCAACCATTCTCTTCGATCAACTGGCCGAAGGAGGCGTATTGGTTGCGCCAGAAGGCAAGGAGCAAAACCAGACCTTGGTGCACTGGAAAAAAACACACGGAACCGTTCGCCGATTTGAGTCGGTTCCTGTGGTTTTTGTTCCGATGGTGTCTGGAATTATTTCGTGAAGATCTTTACACCTTTGTACAACGCTGCGCTTCGCTGGGCAACTCACCGCCACGCCTCAAGGTATCTGTCGGCATTGTCTTTTGCTGAATCGTCTTTTTTCCCGATTCCTCCCGATGTCATGCTGGCGCCTATGGTCCTGGCCCGTCGCGATCGGGCGTGGTTTCTAGCCAGTTTGACAACAGTAGCGTCGGTTGCTGGTGGTTTATTTGGCTATCTCATTGGGAAGTTTCTGTTCGGCACTGTGGCAGAGCCAATCATCGAGTTTTATGATGCTGGGTCGGCGTTTGAGCGAACACGTACATGGTTTGAGATCTACGGAGTATGGGTTGTGTTTGTTGCCGGCTTTACCCCGATCCCCTACAAGATCTTCACTATTAGCGCCGGCCTAATTGGCATGAGCCTAGTACCTTTTATACTTGCATCGTTGGTGGGGCGTGGAGCGCGGTTTTTTTTGGTCGCGGGTTTGATTCTTTTGGGAGGTGAGGCGCTCGAAACTCAATTACGCCGCCATGTCGATGCCATCGGCTGGGTCACGGTAGTTGTATTGATTTCGGGTCTTCTTTGGCTGAGTGGTTAATACCGATTGCCGTTTGGTTAACGCCCTTGCCTTAATTTTAGGTCTGGCATGGATCGTGGCGGGGTGTACCGGTAGTCCGGTGGTTCCAGTCAGTGATCTAACCAATGCTCGAACCAAGCATAGCGCACGTATCGTTCGAGCCGGAGACTCTCTTTACACTATCGCCTGGACGGCCGGCCTAGATTATCGTGATGTAGCTCGGTGGAACAAACTGCAAACTCCGTATACCCTTCAGGTAGGTCAAAAAATCTATCTTGGCGGGGAAATGTCCGACACCGGCATTTCGACCTCTGAAGTGGTTAGCGGGTTACAGGCTAAAAGACCCGTTTCGGCCAACAACCCACCCGTAGTGGTTCGAGGCACTTTGAGCAAACCCTCGACCAGCCAAACCGTCCCGCCCGCCAGCAGCAAGACGCCAGACAGCGAAGAAGGCTGGGTGTGGCCAGCAGGTGGCGACCTGATCACCCGTTTTAATGATGCGGCGGGGGAGAATGGTATTGATATTGCAGGTATTGATGGAAGCCCAATACGTGCGGCCGCCAACGGCAAGGTCGTTTATGCGGGAACGGGACTCAGGGGTTACGGTTTATTGCTAATTATCAAACACGATGAGACCTTTCTTAGCGCGTATGCCCATAATCGTGCCGTGAACGTAAACGAGGGGGATCAGATCTCTAGCGGCCAGGTTATTGCAGAAATGGGTCAATCCGGCGCCAGTTCCGTTAAACTCCATTTTGAGATTCGCCGCAACGGGCAACCGATTGACCCGCTAACAATCTTGCCTCGCCGTTAGAGGTAAAGGGTGCAACACTCTATAACGGTAAAATAATTGCGCAGAGGACCGGCCGCTGGTCGATAGCGAGCAGATTGTAGCTCGTACAAGCTGAGCGAGAGTTCATAAACTCAACCCCACGACCCTCGGTTGCGAGAACTTCAAGTAGTTCAGGTCCGGGAAACTGCTGTGTAGATCCGGTACCAATTATTAAGACATCCCAGGAAAGGTCAAAAAGCGCTAGGAGTTGTTCGGTTGAAAATAACCTAAAATTTGTCACCGGCCAGACTTGCGGTGCAAAGCTGGGTGAGAGCAAGAAACTTGTGCTGCACAACGTTGACCCGATCGAGACCGAAACAGCGTCATACCCTTGGATGACCCTGATATTCGCGCTGCTCTCAACTTGCAAGTCCATGAGTCAACAATCCTTTGCGATTTGCCAAGCCTTCAGCGACAGGACATCTGCAAGGGAGTAGCTCACAACAGAATTACCTGAAAGAAGTTTGGGATACAATCCGATGCCCGTGAGGGCTCTTGCGCATTCGAATATTTTGGCTTTTCTTTGGATTGAAATCATATGAAACCAGTTAGTGTAGGCGTTATTGGCCTGGGCACAGTAGGCGCCGGAACGGTAGATGTGCTTCGGCGCAATAGTGAAGAGATCTCGCGTCGGGCAGGCCGGGAAATCAAAGTTACCCGGGCAGCCGTTCGCGATCTGGCGCGGTCGCGTAACTGTAACACTACAGGTATTTCGCTTACAGCCAATCCGCATGAAATAGTTGAAGACCCCGGGATTGACATCGTTATAGAGCTCATTGGCGGATGTGATGTTGCCTTTGACCTGATCAGTGCTGCTCTTGGTCATGGCAAGCATGTTGTCACCGCTAACAAAGCGTTAATTGCAACCCGGGGAACTGAGATCTTTCACCAAGCCGCTTCGGCAGGACTGGTCGTTGCCTTCGAAGCGGCCGTCGCTGGAGGCATTCCAGTGATTAAGGTCCTAAGAGAAGGGCTGGCGGGCAATCGGGTAGAAAGAGTGGTTGGAATACTCAATGGCACCTGTAACTTCATTCTCAGCGGAATGCAAGACGACCGTTCTTGCTACACGGATGTTCTATTGAAAGCCCAGGCCAACGGTTACGCCGAGGCAGATCCCAGTGTTGATGTAGAAGGGATTGATGCCGCGCACAAGCTTACTATTCTTGCATCCATTGCCTATGGCGTGCATCTTGATTTTAAGTCGGTCCACGTTGAGGGTATAGGGGAGATCACGCAAGACGACATTATCTATGCTCGTGAACTTGGTTATCGAATCAAACATCTCGGCATCGCACGACGCGTACCCAATGGATTGGATCTTCGAGTGCATCCCTGCCTGGTGAGAGACGATCATCTACTGTCAAGCGTCTCCGGCGTAATGAACGCTATCGTCATAAATGGAAACGCCGTGGGAGAGACTCTTCTCTATGGGGCCGGGGCAGGGGCCCTGCCTACAGCATCTGCGGTAATCGCGGATTTGGTTGACGTTGTCAGGACACTAACCTCTGACCCAGGTAATCGGGTGCCTGATCTGGCATTTCAACCAGGGACACTTGCCGCGCCTGGAGTCGTTGCCCTGTCCGAGATCGTTTGCGCGCATTACCTTAGATTAACGGTCCGCGACCGTCCAGGGGTGCTGGCTGACATCACCCGAATTCTCGGGGATTATCAGGTGAGTATTGAGGCGATACGACAGCAGGGGAGCGCCGATGCGGTTGGTGATGTGCCAGTTGTGATTGTGACCCACGCGGCGCTGGAGGCGAATGTTGCAATGGCCGTCTCGGAGATTGAAGCCCTTTCAACGAACGCAAGGGTGGCGACAAGGATTCGCTTGGAAACTCTGGAGGACTTCGTCGATGAATGATTGCAGTACAGGGTTAATCTCACGCTACCAGGCCCGGCTTGCATTGCCGACTTCTGTCAAACCTATTAGCTTGCTGGAAGGGTCTACACCCCTGGTGTGTTTGAATTCCCTGTGCGATCCAGAGCGGGGAATCGTCGTTTACGGCAAAGTTGAAGGAGCGAACCCCACTGGCTCATTCAAGGATCGGGGGATGACGGTTGCGATTACCATGGCGGCCTATGAGGGAAGTGAAGCGGTCGTTTGCGCGTCTACCGGCAATACATCCGCAGCGGCTGCGGCCTATGCTGCAAGGGCGGGTATGAAGGCATTTGTTGTGATTCCAGATGGAAAGATAGCGCTTGGTAAATTGGCCCAGGCCATGATGCATGGGGCCCGGGTCATTCAGATCGCCGGGAACTTTGATGAAGGAATGCAGATAGTAAAAGCGATGCCCGACGAGGTACCAGTGACATTGGTCAATTCGGTCAATCCGTATCGTTTGCAAGGGCAAAAAACTGCAGCTTTTGAGATCGTGGACAGCCTGGGCAGAGCACCCGATTATCACTTTCTTCCGGTGGGTAATGCAGGCAATATCAGCGCCTACTGGTTGGGATATACCGAGTATTATCAGACCGGCGACCTCGATAAGCTCCCCATCATGGTTGGCTGTCAAGCAACGGGGGCTGCGCCTTTTGTGCGTGGCCAGATTGTTACCCACCCTGAGACTGTTGCGACTGCGATACGTATCGGCAATCCACAATCCTGGGATCTCGCGCAGACTGCGCGAAGTGAGTCGGGGGGCTGGTTTGTAGCGCATGAAGATCAGTTAATTCTTGATGCTCAGCAGTATTTGGCACAACGTGAGGGGATTTTCTGCGAGCCCGCTTCCGCGGTTTCTGTCGCCGCATTAATCTCGGCTTTAGGCGAGTCTGCAATTCCGGACCAATCCGTGGTCGTATGCACCTTAACCGGTCACGGGCTTAAAGATCCAGATGCGGCCATTAGTCAAAGCCCGGAACCCCTGCGGGTCGCGCCGACACTGGGCGCAGTACGGGATGCTATCCTTCGCTAACAAGATCGGTTTTTCGGTTAATAATGGTTAATGAT
>CAUZJT010000172.1:0-5124 GCA_963580215.1 Gammaproteobacteria bacterium
CCCCATCAAACAAGAAATAAAACAGGAAATATAATTAGCATGGCGATCCTGATTGAGCACGAATTTAAATCCACTGCGATGGAACTGTGGGACATCGTCGGAACTCCCGATCGAATTGATTGGGTACCCGGCGTCACAGAATGTGTTTTCGATGGGGAAGTCCGCCGTCTTGGCATGCCCGGTGCGGGCCAGATCGCAGAAAGAATACTCTTGCATAACAATGAGAGTATGCGGCTTGAGTACAGTTGTATCGACTCGAACCCTCCCCTGGAACATCACCTGGCAATCATTCAGCTGAATTCTATCGATAAAGGTCGCTGCACAATGCGCTGGGAGACGGAAGTGACCCCCGTCGAGGTCGAACCCTTCATCAAGAAAAGCATGCAAGGGTGCCTAAGGAGGCTTGAAGAACTATTACAGCCACAACCGGGTAATTGAAAAACCTTTAAACAGTTAAGATTATCAAGTAGTTTTCTTGTTGGTACAGTGACAATGTATTCAACAGAGGCTGGTCTGGATCATGACTGACATTAATAGAACCCTATGGGGTATCGGAACGCCACGTACGCTTCGGCCACTTTGGGCGTTGATTGAACTTGGACTTGCCTTCGAACACAGAAAGATCGCACCGCGCTCCCCGGGAATGGATAATCCTGAATTCCTCGCGCTTAACGAAAGGCAAAAGGTACCATTTTACAAAGACGATCGAGTGCAAATTGGTGAGAGTGCAGCGATCGTAAACTATCTGGCCGACCGTTACGGCAAAGATGTGTTACCCATGCCGGGACCAGGAACGCAAGAGCGAGCCACCCTAATGGATCACACGATGTATCTCATGAGTGAGATCGATGCCCGCCTGTATACGACCCGTCTTCATGGCGAGCCCCCGAACGGCCTTTCCGCAACTTACGGATCAGCGCCCGTGGCCGTAGAGGCCGCAAAGGAATATGTAAGCAGGGGACTGCGTGAGGCTGCGCGATGGTTTGCTGATGGCCAGCAATTTGCCCAGGGAGAACACTTCGGAACCGTCGATATACTGCTTGTTTCATGCCTGGATTGGGCCTCGACGAGGCACATCGTGCTACCGACACTACTGGCAGATTACCGGCACACAATGACGTTAAGACCAGGCTACATTGAGGCCTCGGCACAAAACATTCCGGCCCGCGCAATCTAGTTTCGTCTCAGAAGCTCGACGCAACTTAACAACCTGGTCAGTGCACCAATTGACTAACATTAGATAGGTTGCCGCCCGCCATCAACCCGCAGAGCATTAATCTGAGGCAGCATTTAGAAAAGGGACCGCAAACCGATACTAAAAACTACGTCAGGAGCAGTATCCACAATCACGTCTTCGCTGACAGACAGATCCAATTGCAATTTTCGCCCCAGCTTGACGGAACCACCGAGAATAAGCTGGCCGGCAAAACTGCCGAGCTCTTCCACTCCGGCGTCATAGAGGGCTGAATGAAAATCGAATTGTGCCTTAAGACTGAAATTTGGGGAAAGTTTCCACGCCAGAGTACTTGAACCATAGACCGCGAGGTCTTCAACATCGCTTCCAACTAACTCTCCATTACCCATCGCGAGCGCCCCTACACTACCGTGAAAACTTAGCGATTCATTTCCCAGAAATGCGCCTTCACTGAAATACAACCCCACATAGACATCAGTTCCATCTGAACCGGTAAGCTTGTCGGGGTCTCCGGTAGGCAGCTTGACACCGCCACGGACACTCCAGGTTCGGTTCTCATACTCGCGCAATTTGTATCCCAAATTCAGGCGTACCTCTCCAATCCCGCTGACTGGTTTATTCAGGCGCATCGTGTTCACGCCTGAGGTGTAGCTATAGTCAAGCTGATTACGAGGGCGATCATCGCGATTAGCCTGACTTAAGCCAAATAAATCATGAAAGCCTTCAATAAACGAATCCAACTGACCGGGTTCATGGCGAATATAAGGCGCGTCGATCCCAACCTCCCACCTGTCACCAAAGCCATACCTCAAAGACAGGTTAACTCTGTAGGTCTCACCATCAATCAGTATCGACTCAACGCCATCCGTGTTCTCTGTGAAATTGTTGGCGATGTCTGTCTGAACCTGCCATACCAGAGCCTTATTAGGCACCAGTTTTGCAGAACGCGCACTGGGCTGGCCATGTAATTGCACAAATGGACTAATATTTGAGGTAGTAAAGGGTGCAAATATCTCGGCTTTGACATTCATCGTAATCAGTACAGCAAGGAGAAAAATGCTCACTCTTCGCCTGTCGAGCCTTAATAATATGAACCTGAAAATATTGAATGGGTTGTCGATATCTGTCTTCATTGCTATTGATAGTAGTCGGGCTTCGACGCCGTTGGTAAACTCTAGCAAACTGAACTTCCCAACCGGCTGATTTGAAGCGCTCAATCGCTTCGATTCTATATGATTTGCGGCAGGGACGTTAGGCACATACAGTAGAAGCCGCAGATAGAGACCAGACTCCGGCCTATTGCGATGCTACTCAACCTTGTTTTTTAAAGACTACGCCGTTGATTCCCACTGATATTAAATTGCCTGTTATCGAAATTCTCGAAGTGTTGAAGTCGATACTCAAGCAACACCATGAGGCAATTCTACAGGCGCCACCCGGCGCAGGTAAAACCACCCTTGTTCCGCTGGCACTGGCAGACGAGCCCTGGCTAAAGCACAAGAAAATATTGATGCTGGAGCCACGCCGAATCGCAACCCGCGCAGCGGCGCACCGTATGGCGGATCTGCTTCAGGAACCAGTGGGCCAGACCGTCGGATATCGAATGCGACTTGACACCCGGGTTTCGTCTCATACAAAAATCGAAGTGATTACAGAAGGCATCCTCACCCGGATGCTTCAAGAGGACCCCTCCCTTGACGACGTGGGACTGGTTATTTTTGACGAGTTTCATGAACGTAGCCTGGACGCAGATCTGGCGCTTGCCTTGTGTCTGAAAGGGCGATCTCTATTCAGGGAGGACGATCCACTTAAAGTATTAATCATGTCGGCAACACTCGACAGCCATAAACTGGAAGAACTCACCAGGGCACCCGTCGTACGGAGCGAAGGGAAACAGTATCCGGTCGACCTCGTCTACGGTAAACCCAGCGAGCCTCGAGACTCAATCAATGACAAGACTGTCGCGGCAACCTTAAAGGCACTAACTGACCACCCCGACAGCAGCATTCTGGTATTCCTTCCCGGACAGGGCGAAATCAGGAGAGTGGCAGACTCGCTTATGACCGAGCTGCATCATAGAAAAATCAGCGGGGTTCACCTGCGCCCTCTTTATGGCAATCTTTCCCTGGAAGCACAACAAGACGCCATCGCACCAGTCCCAAAACTCGGCGAAAGGAAAGTCGTACTTGCAACCAACATCGCAGAAACCAGCTTAACGATCGATGGCGTGGATATTGTCATCGACACTGGTCTTGCCAGGAAACCTGTCTTCGATCCAACAACGGGAATGACACGGCTTCACACACGCAAAATTTCCCAGGCATCGAGCACACAACGGATGGGCCGAGCCGGCAGATTGCGCCCCGGAAAATGTTATCGGCTCTGGTCAAAAAGCCAACAGGATCAGATGGCGCCTCATGCAACACCAGAGATATTAAGCGCCGACCTCACACCGGTAGCACTGCAACTTCTGAAATGGGGAATAAATGACCCGATGGAACTCGCCTGGCTGGATCCACCAGGAAGCGGCCCCTGGTTGCAGGCAGTATCGTTGCTGGTACGGCTCGGCGCGATCATAAAGGGAGATAACGGACTACAGCTAACCGACCACGGCACCCAGATGGCCGGCCTTGCCGTGCACCCTCGCCTCGCACATATGCTGATCTGCGGACAATCGATTGGCCACGCCGACACAGCCAGCCTCATTGCGAGCATCCTGTCAGATCGCGACCCATTGGGCCGGGACACTCCCGATATGAACGAGAGAATTGACATCCTGCAAGGACAATCAAAATGCCCGAATCAACATCGTGGCTGGTTTCGCCGCACCCATCAGCTCGCCGAAATATTTTCCACGCAAATCAAACAACTCGTCACCGCCACAGCGACAAACCCAATTAAGCCTGATCAGGTATCAGGCTATCTGATCTCCTGCGCCTACCCCGATCGGATTGCCAGACACCGACACGCTGGCGGCTTTCAATTATCGAATGGCCGGGGAGCAAGCATCCCCGGGAATCATGCTCTGGGACAGTCCAGGTGGCTAGCCGTCGCTGAGATCGGAGGAATGGCAAGATCGAAAGGCGACATGATTCGATCCGCCGCAACTTTAGATGAAACACTATTCGAATCTTTACTCTCAGAGCAGGTTACGCACAACACCATTGTTGAGTGGCACAGTAAAACAAAACGCTTCATTGCCGAAGAAAGACAACAGATTGGCGATCTCGTGTTAAGCCGCAACAAACTCTCAAAGGTTCCGGCTGAAGCCAAAAAAGAAGCGCTCATAAAACATGTTCAAACTTCAGGCCTGGAAACCTTACCGTTTACACCGGAGATTCGACAATGGCAGGCTCGCGTTGAACTCGTCCGAGCTAATGCGGGCTATAAAACCTGGCCTGACGTGTCCAGTGAACGCCTGCTGGCTTCCATGAATGATTGGCTTGGCCCCTATCTCGAACCCGTCAACCTGCTAAGTCATTTTAAGAAACTCGATTTAAAATCCATTCTTGCAGCGCTACTGACCTGGGAGCAGAATCAACAACTGAATACACTAGCTCCGCAGCGGTTGCAGGTGCCTTCCGGTTCGAGTTACTCGATTGATTACACAACTACGCCGCCGGTACTCGCCGTAAAGTTGCAGGAGATGTTTGGATGTGTTGATACACCAGCAGTCCTCAATGGCCAGATACCGCTCACGGTGCATCTGCTATCCCCCGCCGGTAGACCACTGCAGGTCACCCAGGACTTGGCCGGATTCTGGCAAACTTCCTACCAGGACGTCAGAAAAGAAATGAAGGGGCGCTATCCAAAACATCCGTGGCCGGAAGATCCTCAAAACGCCGCACCAACAAGAAGAACAAAACCAAGACGAGGGGGTTAGAATACTCATCCAAGATAATAATAAGAGCCAACCATGCTGACCCTCG
>CAUZJT010000173.1:0-5076 GCA_963580215.1 Gammaproteobacteria bacterium
TTGGGATCCACAGCAGGGCACCATTAGGCTTGGTGGGCACGATCTTCGAGATTATGCGCTGGACGATCTGCGTGGCCAGATAGCGCTTGTGGCGCAGGATACCTATCTTTTTAACGATACGCTGCGCGCCAATATTCTGATCGCCCGACCCGAGGCCAGCGAGGCGCAGCTCACGACTACGCTGGAGCGGGCGTCGCTCGGCGAATTTGTAGCCGGACTGCCCGATGGCCTTGAGACCCAGGTGGGTGAGCGCGGCATGCGCCTTTCGGGCGGGCAGCGCCAGCGTGTGGCTATTGCCCGGGCCTTCTTAAAGGATGCCCCGGTGCTGATTCTGGACGAGGCCACATCGCACCTCGACGCGGTTAACGAGCAGGCAGTGCGCCAGGCACTGCAGGAACTGATGGCTGAGCGCACCACACTGGTGATTGCACATCGGCTGTCGACTGTGCGCGGGGCCGACCAGATCGTGGCGCTCAACCAGGGCCGTGTGATCGAGGCGGGCACTCACGAAGAACTGCTGGCCCGAGGTGGTCTTTATGCCCAACTGGTGGCCCATCAGCTTGCCGGGGCCGCTGGGCGCAGTGCGGTGCAATAAAGCGATGATCGGTTTCTGACACGACAGCTTTCAACGCCCCGGTGCATGGTAAGCCATCGCAATCGTTGCGCCCACTCGATCTACCTGATTAAATTAACTGATCGTTACTTCAGGCTTAATTACATAAGTCTCTAATCGTGGAGCTGGTTAAATGAAATTGAATCGATACCTGTGTTTGGTGCTGTGTTTCGCGTGGGGTGCTAATGGTTATGCGGCAAGCTCAGGGCAGAGCGTCAGCGTGCAGTACGGCACGGTGATAAGCGCTTCGCCAGTTGATCTTAAATCAGGCGCCGTGCCGGCTGGCGCGTTGATCGGCGGTACGCTGGGGTATGCCTCAGCCAAAGGGAAATCCAGCAGCAAGAAAAATCGAAACGCCATCATCGGCGGCCTTGCCGGCAGCGCAATCGCCCGGAGATCACGCGGTGATACCCGGGGCACCTTGTATGGCGTTGACCTGGGGTCGAACGGAGGCATGCAGGTAGCCTCGAATCAATTAGAAATTAAGATCGGCGACTGTGTCGCGATCGAACGCTCGGGAGATTCAACCAATATCCGCCGGATGTCTGCCGGTTATTGTGAGCCTAAATATCAGATTGCCCGTGAGGCAACCCACGATGAAGCTATTGAAGAAGCCAGTGAATGTATCCAGGCCAAGCAGGCTTTATTGGCTTCAACCACCGTGCAGGCGGCAGAACTCGCCGCGATGAAAGTGAACCTGTTGTGTAACGACTAAAGCCCGCTTGCCAGCATCAAGGGCGCGGCGCAAGATCGCACGGCAAATACTTAAGAAGCAGGCACCGGTTCAGTGCCCGCATCAGATCAGCGATTGATCAGTTAAGTCGGCGCTAGTAGCCACTGGATTAGCAGGTGCAGAACAAGCCACGCTCTATTACGACGACACGGTTGGTTCTGTTATAGACGTCTTATCGAGTGGATCTGCGCTTTGCATCTTTAGCATCTGCACCGGTAAGGCTTCCATGACTTGATCTGCGGTTTGTGTGGCGCACGGTTCACTCATCCTGGCACGCTTGGTGTAGTTGGCTTCCATCTTTGCCATCTGCTCCTTTAAGGCGTAAATCACGTCCTTCAATACCTCAATAGTTTGGTTGGGGTTCATTTGGATCTCCTTATTGCATGTTGTGTTTTTAACGGTTAGGGGTCATTTTTGTTTGTGATTAGCAATCCCTTCGTGGGGCGCGTTTACCTCATGGGAGATTTGCTAATCCAAAACCTGGCTGCAGTTTTAACCATGACCTGGGCATCGCGATAATCGCAAGGCGCCAATCACTAATCACTATGGCTTCGCCATAGCGGTGTTTTGAGCTGGACCGATTACTTTTTGGCGCGAATTGATTATCCGGGCCTATGGCGTCGTTCATATACTGCCTGCAGTGGTGTTGTGGTTAACGCCACTGGGGGCTAAGTTTCTCCCCCGTAGTGTTTGTTTTAATCTCCTCCTCCAAGTTGTAGTTAACGGGGTGGCCCCGAAACGGGTGCCACCCCTTTTTTTGTTAAAAAGCTGGGGTGAGATCCAACTCTTGGGTCTGGGATAAAAAACACCACTAAACCCTATGCTTTATGTGCCCGGCTGGTGCGCGTCGCGATTATGCGTAGATAGATCAAGGCCAGTGAAAGCATTGCCAGGGGGTCTTTGAAACTAAAGCGCCTTGCGATGTGGTAGGTTTGCCAGGCACTGAGACACTGCTTTAAAAAAAGGAGAAACGCCATGTCTGAAACGAAACTTTTTCGTAAACAAGATCTGGATTTAGTGCCTGTAAACGGCATGAAAACGATCGGCCTGGTGAACGCGTCGTTTTCGGACGAACTGGGCGCCGGGATCGGCGTGTTTGAGGATTGCAGTATCCCCTGGCACATCACCTACGACGAGGTGATCTACATACTCGACGGACATTTCACGTTACGCGTTGGCGATAAAGTATTTGAAGCCGATCCAGGCGATGTGCTGTGGGTGCCGCGCGATACAAAGATTGTTTACGAGGCACAAGAACGTGTCACATTCTTCTACAGCGTTCTTCCTGCGGGTAACGCGCCGTCGACCGCCAAGCGGATTGACTACGCATCTAAAACATAAAGAAAGTACTAGGCGCGAGCTTTACTGCCAATGTCCACATGCGCAGTTGATGTTAGGCCAGAAGAAACAGGCTAGAGGCCACATCATCGCCATGGTGTGGTAAAAAAATGAACCCCCTTAAAGGGCCGAGGCTAAAGGGCCAAGGCTTTACCCTTGCAGCGATTCGCGGTACTCCCCCGGGGTTTTACCCGTCCACTTCTTGAACGATCTGCCGAAGTTGGCAGGCTCGGAATAGCCCAGCATAAAGGTGATCTCACCGATGCTCTTTTGGTTTTCTTCAAGGTAGCTGATGGCGAGGTCGCGACGCACTTCGTCGGTTAGTTGTTTAAAGCTGTAACCCCGTGCCTGCAGTTCGCGTTGTAGTTGGCGTAGGCTGACATTGAGTTCGCGGGCAATAACAGCCTGATCAGGCCCGGACTCGGGCAGGGTTTCAATCAGCAGGCGACGCACCTGGGTGGCGAAATCTGCCAGGTCGTAGCGCGCCAGGTAATCGGTAACGGCCTGGTCGTTGAGCCGTGCCAGCAAAGGATTTGCCCCGGGCAGTACCTGCTCGACCAGAGTCTTGTCAAAGACCAGAGCGTACTGGGGGGCATTCAACACAATCTTGCAGCCAAAATACTCGCTGTAGGACTCAAGGCACACGCTGTGGTCATGGGCCAGCTGTACCTCGGTTGGTGTGATCGATTCGCTCAAGGCCAACCGGCAAAGGCGCATGGCCAATACCAACAGGGCATCGGCCGCTGCGGTTTCAAAATTCTGCGGCAGGGTTCTGGGTTGGCCTACCAGTTCATAACTGTTTGGGGTTTCGGAAAAACGTATGTCTGCGTTGGTTGAGACCAGCCTTTGAAAGTGCACCAGCCGTTGAAATGCGCTTTTCAGTGTGTCACTCACCAGCCAGCCCAGACCCAGACCATGGATAGCCCCGGGCGGCAATGACTGGCCTACCTTGAGCGCCAGGCAGGGGTTCTGGGTGCGATCAATCGCCAGGCGCCACAGCTGCTGGTGATGCCCCACCGGAATACGGGTGTCTGGCTGGGCGGCCCATTTGGGATCAATGCCGGCGTCGATGAGTACCTGCTCACCGTCATAGCCAGACTCGTCAACCGCCCGAGCGATCGCCAGGGCGATGTTCGATAACACAGTGTGGTCTTCGATGTTAATGGCTGTGTCCCTCCCTATTCAGTCTTAAGTTATGACTACGCTTTGGCGGGCAATGATTATCGCGATAACTCAACTAACCCGATCATACATCGCCCCAACACTTCAACAAAAGCAATACCTATGGCGAGCCATCCTGATACCACGCGAATTCTTTACCGCCTGAAAACAAGCGAGGACTTCAAATGGCATGTTTTTGCACATGAGCTCGATTCGCTGACCGCGCGCCATATCGCCTTGCAATTGAAGGGTGTGGGTATCGAGGCGCTGGTTTGCCCAAGCGATGAGTTTGAAGAAAAAGGCCTGCCCGCTACCTACCGGGCACACGACTATTTCTGATAACGATTTGGCGGGTAATGATTACTACCTGAGCAATCCGAGCCACAACAATGTCTGCAATGTTGTCGATCACTGCGCAAGCGTGCACAGCGGTACTGGCAACAAAAACACAAGGAGTAAAATTATGAAAATATTACTAGCGCATCTCCGTCGTTTGGAGCAAAGGAAGGGAAAACAAAAGGGCTTTACCCTTATCGAACTGATGATCGTGGTTGCGATTATCGGTGTTTTAGCTGCAGTGGCTATTCCGGCGTATTCGGATTATACCGCCAAGGCTAAGTTCTCTGAGGCAGTGTTACTCGCAGGCAAGATGAAGACTGAGGTGGCCCTGGCCATGCAGACTGAAGGCACTGCTATCGGCACCTACATCGGTGGATATGCCAACATCCCGGCTAACATCGACGTTGGCACCGCGGCACATGGCGTTAATGTAACAGCTGGCGCTATCACGGTAACTTGGCAGGACGATGGCAGCGCACTTGATACTGTAGTCCCGACCACTGCAATCTTGACACCTTCAGGCGTGACCAATACCAAATGGGTCCTGACAGGAACTTGTAAAACATCCAACTGGTGCTAGAAGTAATCCTGGTGGCACTGCTTAATGTGGTGTCACCAGCCCTTCAGGATAGAAAGGAATTTTACAGTGAGCAAACAAAGAAGCTTTTCTTGGCAAATCAGAAGAGGCGAGATTTGTTCTGCCGCCGATTCTTGTCCTTCTACTGAATCTGCCGATCACGGCATTTGCAGCAGCAAAGGTTCAACATCATAAGTGAGTGGGCATGCATCAGTTCAACGATTGATCATGCCCACTCACTCACCTTTCGCAAAAGTGCTAGACCCTCTTGGTAAAAAAGACTTACATCGTCGTCGTAGCGATAGGCCTAATCTC
>CAUZJT010000174.1:0-5037 GCA_963580215.1 Gammaproteobacteria bacterium
AAAGAGAAATACTCACGATTGATACTGATCGCGTTCGATTACAAGCCAGTGAACTTGGTGCGAAAATCCAAGCGGCATTAGCTCAAGGCTTGAAGGAGTAAGACTACATATATAGGCAGCAGGAATTGAGTCGACCTTTGCCATACACATAGCAATGCCTGTGCGTCGTCAGCGTCTATGGAACAAAGTAACGGGATTGCATAAGCGACGATTTCTGGATCATCGTAATGACCATTAAGGGAGTGAAAATGAATAGGAGGGGATTTTTACAACAGGCGCTCTTGGGCATAACTACCACCCAGATAAAAGCTCCGCTCGCACATAATATTGAATTTTCAGTCAGTCCATTCACCCTTGGCATTGCCTCTGGCGATGCGACGGAAAGCTCAGTGGTCTTATGGAGCCGGCTCGCACCCGAGCCCTTAAAAGCAGGGGGTGGTATGGAGTCGTTTAGTGTTCCAGTTCAATGGGAGTTATCGCTGGATGCTAAAATGTCACGCATTATTCAGCGAGGCGAACTATTGGCGCAGCCTGCGCTTGCACATTCCGTGCATGTTGATGTTCAAGACTTAGAGCCTAACCGCGAGTACTGGTATCGCTTTACCGCTGCAACACACACATCTCAGATTGGACGCACTAAAACGCTACCTTACAAGGATAGTCATACCGAGTCGGTTAGGTTCGTCACTTGTTCCTGCCAAAATTATACGCATGGTTATTTTGTCGCTTACGAGCACATGATCATGGATAAGCCGGATTTCGTGATTCATCTGGGTGACTATATTTACGACACCTCGTTCGGCGAAACATTTAGAAAACACGATCGGGAAAATGCGCCAAGCACCCTGGCGGACTACCGTCGACGACATGCGCTCTACAAAACCGATCGACATCTACAACGCGCTCATGCCGCTTTGCCTTTTTTTACGGTGATTGATAATCATGACGCGATTGAGGACATGGACCCGGCTGGGTTCGCGAAACGTGCGGCTGCCTATCAGGCCTGGTACGAACACATGCCTGTGCGAGGTTATGGCGTAGCTGGTGATAATCATTTCAGCCTCCACCGCAAGATTCAGCTTGGAGACCTGATGCAGATCAATCTGCTCGATACCAGGCAGTTTCGGGACAAAAAAGATCTCTGCACGGACAATCTGGATACGGGTTTTGGTTTCGGTAACTATAGGGAACGTTGCGACGAACTGTTTCTTGAAGATCGAACCATGCTGGGAGGCCAGCAGGAACAGTGGCTGCATGAAAGTCTGGTGAAGAACAGAGCAGCATGGAACGTGGTGGCCTCTTCCGGGCCGTTTCTGCCATTTCATCTCCAGGTAAAGGGTAAACAATACGGTTACATTGGTGCCTGGGATGCCTACCCGGCGAATCGTGAGCGTGTTGTTCAGGCGATCAGTAAGGCGAAATCAGGCCATCCGATTGTGTTGAGTGGCGACGTGCATTCATTTTGGGCGCTCGACGGTGCGCTCGCCAAGCAGGAAGTTGATCAGATTCCCGTGGTGGAATTCATTACTTCATCGATATCCGCCAACTGGCCGGAACCACTTTCACAGCCGATCACCGAGAATCTGGACCACAATCCCCAGGTTCTCTTCTACGATGGAGGCAAGCGGGGCTACTTGTTGCACGAAGTAAACAAAAGAACCTGGAAGACGACGTTACGTGCAGTAGATGATAAGAACAACAATGAATCGACTGCGCACGATCTGGCGACATTCAATGTCACCAACGGAGAGCCTGGCGTAAGAAGAACTTCCTGATCGCCTCATTCACCCTGCACTAAAACAGGAAATACACTGCTAGCACTTTCTGGCACTATAGATAGCAATTATGTATTTGGAGCGATTGCTATGTCGATTTTCCAGGTTGTAACCCTCTCAAGACCCAGGCTCCTTCAGATACGTGCGTTTTGCGGCGTCGTCATCCTGTTCCTCTCTAACGTGTTGATGGCATCCGGTAACTCGTCTTTACCTAATATAATCGTGATCATGACTGATGATCAGGGGCGATGGAGCCTGGGAGAGTATGACAACCGTATCATTACGCCTAACATTGGCTACCTGGCCGATCAGGGCGTGAGGTTTGATCAGGCCATTTCTCCCACGCCGGTGTGTTCTGCAGCCAGAGCGAGTTTCTTTACCGGGCGCACAGCATCACAGCATGGCGTGCATGACTTCCTGTCAGATAAAGATAGCGGCCAAAAAAACTGGCTCGAGAAAGAACGTCTGCTCTCTGAAGTATTGTCGGACAGCGGATATCGCGTTGGGCTCTTTGGTAAATGGCATGCAGATACTCACGGTTGGATACCTGTTCGAGGTTTTGATCGCTGGCTGACTTACGACGAACGTAAAACAAACTGGGTTAATCAGTATCAACATTCCGGGACCGTGTATTTCTCGAAAGACGGGTCAGCTACTGCCCACACCGGAGTCCAGGCGCGGTTTCTCGCGGAATCAACCGTGGCTTTTATAGACGAACCTGGCGAGAGGCCATTTGCGGCTTTTATCAATTTTGTCGAGCCTCACTTTCCGTTTGAAGGATTGCCAGAACGACTGGTGTCACAATATCGGCAAGTCGCGCGCGAGATTGCCGCGCCTGGTGATACGTCGAACCTTCGTAGTTCCGGCAACGTAAGCGCGCCAGTCGCTGATCACGTAGAGAAACTCGCACAATACCTGGCTGCAGTAACCCTGGTGGATGAGCAGGTTGGGCGTTTGCTAGATGCGCTCGAAGGACGGGATCTTCTAAACAACACACTCATTGTCTTTACGTCCGATCACGGTCATCAAACCGGACAATATGGTCTATACGGCAAGGGCAACTCGACAATCCCTCAGAACCTCTACCAGGACTCTATCGACATACCCCTTATCGTTTATGGTCCGGAACATCTGGTTGCAGCGGGCCAGGTTCGTAACGAGTTCGTAAATCTGTACGATCTGTTTCCTACACTGACCGAGTTGGCGGGTGCCAGCACAGACCTGGCAGGCTATGACGGTCCCGGGAAGAGCCTGCTGCCATTGCTCAGGGGCGAACGATTGACCTCCTTCCGAGATTTTCAGCATGCAGAATTAGGCAATGCGCGAATGGTACATAACGGGCGCTGGAAACTGGTTCGTTACTATCAGAAGAATCAAGACGACCCACCCAGAGACTTCTGGTATGACCTCAATCATCCTTTGGGAGAGCGGTTTTCGGTTCCACCACCGAGTGAGCCGCAACAAGTCCAGTTGACTGACGCGATGGAATCTTTCTTCGAAAGGTATGAGACAGCGGAACATTCAGGCCGCAGGATTTGGGATATCCCCAGTCACAACGCGCGGGAAATTTGGCGGCGCTAATGGTGAAGCTATCCGGTTTGCTGATAGGAGTTGATCTTTCCCCTTATATTAGAGCCATGACCACGATGAGATTTCCAGCTAATCTAGCACCATGGAGATCTCGTAATGAAGAAGCGTTACACCGAAGAACAGAGCATTAGCAGTACAAAGCCAAATACTCCAAGTTGGTCTATTCTTCAGGAAAATAAGTGAATTGTCTTTTAGGGCCGGGATCGAAAAATCGTGCACCGCTTCCTATTTGATTGTAATCACCTAATTCTGATCGTGCCCATTCAATTTCATTCATCAGTATGGCCACCACATCCGGCCTCTCATCTGACAGGTCATGTTGCTCGGCGATATCAGTATGTAGATCAAAAAGCAGCGGTTTTTTAACAGTCTCCATATACTTTCCTAACCAGAGCATGTGAGATGAGTCGGCACTCCTTGGCAAAACAAGTTTCCACCGGTCCATACGTACAGCCTGCAATTTCGTGAGTGCATAATAAAAGTAGCTTTTATGGGGACTACGCGCTCCCGGCTGATTAAACATTAACGGCAGAATATTTTTTCCGTCAATTTTAAGGTCACGAGGCAGTTCCCCGTTACCTAAATGTGTTAGTGTCGGGAAAAGATCCATGATGCTGACGATTTCCCGACTGACAACTCCTTTCGGGATCCTGTCGGGCCAATGCATAATGGCCGGTACCCGGACGCCGCCCTCCCAGTTGGAATACTTCCCGCCTTTTAAGGGTTTGGCATTGCCAATATGCTTTCCCAGTTCCTTCCGGACTTCCGGACCATTGTCGGACGCGAAGATGACGAGGGTGTTTTTATCTAGATCTAGTAGTTTCAATTCCGCCAGGATTCGGCCTACACTCCAGTCAAGTTCTTCAATGGCATCCCCGTAAAGCCCGCGAGCTGACTTTCCGCGAAATGCTTCGGAAGCACCGAGCGGAGTATGGGGCATGGTGTGCGCCAGATAGATAAAGAAGGGGCCATCCTCATGTGCCCGAATAAACTCTATAGTTTCTTCAGTATATGTCTTCGTCAACAGATCCATGTCCGCGGGGCTTTGCACCACTTCGTCATTACGCATCAGTTCGGCGATGAATCGCCGGTCATCGACTTCCTTTGTATAACCATTGTGCATCGGCGTCCCAAAAAAATAATCAAAGCCCTGTGCTTTGGGCATGAGTTCGGCGATGAATGGACCTTTACCACCCGCTCTACCCGGCGGTAACGGGGGTGGCGCGAAATCCCAGGGTGCTTCGCCGTCTCCAGCCAAGTGCCACTTTCCGATCGCGGCAGTGGCGTAACCGGCATCCTTAAGCACTTCGGCAATTGTCAATTCTTTGGTGTGGGGTGTTGTATTCGGGATTTTCCTGTTCCCCGGTTCTGCAATTCGTATGGGATAGGAACCAGTCAGCAGGGCCGCCCTTGTAGGCCCGCAATAAGGTTGGGCATAGAAATCGAGGAACTGGATTCCGTCAGCAGCCAATTTATCCAGGTGCGGTGTGCGCAGGTCTGTGGCCCCATAAACCCCGACATCGGCATACCCCTGATCGTCAGTCAGAATTAATATAACGTTAGGACGAGTAGCTTCTTTGTTCTTAACTCCTATTTTGTTTGAATCTGTTGTTTCATGACTACAAGATAATATGAGCGTGCTAATCAAAAATAACGATAAAGTAAAAGGTAT
>CAUZJT010000175.1:0-5024 GCA_963580215.1 Gammaproteobacteria bacterium
CGCACAAACCGGGATCGTCAGGCGCAGAAACGTTCGATAAAAGGGCTGTTTCAAAGAAGCTGCAACGGATTCGAGCCAGGCATCCATTTGCTTAAGTGCAGTGGTCGCAGTGGGATGGCAAACGGTATAGATGCCGATTGAATCACGCACCCAGTTGATGTTGATGTCGGGGTGATCCTCGTTAAATCTCGCGGCATACATCTTTAAGTCTTCTGCTTCAACGACGGTGTATGCGGTCAAGTCAGTTCCGGCGTTTGCAGTCCCCAGCATGCTGAACGCGAGCCCAAGACCAAATGTTGTATTTTTTGATCCCGATCAAAATCGGCTCATTTGAATCCTCCTTTAGCGTAATCTTATGTTATTCGTTTTGAAGTGACGTTTCGACAAAGATACGGTAGCAAGCTTATATTGCTAAAGGCTCATTGTTGAATCGATCAACATTTTCCCTGACCGACGATATCGACTGTCTGGATATTTAATATACATAAGTAACAGGGAATAGACAGATCGGGTGCTCGATCTTATAGTATGCGCCCCCAAACTGGACGATGCATGAAAAACGCAGGCACATCACCCCTATGTCCCACAGCGGATTTCTGGCGACTCACACCGAGTTGTCGTTTCGGCACGCCTTAATCTAACCCGATATGCGCTGGCTTGGATTTTCTGGAAAAGAGGCATCTCTGTTGGGTACCAGCAAAGCAGTCGAAGCTCAAATTGAAGAGTTTCTTGACAAAGTGATATCCGCCGGGCAGGTCTTTTCCAAAGCCTTTCAGGTTTACCTGAGCGAAGGCGCTCTGGAGAACTTCAACAAACTGGTCGACCAGATACAAAACATTGAGCGCGAGGCTGATGATCTTCGCCGTGCCATCGAAACCGAACTCTACACGCGCACACTTATTCCGGACCTGCGCAGCGATGTCCTTCGTCTCGTCGAAAATGTCGACAAGTTGACCAATATGTACAAGGCCAATCTCTTTCGTCTTTCGATACAAGCCCCCGAGATCCCTGATGCCTTCAAACCGAAATACAGCGAACTTGTCCTTCTGGCGATCACCTGTGTCGAGGCGGTAATCGATACCACGCGTTCATTTTTTACCGACCACCAGAGCGTTCGTGAGGGCGCCCAGAGGGTTGCAGACCTTGAAACTCAGGCCGATGAACTGAGCACTCCTTTGCAAAGATTAATTTTCGAAAGTGATCTCGACCTGGCACACAAAGTCCAACTGCGTTACTTCGTCGAACACCTTGATGCCCTTGCAAACCAATCTGAAGACATCGCAGACCAGTTAGCTATCAGCGCAATCAAAAGACGGATCTGAGCCTTCTATAGTGGACTTATCCCTCTTGATCTTCCTCAGCGGCGGGTTGTTTTTAGGTTGGGCTCTGGGCGCTAACGATGCCGCTAACGTATTCGGTACGGCTGTCGGCACTCGTATGCTGCGGTTTGCGTCGGCTGCCGCCCTTTGCAGCCTGGGTGTAATTCTTGGCGCTGTGATCAGCGGTGCCGGACCCACAGAGACCCTTGGCAAACTGGCTGCCATCGACAGCCTGGCAGAAGCCTGCACGGCGAGCGTGAGTGCCGGGCTCACCGTTTTATTCATGACCCGGCGCGGGTTGCCGGTGTCGACCAGCCAGGCTGTTGTCGGCGCCCTGGTCGGATGGAATCTTTGGAGTGGCGCTCCGACAGATCTGAACATAATTGGCAAGGTCGTCCTGACCTGGGTGCTCTGCCCTATTCTGGCGGGGATTATTGCTGCTATCTTGTTGCCGTTGACCAGTCTGGCCTTGCGCGCGTTGCGATTGCATCTGCTACAACAGGATTCGTTAACGCGGTGGGCTCTGGTACTTGCGGGCACCTTTGGCGCCTATAGCCTTGGTGCCAACAACATAGCAAACGTGATGGGACCTTTTACTCACGCAGTACAGTTTGAGCCACTACGGCTTGGCACCGGACTCACTCTAGATTCTTCGCAACAGCTGTTCCTTCTGGGGGGGTTGGCGATTGCTTTTGGGATCTTCACCTACTCCAAAAAAGTAATGATGACAGTCGGCAAAGATCTATTCGCTTTGTCGCCGGCAGCGGCCTGGGTAGCTGTGATGTCGCATTCTTTGGTCTTATTTCTGTTTGCGTCTAAGGGCCTTGCCGCTTGGCTGGGAAATGCCGGGTTGCCACAAATCCCATTGGTTCCGGTCTCAAGTTCCCAGGCGGTCATCGGTGCAATACTGGGAATCGGCCTACTCCGGGGAAAGCACGGTATTCGATGGTCAGTACTCGGCGGCATTGGACTTGGTTGGTTACTTACCCCGATCGCTGCCGCAGTTCTTTGCTACATAACCCTTTGGACAATTTCAGTAGCCAAGGCCGGCGCAATTATTCTGTAACTTAGCACTTAGGTGACGCCGAGCTGAAGGCCAGGGCGACCTTTAAAGTCCCTTTTGTTGCAATAGGGCTTCGAGGAGTCAGCGCCGCCTACACGGTGCAACTAGCGTGTACAGATGATGCTATCCCGGTCGCGGTGGCGCTCTAACGCCAACTGGATCAATCGATCAATCAGATCTGGGTAGGACATACCACTCGCCTGCCACAGTTTCGGGTACATGCTGATCGAGGTAAAGCCGGGCATAGTATTGATCTCGTTGAGGAACAGATCCCCAGAGGGTGCAAGCAGAAAATCGACGCGGGCAAGCCCACAACCATCTATAGCCTGAAATGCCCTAATTGACATGTCCCGTACTGCCTCCGATATCGCCTTGGGCAAATCGGCCGGTATTATCAACTGCGAGCGGTCATCCAGGTACTTAGTGGTGTAATCGTAAAATTCGGCGCCTGGGATGATCTCCCCAATGCCGGACGCCTGTACCTCCTCATTACCCAAGACCGCGCACTCAAGCTCACGGGCCTGCTCAACCGACTCCTCCACCATGATCTTAAGGTCATAACCGCCGGCAAAATTCATGGCGTCGGCCAATGACTCACGGTTAGGTACTTTTGAAATTCCAATACTTGAGCCCAGATTGGCGGGCTTTACAAAAAGTGGATACTTAAGTGCTGCTTCAATCTGATGGACCACCGATGAAGGCTTCTCTTGCCAGGCACTGCGGCGCACGACCAAGTATTCAGTTTGTCTAAGCCCAGCGGTTGCAAACACCGCACGTGAAAGCTCCTTATCCATTCCCACAGCTGAGGCAGCCACACCGGCACCAACATAAGCGGCCCCTGCAAGTTCGAGCAGGCCCTGCATTGTTCCATCCTCACCTCTTGGACCATGCAGCAAGGGAAAGACCACATCAAACTGGGTCTGTTCCAGCTGGATACCATTCGAATCGGTTAAGTCCAGTGAGGCATCACTCAGGCGAACCCGGGTAAAACCCTCTCCGGTGACTTCGTCTTGCCTTAGCAGGCTCTCCTGATCATCGTCCAGGAACCATTCGCCGGAACGGGTGATTCCCACCCGAATCACTTCATAGCAACTGCTATCAATCGCATCACAGACCGAGCGCGCCGAAATGACTGATATCTCGTGTTCAGCGGATTGTCCGCCAAAAATCAGTAAAACTCGGGTCCGGCTCACAGGTAGAACAATGGAGTTGATTTCAACGGTGTATTCCCTGACCGGTCACACCAACGTCTCATGAGTGTGGTTTTCAATGTAATCTGCAACGTAAGAAGAAAACACGGCCTGAACTTTACGACAGGTCTCGCCTCCGCCAGGAGGAAACTCCAAACGCTCGCCATCGAGCAGAGTAAGCGACGCACAAGGCATGACTTCACGGGTTGCGCTGGTAACAAAGCATTCGCTGGAATCGAGTAATTCATTCGCATGAACATCCGTTTCCAAACTGGCTATGCCAGCTGCTTTAAGAGCTCGGTGTACATGCTTTTTGGTTAAGCCTTTCAGGTTGCCCGACTGTGGTGTGACTAACTGGTCTCGAATAACGAACCAGACGTTACTGTTAGACGCTTCCGTCACGAACCCTTCCCGGTTAAGAATTACACAATCATCCGCTCCCTGCTGCCGCGCCTCGGTCAGCGCCATAATGTTATTAAGGTAATTCCCCCCTTTGATGTTCGGATCCAGTGAATTAATCGGGTTCCGTCTGACCTTGGGAATCGCCATGTCCATGCCCCGCTGGTAAAACGACTTCTTCCAGGTCGGAAGTGATTTCACAATGATGACGTAACTGGTTTTAAGGTCGGGACCTGGGTATAGATCAACCGCACCGACACCTCGGGTAATCTGGTAGCGCACATAAGCATCGGTTTGTGCCGTAACGCTGGCAGCAACCACGGTACGCCGGATTTCTTCGAGGAGGGCTTCGCGAGTCTGGCTGATGTCCATACTGATCAATCGTGCCGAATTCTCCAATCGCTCGAAATGATCTTCCAGAAACAGTGGCACGCCGTGGTAGGTTCTAAACACTTCGTAAACTGAATCACCGTAAAGAAAGCCCCGATCAAGTATCGGTATCGAGGCCTGGTCGATTGGGCTGATCCGTCCATCGACGTTGGCTGTGGGTACGATCATACTTATAACACTCTTATTAGTTTATCGATTCTGTTCTGGTGAGAAATGGAATTGATATGCGACATCAGATATCAGGACAGATACATGGCCAACAGGTATCATAGCTTGTCGATGCTTAATGCTACCTTGGATTTACCCAGGGCGGTTAGTCATCGCTCAACAAAAGACGGAATTCGGACTGGCCGCCCAAAACTGTTTTCTCCTTCACAACTGCCCGTCAGACGCCAGCCCGGGTCGGATTTTGCTGCGCCGCTATGTCAATTTCGCACCTCATAAGAGACGGTCATGAAGGTCTCGCCCGCATATCCTGCCTGCTCGGCGGGGCGGTCTGGGGAGTCTACTGGATTCCACTGCGGGCACTTGATGCCAACGGCATTTCTGGGATCTGGGCAACCGCATTATTTCACCTAATACTGCTCATCGCACTGGCGCCGGTCATCATCCTGCGTTTTGGGCAGATACGGGCGGCGGGGCCCTCTTTGCAACTCGTTGGGG
>CAUZJT010000176.1:0-4961 GCA_963580215.1 Gammaproteobacteria bacterium
TCGGTGTGCATGCTCTTGATCACGCACACATCGTCGATGACTTGGGCCAGGTGGTGCAGCGGCTCGCTCAGCCAAGTGCCGGCCTGGCCGTGGCGGGTGAACTTGAGCGTACTCGGGGCACAGGGGAACGAGGCTTGGCCGGAGGTCATCGTGGTCTTGCGCTCGGCCGGGTAAATGGACTCGGGCACTTCCTCCCCGAAGCGCTTGCCCAAGTGCGGCTTGTAGTCGAAGAGATCCATCTGCGACGGGCCGCCGGACTGGAAAAGATAAATCACCCGCTTGGCCTTGGGCGCGAAGTGCGGCAGATCGGCCTGGCCACCGATGGCGTTGGGTTTGGCCGCCTGCGCGTTGAGCAGCGAGCCAAGCGCGATGCCGCCCAGTCCGAGCGTGCCTCGCCCAAGGAAGGCACGGCGAGTGTGTTGCGTGTGGAGTTCGGTCAGTGGGTTCATGTCAGTTTTGCATGATGCTAAAAACCTGAATTATAACCTGTTTTTTAAAGCTTTTTTGAAAATCTGAATTTTCAATCACACTTTTTAAAGCCATCGAGGTTGCCTCTGTATTCATCCAATGAATCGTGCTCGATGTTGGTGCAGACCGAAGGCTTGCCCCTAACCTCTGAAAATGGAATCCACCAAAATTCATTGCGCGGAATCAGTACCAAGTCTAAATAGCTACAATCGGCCTCTGAGTAAAGCTTAGAGGCCGCTCCGATTACCCCTTCTGGCTGACCTGCTCGTATGCTTTCGGTTCAGCCATCAACCCTTAGTTTTTAAGGTTGAAGGCATTTAGCGGCAACAGTTAAAACGGGTTGAAAACTCCGCTCAACGGGGTGACAGTTCCCTCGCTATGAAATCAATCCTACTAACAACTATAGCAGCCGTGGTTATGTTGCTATTCGGCGGGGTTAATGAGGTTAATGGGGATCCTTTGACGTACAAGGTTAAGGGAGAAACAGTTTCCGTTGTTAAATGTGATGAAAACGCCTCTGGAGAGGTGGTGATTCGCTCTTCCTATGCGGAGAAACCGGTCACCAGCATCGGTGAATATGCCTTCACAGACTGCGTTAACCTGACGAGCATAACGATCCCCGACAGCGTCACCAGCATTGGGAAGAAGGCCTTTAGTTCCTGCAGTAGGCTGACGAGCGTGACGATCCCCGACAGCGTCACCAGCATTGAGGGGTGGACATTCGATTACTGCGGTAGCCTGGTCAGCGTTAGTATCCCCGAGAGCGTCACCAGCATTGGGAAGAAGGCCTTCGCTCACTGCGGTAGTCTGACCAGCGTTAGAATCCCCGACAGCGTCACCAGCATTGGGAATCTAGCATTCTATGACTCCGTTAGCCTGACGAGTGTGACAATTCCGGACAGCGTCACCAGCATTGGGAGCAGGGCCTTCGAATACTGTGGTCTGACGAGCATAACGATCCCCGACAGCGTCACCAGCATTGGATCGAATGTCTTCGCTTACTGCAGTAGTCTGATGAGCGTGACGATCCCGGACAGCATCTTAAGGGCTGGGTTCTCAGGAGTGTTTTCAACCAGTCAAAAAAACCTGAAAAGCGTGACGATCTCCGGAAGTGTTACCAACATTCCGAAATATGCCTTTAATGGCTGCAGCAGCCTGACGAGCGTTAGAATCCCCGACAGCGTCACCAGCATTGCGAAATCTGCCTTCTCAAGCTGCAGAAGTCTGACGAGCGTTACTTTTGAAGGTGATGCGCCTTCACTTGAAGCTAATGTGTTCAGAAACGTATCCGGTAATGCCAAAATATTTATTAACCCGAGTGTAACCGGCTTTGGTGAAACCTTTGGAGGATTACCTGTTCTGATTCTTGAAAAGGCATTAAGTATTAATGCAGCTAATAAAACCGATTCTCCATTCACTATCAGCTTCGAAACCAAATCAGATTCAACCTACACAATTGAAGTCACGCATGACTTAAAACAATGGGGCGAGATTGGCGAATTCCAAGGCACCGGAAGCTCGGTTGAATTCACTGATTGGCGTAAAGCGCTTTTCCAGAAGCAGTACTATCGGGTGAAGTTAGCAGAGTAAAAACTCTGCTTGATTAGAGAGTTGAAGGGCAATGAAACACCTCCAACAATTTTAGGTGGCGTACATACATAACATGAAAATTTTATTTAGCGTTAGCGCTATAGTACTTATAATTATAGGGTGTAATTATCCAGATACAATTGACTCCGTAATCGTTCTATCACCTCCAACTAGTCAGCCTAATCAAGTCGAAAAGACACCTATTCCCATACCATTAACGGAGATCGAGCTACCAACAGAGAACGAAAAATCAGCTTTAATAGACAAAACAATAACCGTATTTGGGATCAAGGTTTTTGCATTGGAGGGGGTTACAGACCGAGATCTGAAACTAGTGGCGAATGTTCTAGCCCAATGGATTGATAACGATGAGGACGGGACTCCAGATAATCCGGCCGTCCTCGCTGAGATTGTCAGACAGAAAAGTCGGATGATCCTTGGCGTCACTTTTGATCAAATCGGCCCGTGGCATGAGAATTCACAGGGGATGTTAAAGTATGTACATGCCCCTACCTATGGCTTGGATGTCACAACTATCAATCACAACTGGTATGGCCTGCCCCTTAGCGAGTATTCTCAGGATCATTACCGTACCGAAGGGCTTTTCCCGCCGGATGCAACAACAGAAGAAACCTTCCATCTCATAACGGACATTGGGTATGCAAACGTATATCCATCCACCTTTTGGCATGGTGAAGGTGGCGACAATCCCTCAGAGGCTCTTCGCTCTCATATCGCAAAGCGTGGAGAAGGACAAAAGGATGCCTCTCTGTTAACGGTGGCGATGGATAACGCTCGCGGGGGGTATTTCAAACACATGCCAAATCAATATCCCGATAACGCGTGGTATACCCGATCAGACGACTGCGGATATAAATGTTTTGTCGGTGAATACATCCATTGGGGAATGATCACCCTTGTTGGCTATAACGAGACACGTGAAGAAGGTATTCAGGATCAGTGGAAGATAACAAACGCCCATTCTCTGCGTAATAGGGACCCTGCTTTATATGGGTTGATCACGAACACTGAATATAACTTTCCTAAAACTGCCCCGGACGGATCTTACTGTGATTAAAGCCAATGAATACTAAAGCAACCAGAACTCGCCGACCTCCTCCGCAAACACGGCGGCAAGACGGGTGCAGAATTGAAAGCTGAAGGGAAATGAAACACATACTAATCACACAACAATCGCAGCCGTTGTGCTGGTGGGGTGTGGGCCGAGTGTGGATATTTGGACTGCTGCCGATAAAGGAAACATTGAAGCCGTCAAGCAGCACATCGCAGCTGGCACGGATTTGGATGCGAAGATGCAGGGTGGACATACTCCTTTGCTTTATGCGACTTTGAGTTGTCACAGGGAAATCGATGGACGACTTGAGGAATACGCCTTGGTTCAACTGGATGTTCTTCGAAGTTTTCTGAGTAATATGAAGAACTGGTCAGAAACTTTTGTTAATCGCATCTATCCGGGCTCTCGAGTCTCGGTCAAAATGATCGACCCCCAGGTAGGAGACCGTATTGTTAGGTATCGATGAATCGCCCGCTTCCCATCTTAATCTGCTGCATCATGGCAAGCGCAACCTACGCAGGCCAGAAGTTCGACTTCGAAAAGTTCCGCGACCGCTTGCCCTGGATCTGGCAATCGCCCCGGCAGGTTGAGCCGCCCAAGGTAAAGGACTCGGTATGGCCGGCGGATGCGGTTGATCTCTTTGTGCTCCGAAAGTTGGAGGCTGAGAAGCTGCGACCGGCTGAACCAGCCAATGACCGGGTGTGGATACGGCGCGTATACTTCGCCATCACCGGCTTGCCGCCGAAGCCCGAAGATGTCCAAGCCTTTCTCAACGATACCTCCAGGAATCGCAAACGCACCCTTGTACGCGCCCTGTTGGATTCCCCGCACTACGGGGAACGCTGGGCACGACATTGGATGGACCTCGTGCGCTATGCAGAGTCGCGCGGGCATGAAGGCGATGCCATTCTGCCCAATGCCTACCGGTATCGCGACTACCTAGTTCGCGCGTTCAATGCGGATCTGCCCTACGATGCCTTGGTCACCGAACATCTCGCAGGCGACCTGTTGGAAAACCCGCGACTGCATCCTGAAACGAGCGCCAACGAATCCATCCTCGCCACCGCCTGGCCCTTCTTTGGAGAAGAGCTCGGTAGCCCGGTGGATCTCCGTAAGGACGAATGTGATCGCCTCGACAATAAAGTCGACGTGATGAGCAAGACCTTCCTTGGATTGACCGTAGCCTGCGCCCGCTGCCACGACCACAAGTTCGATGCCATACGCCAGAGCGACTACTATGCCATGGCGGGTTTCATCCTCAGTTCCAGTTACCGCCAGGCACGGTTTGAATCGATGGAACAGAACAAAGCGGTCGCGAAGAAGCTGGAAGGCTTGCGCCGGGACTACCTGCCGAAGATCGCGAAAGCCTTTGCCCAGGCTGCGCGGCCCGTGGTCGATGCGCTGGACGACGATATGCCCGTCGAGCCGATCTCCACACCATTGCCCCATTGGACGAGACTGATCATGGCAGTGGATCCGGGCTCCCAAGGCGAAGCTTGGGCCAAGCTTTCCTTTGATCACGCCAAGTGGAAAACCATGAAACTGCCCGGTCATTTTGAAAACGCCGGGTTGCCCGGCCACGATGGCGTGGTGTGGTTTCGAAAAACTATCGAATTGTCTGCTGTGCAGGCCAAGTCCAAGGCAGTCCTGAACCTCGGTCAAATCGATGACATGGACGTCGCCTGGGTCAACGGCTCGAGGGTAGGAGGCTACGAGAATCCCGGCCACCATTACACGGTACGGAAGTATCCCGTTCCCACGGGTCTATTGAAAGCGGGCAAGAACACGATTGCCGTCCGTGTCATGGACCATGGCTGGCCCGGAGGCA
>CAUZJT010000177.1:0-4931 GCA_963580215.1 Gammaproteobacteria bacterium
GTCTAATCAAGATGGTCTCAGGCGGAGATAAGATCTACGCAAGAGGGATGTACGCCAAAAAGGGGATTGAGTTCATCCCTGAGTTCTTGTTGATGCTGGCCACGAACCACAAGCCTCGGATCCGGGGAACGGATTACGCCATCTGGCGGCGGCTGATACTGATTCCCTTTGAGCGAGCGTTCAAGGATCATGAGCGGGATCGAGGTCTTGCCGATACCTTAAAGGCAGAACGCCCAGGCATTTTTGCCTGGATGGTCGCCGGATGCCAGCAGTGGCATAGTGATGGACTGAACTCGCCCCTTAAGGTGCAAGATGCGACACAAGCCTACCGCACCGAGATGGACATCCTAAGTGACTGGATCGATGACTGTTGCAGTCGTGATCCGGCTGCAACGACCCAAGTTGCTGACCTTTACCAAAGCTACAAAAACTGGTGTGAATCAGAAGGTAGAAGAGCCTACGCCAGTTCATGGCTGAGCCGTAACCTGGAAAGCAAGGGATTTGCCAGCAGCAAAAAGGGGGGTATCCGGTGTCGCGTTGGCCTACGGTTACGTTAGGGCTGGACAGTAAGGACAGTAAAACAGCTATTTGGGGAACTTTTATATTTTTCTCCCTATAGGAAAGTTATGAAAAACACAGTTTTACTGTCCTTACTGTCCACCGCAACTGGGAACCCTATGAGGGACAGCATTTACCAGTCGAAGAAACACCAAAGGAGTACTTATGGTTAATACAGACAACATCATTCCTTTTTCGATTCCTCTTCAGAGCCGATCATCACCAGGTGGTCAGGCTGTCAGTGGCGGAAAATGTTCCAAGTACTTAAGTTAAATATTCCCTAAGGAGATGACTTAAGTGAAACCCTCCGACAGCGGCGCTTGGTTTGATCCAAGTCAACCTCTGGTATGGGATAAGAGAACCGTCGCGCAGAAATTAGGCGTATCTGAGAGGACTGTCACCCGGCTTGTCGATCGTGGGGAACTTGCCTGCGTTCATATAGGCCGATCCATAAGGATATCAGTTGACTCGGTACACAAACTGCTAGATTCGCCGGCCCTCAAGGGAGATAATCACTCCCGCGTGGGATCGGCTGTGCAGGAGAAAAGCATATGCCATATAAGCGCGAAAACAGTCCGTATTGGTGGACAACGTTCACCGACGCAGGCGGCAAAAGAGTTAGATGCTCTACTGGAACCACCAACCGCAAGGAAGCGGAAGCCCTCGAAGCAAAGTTCAGGCTAGAGGTCTACAAGGTAGCGAAGTGGGGAGAGCAGCCGGAGAGGAAGTACGATGAAATGATGTTGTTATACCTGAACGCGACCGAGAACAAACGAAGTCATCAGCGGGATCTGGATGCTGCGAGACATTTGACGAGTTTCTTCAGAGATCGAAGTATGGAGGAGTTAAAAGGTTCTGCTGTTCGAGATTACCAACAGTACCGATTGAAGCAGATATCCCCAAAAGGACCTATAAAACCTGCCACAGTTAATCGGGAGACCGCGTTGTTGTCGAGCGCAATTAGCCATGCAAGAACTGAACTGGATTGGGAAATTTCTAACCCGGTGACTGGAAGGGCGTTGGTTGAACCTGAGGGTAGAGATCGGCATTTATCGTTTGCCGAACTGACAGCGTTGATTAGGGCTGCTCGATCCAAATATCCATATCTGGCTGATTTTATTGAATTCGCAGTCCAGACTGGATGTCGTAAGCAGGAAATACTTGGGTTGGAGTGGGAGCGAGTCGATTTGGTTAGGGAGCTGTTTTATCTTCAAGGACAGCACACGAAAAGCGGCAAACGTCGCTCGGTTCCCATTAACCAGACGGGGCGAGCAGTGTTGGTTCGCAGGTTAGCTTTTCGCTCAGAAAATTGTCCTGATTCACCTTGGGTCTTTGCACATTCAAATGGCGACAGGATCAAAGATTTGAGACGGTCTTTTACGACAACTTGTCGTAGAACTGGAATCCGGGATTTTCGAATCCATGATCTACGACACACGTGCGCCTCTTTGGTTATATCGGAAGGGGTCCCGCTAGCTTCAATCCGAGACCTCTTAGGCCACAGTTCAGTCACTGTTACAGAACGTTATGCTCACCTGAAACCCGAAGCAGTAAGGGAGGCGGTAGCTGTTCTTGACCGGCTTCAGTCACATTCTGGTCACATTGGCAGTGAGGTCAATGCAGCCAGTAACGTAGTAACCTTGGTAAAGAGTTGATGTAGAACAGAAGATTTGGTGGAGCCGAGGAGGATCGAACTCCTGACCTTCGCATTGCGAACGCGACGCTCTCCCAACTGAGCTACGGCCCCATGACAATTGACAAATAATTGCCGGGTAATTTTATCCCACGTGCCGAGAATTGACCACCTTGTGCAGGTGGGTTGCCAAAAGCAAAAGCCGTTGTTGTCATGATAAGGTCGGAGTTGGACATTCAGGGTTAGGGTATTTCAGATGGCTTCGCAGGTATCAGCGCAAGAGATTTCTTCTCAGGTATTGCTAGATGCCGCGCGCGTATTTGAAGAACGCATTCCTTTTAATCGGGTGCTTGGATTGCGGATTGAGAAACTCGGCGAGTCCGATGTAGTGGTTCGGTTTGAAATGCGCGATGAACTGGTGGGAAACTTTACCCGGGGTAATCTGCATGGTGGGGTGATCTCCAGCACACTGGATGTGGTCGGTGGGCTGGTCGCGTTTATTTCGTTACTAAAACGCGAGGGCGTTCAGTCGCTGGAAGACGAAGCGGAAAAATTTTCTCGGCTGGGCACGATCGACCTGCGGGTAGATTACCTGCGTCCTGGCTTGGGCCAGTCATTTTCAGCTAAGGGCTTTGTCTTGCGTACCGGACGCAAGGTAGCAGTTACAAGAATGGAACTGCATAACGACGAGGACTTACTGATAGCTGTTGGCACAGGGGCTTACAGTATTTCTTAAGCCGGGTGGACCTCTGCTCAGTCTTAGTGCGGATGCTATAGTAATACCGCTTGTGACTGATAAACCCTTATATCATATGGCCGAAACCCCACCTGCGACAAGTGCTTCCTTAGCTCCAGGCGAGCAGTTGCGAAAGGCCCGTCAGGGCTATCACTGGACGGTTGAAGATGTCGCGGCCAACCTGAACCTTACCGCGGATGTTGTTCGTGCACTCGAGTCTGGTGATCATTCAGCTTTGCCCGAGGCGATTTTTGTTCGCGGGTATCTTCGTGCCTATGCGCGGCTGATGGAGATTAATGAAAACGAAGTACTGGAAAGTGCTGATCGGGATGCTACAGGAAGCCTCGGTTCAGTTGTTCCCGTTATCGGCAAGGAGGCCTTCAAAGAGAAAAAAGGGCGCCGATGGCTTCAGTTTTCAACTGCTCCGCGAAGGGGCCGCTGGCGAAAGACAGCCCTTGCCACCATTTTGATCGTGGTTGTCGTGCTGACTGCCTGGTGGTTCAGTGGCTTGCGTGCACCGGTAGAGAATCTGATCAACTCTCCCGGCGGCGCTACTGGAACCTCTGGGGTAATCACCATTCCGCTTAATACCAACGACTGACCTTGCAGTTGTGCGTTATTAGCCTCGGCTTGGAGGATTTCGGCCCCTCTCTAATGGCCTGGGTGCAGAATCCGTGCCATCACTGGCGCATCTATATTGCCGCCGCTCAGTATTAAGCCAACGCGTCCTTGAGCGCTGACCGCCCCACTTAGTAACGCAGCGAGGCCAAGCGCCCCGGAAGGCTCAACTACCACGCGTGCAGCTTCAAATAGCAGGCGGGTGGCTTCGATAATGGCCTCCTCCGGCACGCTGACAATATCATCCACTGTCTTTCGAATGACGGCAAAAGTCATCTTTCCCAAAGATTCGGTACGGGTTCCATCGGCGATAGTTTGAGGATTTTGAACTCTTTCGATCCGGCCGCTACGAAAGGATCGCACTGCATCATCAGCGGCTTCCGGTTCGACCCCAATGATTGAGCAACCCGGCGAAAGAGTACGTGCGCTCAATGCCGAACCGCTGAGGAGTCCACCGCCACCACAGGGAACCAGCAGTGTTTTAAGCGGCCCACAAGAATTGATCAATTCCATCGCCGCAGTTCCTTGGCCGGCAATGATGTGAGGGTGATCAAAAGGGGGTACAAGGACGCAGCCGGTTTCTCGAATTACGTCGTTGGTCAATACTTCGCGCTTATGTTTGATTGGGTCGTATGCTATGACGCGGGAAGCATAACGCTCAGTACCATCGCGCTTGATTTGTGGTGCGTCGTTTGGCATCACTATGGTAGTGTGGATACCCAAGTATTTCCCGGCCAACGCAACCGCCTGGGCATGATTGCCGGAGGAATGTGTGATGACGCCACGCGAACGCTGCTCTGGCGTCAACCGGCTCATGGTATTCCAGGCGCCGCGGAACTTGAAGGCGCTGATATGCTGCAGATTCTCGCATTTAAGAAAAATTTTCATCCCCAATCTTTCATCAAGAGGGGTATCGGCTAGTACGGGTGTTTTTCGGGCTACGCCGTCCAGACGATTGGCTGCAGAAACAATGTCGGTATAAGTCGGAAGTATGTCCATCACAGGGGTGTCATCGAGGCTTGTTATCAAGTGTGGGTGCTCGGGTAGGTGGGTTAACTACAGCCAAACTGATCAATTTCTTTGGCTCACTTCCCGTTACAATCCGGGAAAAATACACCAGTGTCAAATTATGAATGAATCTTCCACCTCGCCTCTAGAGATAGAGACTGGCGCAGCACCGGTTTTTTCTATTATCTGGCTGCATGGCCTAGGTGCCGATAGTCGAGATTTTGAACAACTGCCGCAGATGCTGAATCTACCTCGACAGTTGCCGATCCGGTTCATTCTGCCGGACGCACCCCATCGACCGATTACCTTAAATGGCGGTATGGTTATGCGCGGATGGTATGACCTGACCGGTATGGAGATCGTTAAGCAAGAAGACGC
>CAUZJT010000178.1:0-4865 GCA_963580215.1 Gammaproteobacteria bacterium
AGGTATTGCCGTGCTCAAGCCGATTAGTGAGTATACGCAGGCAGATTATAATATGCAGATGGATGTTAATCTTCGCAGTGTTTTTCTCGGTTGCCAGAAAGCAGTGCCGGCGATGAAAGACTCTGGCGGCGGTTCTATTGTCAATATGTCATCGGTGGCCGGGATGCGTGCTATGGCAGCTGTTTCGGTCTATGGCATGGCTAAAGCAGGCGTACAAATATTGAGTAAATGCGTTGCCATTGAGCATGCTGCGGACGGTGTGCGTTGTAATTCCCTGCATCCCGGTTTGATTGAAACTAACATTCAAAACGATGCGCGGCGGGATAATCCAGAGGGGCATGCACAGCTGGGCACTATGGTGCCATTCGGTCGGATGGGGTACCCAGAGGAGGTGGCTAACTGTGTTCTATTTCTTGCGTCTGATGAGGCCAGTTATGTGACTGGTGCAGAACTAGTCGTCGATGGCGGCCTTATTGCTGGGTAATGTATTGAGCTCAGCGTCAACTCGAAGCATTTTAAGGGTTTGATCGCCTCAGACCGAAAAATCCGCAAATTATTAATCAACGCTCTCTCAGACGGGGCGGCAATACAGGGGCTATTACATGGCTGCAGAATCTGGGAGTTCGCGATATTCCGCGGAATTTGATCTTCCGTTACGAGGCGATGCTATCACCGCGGAGCGTTATATTTCTACTGCGTTCATGGAGCGAGAAAGTGAGCATCTTTGGCCGCGAGTTTGGCTGCTTGGGGCCATGGTCGCTGAGTTTGAGCAAGAGGGTGATTATGTCCGACACAATCTTGGCAAAGAGTCGGTCATCATGGTTCGCCAATCGGACGGCTCAATCAAGGCTTTTTATAATACCTGCCCGCACCGCGGTAATCGACTGATACTGGGTGACATAGGGGGCAGCGATAGGATTACTTGCGGTTATCACGGCTGGCAATTTTCCCCAGATGGTCTGCTGGTGCATGTGCAGGATCCGGATGATTTCCCCGGAGGCGATCCCTGCGGCAAGGTTAGTCTCAGTAAAGTGCGCTGTGAGACATGGGGTCCTTTTGTTTTTTATTGCATGGATACTGACGTAAAACCATTGTTGGAATGGCTGGCACCATTACCTGAACGGTTAAAGGACTACGGTCTGGATAACTGGATTCGAGTGATGTATCTGTCGGCGGATGCCGATTTTAATTGGAAAATCATCCGTGACAACTTTAATGAGAGTTACCACTTGCCGACTATTCACCCGGAACTGTCGACGATCATTAACGACGGTCTACCTGACACGTTATTCGAAATGTATGAAAGTGGACATAACTCCATGTGGATGAAGGGGCATCAAGCCTCTACTCGAAATCCTTCTTTTCAGTCGGGAGAGGTGCCCAGTCCTCTGGATGATGTAGCGCGCGCCTGGGATCTTGATCCAGCAGATTTTGAAGGCCGGTCGGCGGATATACGAGAGGCCATTATTGAGGCCAAGCGACGTTTGGGCCCTGAGCGAGGGTACAGTAACTACGTCAATATGAGCGACCAGCAGTTGGTGGATTATTTTCACTGCACGCTATTCCCCAATCTCACGATTACCATGTCGCCGGAACAATGTCAGATAATGAGCACAGAACCTCATCCAACCGACCCGCAAAAATGCATCTTTCACCATTGGGTAATCGTTCCGCCGGTCGAGGGAATGAAAGAAATTGTTACGCCTATTGGTCCTGTGCCTATGGAATGGGCCGAACATCGGCATAGTGTCTACGGTGATGGGCAGTCAGTGGGGTTTGTTGCAGACCAGGACCTGAGCATAGGCGCCAGTCAGCAGCAGGGATTGAATTCTCGTGGTTTTAACAACTGCTTTCTTACCTACCAGGAAAAGCGCGTGCAGCGGTTCCACGAGTTACTCAATGATTATGTCGATACCGATACCATCAATACTGAAGCGTTAAAGTAGCCTAGATGTTGATGCACAGTTTTATCGTCTGGTCGCCGGCGCTGGTTACGTTGCCTAATGCTGCCGAGGCACTTGAGCGTTTACCCTTGCGCACAAGGATTATTTTTTTTGATGTTGGGCTTCGAACAGTGATTGTCCTCAACAACAGTAGCGATCCTGTCGAGATTGTAGCCCCTTAACCGCCTTTAAGGATTTACCATGAGTCTATTTCAGCCTAACCCGTTTCTGACAAACCAACGTTCCTTAGGCAACTGGCTGTGGCGCTTGTTTAAGGGTATTAAGTTAATCTCCCAAGGTTGGAGTATCAGGCATCTTGTGTTAATCCTATTGCTGGCGGGTTCTGGTTGCACTGACAAACAGGATGCTCAGTCGGTTAACATCGCCCTGCGGGGAGCTGTTTTGTCGAGTGAAGAGGGTCCTATGGAAGGCGTGGTGGTAATCGTGCGAGCTGTCGACGAGACAACATTAACAGCGGTCACCTCGGATGCCTTGGGTCAATTCCAATTTCAACGAGACCGAGTTACCTCCGGTAGATATGTGATTAGCGTGAGGGCCGCGGGTTATCAAATGTCGGCGTCTGATGCGCCACAAATTGTCGTCATTGAGGATAACAATTCGGCACGACTCGATCTGTCGTTAACCGCAGTTATCGATCCACTGCGTCTCGCCTCTCAGCTGACGTCGCTGGACTGGATTAAAAGCTTTCCCGGAAGCGAAGCTCAAAAAGATTTACTGGTCCGCAATATGGTCAACTGTGGTTTCTGCCATTCACTTGAAAGGGTGGCGCGGTCAGGCTATTCGGCTGAACAATTTCTCAGTGTTATTCAGCGTATGAAAACCTATGAAACAGACCATGCCTCGGCCAGTCGCATTCAGGTAGTTTCAAAGCCGCAGCCTCTTGAAGACCTAGTCTGGTATGGCCGTCAAGCAGCTGATATAGCGGAATTTCTGGCCACGGTGAATTTGAGCGGAGGAGAGTCGCAGTGGGACTACCCGCTAAAGACCTTGCCGCGGCCCTCTGGTGAAGGTACTAATGCTACCGTCACCGTATTCCCGATTCCTCGCCAACCCAGTGTGATCCATGATCTGGATGTGGATTCAAAAGGCAATGTTTGGTACGGCAATACCGGTTGGGACTTTATTGGCAAGCTCAACCCCCGCACGGGGGCTTTCTCCGAATGGGCCGCGCCCAACTTTTTACCAGAGGCAGCCGAGGGCCTTAGTCGGATTGTTGGCGTTCAGGATATACAGGTCGACGGCAGCGATACGGTCTGGGTAGGCGTCGGCGGCAATAAACATGCGGCGTTTACACCTGCCACTGAAACCTGGCAAACCTTTGATTTACCTGTGGTATGGAAAAATCCCTTTCTCGGGCCTGTGAGGGCAGATGAAAAGGGTCTTTGGGCCACTGGCATTACCACCTTTCCAGATGGCCCAATACGCCATGAGCATGCTTTCCGCTTAGATATTGAGACGGGTGAATTAGGCGAGGGTATTATGCTGTTTGACGACAAGCCATTGCCCAGCGACCCCAATCGTTTCGGTCAGTTAAACTACTGCTACATGATGGATCAGGATGCTCAAGGCAACTTCCTTTGCACCGCCCCTGAGGCCTCCGCCATTGCGCGTTCAGACGGTCAGGGCAATGTGCGGCTGGTACCCACACCAACGCCCAATGCCTATCCAAGGCGGGGTTATAGAGATACCAACAATCATTTCTGGTTTACCGAATTTTTTGCTGACAATGTAGCCATGATCGACTTGGACAGTGACAAGATTACTGAGTACCCGCTGCAGCCGAGGCATATTTCGCCTTATTATGCGCGTCCAGACCGCACTGGGAAAATTTGGATATCCAGCACTGGCTCCGATCGTCTGCTGCGACTCGACCCTGCCACGGGAAAGGTTGTTAAGTACCTAATGCCAGTTCCTTATGATGCACGCAAGGTCGTGGTGGATAATAGCGCCGACCGCATTACGGTCTGGTTACCGAATAAAAACCATGGTCAGCTTATTCGCGTCGAGGTAGCTGATTAACGGTTTGCTGCTATGTTTTAGCCTCGTCTGCAGTCACAGCAGGAAATGTTAATTAAGGATAATAATGACACGACGTCTCTATCGAACGACATCGCTTGTGATGGCTGCCACCAGACATCTGGATGGTGCCAATCTCCATCACACAGACTCATCACTTATTAGGTACAACCCATGACAGCACCGTTAAGCAACAAAAAATGGACATTAAAGTCACGTCCGGAAACAACCGTCAGTGAGGAGCATTTTAACTTCGAGACTAAACCTGTTCGCGACTTAGCGGATGGCGAGTTTCTCGTTAAGAATCACTACCTTTCATTTGAACCCGCCCAGCGCGGATGGCTAAACGATGTTCGCAGCTACGTGCCGCCCGTTGCGATCGGTGAAGTGATGCGCTCTATGGCGGTTGGCGAGATAGTTGCGAGTAAACACAGTGACTATAATATTGGAGATCGGGTCCAGGGCGGTTTTGGCTGGCAGGAATATGCGATCAGCGATGGCACTGGATTATTCCCTGTGGCCAAAATCCCCGATGGCATACCAATGTCTTATCCACTGCATATTTATGGTCTTACGGGCCTTACTGCGTACTTTGGGCTGCTGGATATTGGCGCGCCAAAGGCCGGTGATACGGTAGTCATTTCTGGTGCCGCTGGGGCAACAGGGTCTACTGTGGGCCAGATTGCTAAGTTGATGGGTTGTCATGTTGTGGGTATCGCGGGAGGTCAGGCCAAGTGCCGGTGGCTGGTCGATGAACTGGGCTACGATGCCGTGATCGACTACAAGTCGGAATCGGTCGATGAGCGCATGAGCCAGTTGTGCAAAAACAGCATCAATGTCTTTTTTGATAATGTGGGTGGAGAAATCCTCGATTCGGCCCTTGTG
>CAUZJT010000179.1:0-4860 GCA_963580215.1 Gammaproteobacteria bacterium
CAAGTGGTTGAATTCTAGGGGGGACTTTCATTAAATAGTGTGGCCGGTAATCGTGCCGCGCATAATACAGTAAGCGGCAGAATTTAACTGTTTCGAGCGATTGCTCAACCGACTTAAATTCAAACTAATGTTACGCGAACTATCTTAGATACCTGTTTTTGCCAGCAAGTCACCGATATGGTGCAAAGCTACTAATCAAAGGGAAGATTTGTGTCATTATCACTTTCGGGATTTGGGTCTACGAGAGCCGCTCTGTAAATTCAATAAAAGTGAAACGGGTATCAGACCAGGCGCTAACCGGCCTGGCTTTGCAGTACAATCGCGCGCTCTTGAGGCGCCCAAACTCTGATCAACGGCATCAGTTTTTGATTTCGACCAGCAGCAATATGAACGACAACTTCAGGGCGGCGGGACTCCTTATGCTGGCGATGGCCATGATCTCGTCTAATGACGCTATCGTGAAAACCGCCAGCGAGTCGATGAGCATCGGTCAGATACTGTTCGTCCGGGGAATGATGGCTTGTGTAATCCTGGGCACAATCATCAAGCTCAGTGGACGGCCCTTGGTACCACGGATCAGTTTGTCGCGAATCAATCTCATTCGCGCGAGCCTTGAAACAGTGGCCACACTTTGTTTTATCACGGGACTTTCGTTGTTGCCAATCGCCACTGCGTCTACACTGGCGTGGACTTCTCCCCTGTTGCTGACCCTGCTGGCGGCAACCCTCCTCAAGGAGCAGGTCGTGCCGGCTCGGTGGATAGCCGTCATCGCGGGATTCGCGGGTGTATTACTGGTCACTCAACCATTTGGCAGTGGTTTTTCGTTAGCCATGCTGCTGCCTTTGCTCTCCGCTTTTTTCGTGGCAGCCAGAGATATAGTGACCCGTCGCATCAACCGTGATCTGCATTCTTTTTACATCACCCTCGCTGGTCTGGTGCTGGTTACCACCACTGGTTTCCTGATTTCGCTGTTCAACTGGCGTCCTTTAGAGTTCAGTCACGTGCTGATGCTGGCGGCCAGTGCGGCTTTACTCACCGGTGGCTTCTTCTCACAGGTATCGGCCATTCGAATGGGTGAACTTTCCTTTATAGCTCCTTTTGCATTTATCGGTATCATAGTCGCACTTGTTCTTGGTTACGTTTTCTGGGGCGATGTACCGACCGATGCCATGCTGACGGGAATCGCCTTGATCACTGCTTCATGTGTATACATTGCACACACCAACAACCGCCGGTCCGGTAACTGAAGAATTCATCAAATACTGAACTTACTTCTCTATTTGATTTTATTTACAAACGCTTTATCGCGCGAAATCAAACTCCTGTAATTGGTTCAGCTCACACTGGGAAGCATCAATACATAGCTTCGCCCCTATTCTTCTCTTGATTTTTAACCGGCCAGACAAAACCGCGCGCGTCTTCGAAGCGAACCGTCGCGCACAACCTATGCGGCTTTATATCGGGGCCGACAGTTCTGGTCGATCTGTTAACGAGAGAAATGCACTTTGCGAACAATCAAGAAGAGCTGCCATCTCAACCTTAGCGCTTGCAACTGAAGGCCACCAAATACTTGTGGTAGCAGTATTCACAACGCACACGAAGAAAACCGTGCGTCAGTCGGCCACAGTCAAGATACTCGTCAAGCTCTCTTACAACATGGCGAGGTAAAGAGCCTGCCGCTGTGGCAGAAAAGGGCGTTAATGCTGCCTATACTCTCCAACATAGAATACCGTTACTCAATTTTGGTTTATGTCACTGAGTTTGCCTCAGTGTTGCCCGATCTTCTGATTGGAATGTCGCACACAAAATAGAACAGTAACTACATAAACTGAGTTAGGGGCGCTCTGAATAAACCAGTTATCAAAAATGGTAAATATGACCGATATACCCATGCAAGATATGCCTGCAACCATTAACCTACTGCCGATATCTTGCGCACAAGCAGAAGAAAATCAGAAATTTGTAAGGCTCAGCAGTTTTCGAGCGTTCCGGAGAAAATAGTGCAGCAGGGACCGGCTACCTGAACACCTTCAACAAGGATCTTGCAGGTCATCTCGCCGCCTTTTGGCGATAACTGCCTTGAGCTCAACTCAGTTTTAGAAAGTTGTGACGCCCAGTACGGTGCCAAGGAACACTGAGCAACACCTGACACCGGATCCTCTGGAACACCGTTGGCAGGCGCAAAAAACCGAAGGACATAATCTACCTCCTGTCCGCGGGCAGTGACTGCTATGGTCGGAAGATCCAGCAATTCCAGGGCATCGAATTCCGGCCTGAGAGCCGCCACCTCGTCGCTGTCATCGAATACCGCAACATAGTGTCTGCCTTTGAGTGTACACGCCGGTTGTTTTCCAAGACCACGGATCAGGGCGGCCGGGGGGTCACAGGAAACAGGATTGTCGGCAGGTAAAACGATCGCCACATTCTCCTTGTTCCGATAGGCTGCCAACTGACCGCTTATTGGTGAAAGAAATTGTATATCTGAACGCTCAGGCTCCAGAGCAGACAACACCACGTGGGCTGCCGCAAGCGTCGCATGACCGACCAGTGGGAGTTCTTTAGTTGGGGTAAACCAGCGTATTGAATATTCGCCGTGTCCTCCCGAAATGAAAACACTCTCAGAGACATTAAATTCACTCGCGAGATGCTGTAGCTGCGCATCTGATAGCCCGTCAATTCCGACGCAAACCACCGCCGGATTTCCACCAAAGGGTTCTGCACTGAACGCATCAACCCAAAAAACGTTATGTTTCATGTGAGGGCTTCACTCCTGATATTGAAAAAAGTCTCTGGCCGTAATGCAATCAGTCGAGGTCTAACGATCGATCACCACACGAGTTTGCGGGGATACTCGGCAAGAGGCTCCTTCGCCCAAGACATCATGGCAGCGGCGGCCATTCCGGCCTGTTTCATGGTCCCGATCTCAAACGGCGATTTCACGGCACGCATCTTTGCAATCAGGGGAGAAACATCTGCCAGCGCCATGGTGCCGGATGCGCTCTCCAGCCAGTTACGTACCAGACCCGGCAATACCGTTTGTTCGACGCCAAGCTTTGTCGGCAGCGTACCGAAAATTCCCGCCAGAACATTGTCCCAGTGGTCTGGGCCGAAGCCCTCCCAGGTACGGACATCCGGTAGCCAGGTCATAGCAGCAACCATTTGACATTCCATAAGCGGTATTACGACGATAGGATCGCCAACTGCCGGGACAATCAGAAAAGTGGGGCGTCCAAATTCTACGGGCAGGTAACCGCAAAAACCTGCGTAGTTCGCAATGGTGCTCTCGTGCGCTAGCAACGCGATATCGATTCCCTCGCCCTGCATATGATCCTGCAAATCTTGTAAGCGGGCTTTTGCATGTTCAAGCATCGGGTTTTCTTTGAGTCAGATTCTTTTGATACTGCTCTTTTTCTTTTTTAGTATTTATGGTTCTTTTTTCTGTGCCGGAACGCTATTCGACCATTTGGCGTCAGGCACGACCACAACCTTGCCCACAAAGTGTTTCTCCATGAAGTAGGTCTGCGCTTTGTGAAAGTCCGACAATTTGAACTGGCTGTCCAGTATAGGTTTGATTTTGCCACTATTGATGTAGTGCATGAGTCTTTTGAACGCGCCTCGTGTCCCCTGAGAGGATCCATGAATCGCGAGATGTTTCAGGTAGACCGTCCGCAGATCCAATTGAACCACTGGCCCACCAATAGCGCCGGCCGTCGTGTAGCGACCCTCCGGACGCAGCAACTGCAGCAGCGGATTGAAAAGTTCTCCACCGACAAGATCGGCCACCACATCCACAGCGTGGCCCTTAAGGGCGCGATGTGAGGCATCGATGAGATCGGGACTGGCTCTGTCGATGACCGCTTCGGCGCCGAGTGCCTTTACGGCCTCCAGTTTGGCTTTGCTAGTGAGCGCATAGGGGATTGCGCCCCGGGCACGACACAACTGGACCAGACCTGAGCCCACTCCCCCGGATGCGCCAGTAATGATGACTCGTTCTCCTGCCTGTACCTGTGCACGATCGAGCATGTGCTCTCCCGTAAGGTAAGCGCAGCAGAAGGTCGCCAACTCTGCATCCGTGAGATCGTTATCTGCAACGTGTGCGTTTTCGTCGGGCACCGCAAGGTACTCAGCAAAACCCCCGTCCCGGCCGTGGCCGATATAGTCGATGTCGGCAAGACTATCGCCATCGTCGTTATAGATACTGAAGTCGACCATCACCCGCTCCCCTAGACGTTCGGCAGAGACGTCAGAACCCACACGAACTATCTTCCCCACAGAGTCTGTGCCCTGAATGCGCGGGAAGGTGAGCGTTTCTTCGGATGCGCTTCTTCGCCAGGAAGCCACCGCATCAGGATTCTCATCGGTACCGTAAGCGCCCTGCCGTACCCAGACGTCGGTGTTGTTGAGTCCGCAGGCCGTGACCTCTATCAAGACTTCTCCCGAACCGAGATCTGGGACTGGAAAATCCTGATGATAGACGAGCTTGTCCAGTCCCCCATGACCCGTCAGCACGACCGCTGCCATTGTTGATGGCACGCTTTTCATAATCTTTCTTACCCCTCCTCGATTTTCAAAATGGCGTTACCTTGATCCCAACAAGGCCTCGCGATCATACGCTTTAAGTCCCAGAAATGGTGATAATGCTGCCTATACCCAGTGATACATCAGATCACCAATGTAATAAAAGCCAGGGGGAGGGGTTCTGATTTTGTTTTTGGATTTGTCATGGCAATTCCTATTTCTTCGTAGAAGTCGTCTGATAGGGCAATATCCATAAATCTAAGTGACTGATGCCTGCGTGAAAAATACGAGCTATGTATTCAAATCAGCAGCAACTAGACAGCCTCGTAGAGGCTCACACCA
>CAUZJT010000180.1:0-4841 GCA_963580215.1 Gammaproteobacteria bacterium
CTGAAACTGATGGATATAATGGGCGTTCAGCGAGAGCAATTTGGCAATTCCACCGGCCTGCTCACAGGTATTTCTGAGAAAGCCAACCTTGCCCCTAAATATGTCGACGACGGCTCATGGAAGATCGTGAAGGAGTCAGGCAACAAGATACAACTCAAGGGCATGCTCAAGATCAGTGTGAAGGCAGATGACCTAAACCTTTATCTAGTACAACTCTCCAACAAGCAACAACTGGAGATTCGCCCCAGCTTTGGGAATGTCCATAACCTGCGACTGGACGCCTGTGTCGGTTCAGTAGTGGACATGGAAGGCGAATTCACAGTCAAGGATGGCAGGAAAATCATCACTAAAGTCACCCGCTGCAAGCGTCTTTAACGAAAAACGGATAACCACCATCCGCAAACACGTGCAAATGAGAACCTTCTTTTATCTACTAATCTTCAATTTTATTACTGCTGGCATAACCGCTCAGGCAGCGAGCTATACCCCCCGGCAAGTATCATAATTATTCGCATGCCGAGGGCACCGTTCCCAAGGGAGACTACCAGTATTCGATGCCCTGACTGGGAGCCGAGCTTTCGGCGCGATTCAAGCTGGAGGGAGAAAACTGCACGGAATCGGTGACTTCCCTTAAGGCCCCGGGTTGTTCCACGGGTACGGCGGGCTTGGCTGGGGCGGCCTGAGGTGAACCAGTCAGAGGGTCAATATTTGGGTTAATGTTCATGGCAAAGTAAAATTATACGGGATTAACAAAGTATGAATGGTGCCATGTGCCGAACCTCAAATGAATAGACTGACCCGAGTAGGGCCTACTGTTTTAAGTTCGGAGTTCGTTTTAGTTTTTGAGCGGTTTCAAAAACCATTCGAAAGCATGCGACTGCAACCAGCGCGTCCAGTCCGACATGGAGCCAGCCGATACGGGAGGAGAGCAGCGGGCCGAGGCAGCCGCAGTCGCCCTTGAAGCCTTGGAGGCGCAGTGTGACGAGGAGAAGGGTGAAGGTGAGGAAAAGCACGCCGGCCACTAGCGCTGCGGGACGTGCGGCAAGGCCGCTGAGGAGCAGTGCGCCAAGGCCCAGCTCAAACCACGGGAAGGATTCGGCGAATAGGACAAGAAGAGCGGGGTTGGTGGACAGTACCGGCAGCTGCATCGTGTCGAGGGTATTGGCGAAGTTGTTGAGGTCGCCGAGTTTTAACCAGCCTGAGTAGAGCAGCAAGCCGCCGGTGATAAGGCGGATGACCAGTGGCATCCAAGCGCGTGACTGCGTCGATGGAGTTTCGGTTCCCATGTTAGCGAGGCATCTCGACGGACCAGAGGTCGAGTCCCAGGGATCTGAGTTTGGAATAAGCCGGGTGTTCGCCGCTCGCGGGAAAGATGATGTAGACGGGCGTGCCTTCCAAGCTTTCGAGGAGCGGGGTGAGTTGCTCCCATTCAGGGCTATCGGATTGTTCGGGTACGATCACGGCGCCGTCGGGTACGGGGTTTTTATTGCGATCATCGGTAGGACGAAGATCGACAATGACTGCGAGTCCTCCCCGGGAATTTTCCATAGCCAAGCTATAGTTGATGGTCTGGGTTAACAAATTGATGGGCTTAGACAGTTCGGCGTGGAGGCCGGTGGCGCTTGGCATGACGAGCGACAACGCCGTTAGTCCCGCCACGGTGAGTAGTGCCCCTAGGCCGAGGGTGCGCGGGGTTTCAGCGGGCGAGGACATGGATAGAAAAGCTCGGCTCGAGGATATTGGCGACGGGGAGGTCTGTGCGGATGCGAAGGCGGGTGGCGCGGAAGCCCTGCGGAGCACCGCTGGGCACTTCGGCCCTAAGGGTGAGCCGATGTCGGCGTCCCTCGTCCAGCGCCTCGATTTTAATAATCTTAAAGGCATCGTCGTGTAGGGGTAGGGTCTCAAGGATTTTAAAAGTGGCGTTGTTGTCGCTGGCGAGAATGAGCTCGGTTTGCACGTTTTTTCCAGGACGCGCCACGCCGAGGAAGTGCCGGGGTTCATCGATCCACTGCAGCGGATGCCGCAGGGTGCAGTAACCCTCCACCTTGTGCTTGCGGATGGCGGGATGGTCTGTGGAAACGTCGAGGGTGAAAGAAAATTCCGACTGCAGGTGGTCGCGCGGAGTGGCGGTGAGGGCAAGGTCCCAACGGGCGGAGCGGCCATCGGCGTCAGGCTCCAAGGGGCGGGCTACGATCGTGACCTCGATGCCTTTGAGCTCTGGCAGTTTGGTGGTAAGGATTCTAAAGGGCTCGCCGTCGCCGGCAGTAAGGCGGACGGTGCTGGAGGCGGTCTGTCCCAGACGCATTTCTCCGAAGTCGAAGCCCGAAGGCTCCATACGGACGGTTTTGATGCCTTCGGATGCAAGTTGGATGATTGCGCGCGGCTGGTCGGGGTCGTTGGAGTCGATGTAAATGCGTGATGACCGTCGGCCAGTACGTACGGTGAGCTCGGCCTCAACGGTGCTGGCGGCATCGGGTGGCAGGCGGGTGCGTTCTACCTTGGGCACGGTGCAGCTGCAGGAGGCGGATATTTTGCGGAGGATCAGCGGCGCGTCGCCCACGTTGTGGATTTTGAAACGATGCGTGACCTTTTCGCCGGACATCACGGTGCCAAAGTCGTGGGTGTCGCGGTCAATAAAGATCCTGGGGCGAGGGTCGCCGGCGGCCAATTTTTTGGTCGAAGCCGGCTGCAGGACGAGCCAGGTTATGGCACCGGTAATCACCAACGCGAGGAGCACCCACTTCCAAATTGCGTCAGATTCGGCCATGGCGGTTCGTGTGGTTCATGGAAGCAGGAAAGTATCACTGCCGCCGCCTGATGGCAACCACGCCCTCACCAAGGCACAGATTACCGAACTTCAAAAGGCGTTGCCCAAGTGCAGAATCGGCAGTAACCCCATTGCACCTCCAGTGCGATGGCGACGCTTCATAATTCGAATTGAAGGCCCATTGCCTTGACAAGAGCAAGCCAGATGTGTCGCAAAATGACATAAAATATACGCAAATAAGCGTAACAATGTAATCGCTATTATCTGGGATTCTTCTACGATAATTCCGGATTAAGTCGGTTGGAAACAGTTGTCGCCAAGCGTTGGTGGGGAATGGCACGGCAGTTGCTTTAATTGCAAGTGCGATTGATTTTAGAATATCGCACCCAGTTTCCGGTTAAAATTGTGGATATAGTAACGAGCAGGCCCTTTAGGGCGCGTGATCTTCACGCATATATATTAAATAACACGCTGTTTTATCCAGAGTTTAATCGGAATCGACCTGCTATCAAAATATTGTGCGAGTACGATAAAATTTTAAACTGAACCCGCTGTGGCCATTCACAGCAAAGAAAGACATACCCCCATGAAAAAATCCCATCCATCGAAGCCTCAGGCCTTCACCCTCATTGAGTTGCTGGTAGTCATTGCCATCATCGGAATATTAGCGTCAATGCTGCTGCCGGCACTGGCACGAGCGAAAGCGAAAGCGGCTCGGGTCAAATGCGTGAACAATCTTGCGCAGATGGGTAAGGCTCTTATCGGATTTTCCCACGACAACAACCAACGGTTGCCTTGGCAGCTCACCCCTAGGGGGGTAAAGAATCACTTTGGCGGAAACTATACGGAAGATCTGGGCTCCATCTACTCTCTCGCTGCGATGAAGAGCGAATTGGTAACCTGCAAAATATTGTGGTCGCCTTGCGATGCGGAAAGGCAAGCAGCCAATGAAGCGGCGCAGGGCAACTGGAGCCAATACAGCACACTCAATAATCGGCGCATGGGAGACGAGGCAACCAGTTATCTGCTGGGAGTGGGCGGAGACACCGGTCGGCCTTCCACAGTTCTGGCAACCACGCGTAATCTTTCCGCCTGCGACTTGGCCTCCGCCCATTGGTCGGGCGCGGATGAGAATCCGATTCCCGATAATGCCATGTCCGGCTTGAACAAGTCGCAGGGCCAGCTCGTGCGTGCCGATGGCAGCGCCATGCAGTCCACTGACGCTGATTTGGGGTTATCAGGGAAAACAGTAAAGGGCCACATTAATTCCGCCGGCGGTGTTACTATGGGCAAAGCTGTCACGCATCTGATTGGTTGTGACAGTGCCGGCGGTGGTAACACCTATCAAGCGGAAGAAGCAAGCATGAGCGGAGGGTGCCGCCCCATGACCGTCCATGCAGGGTACAATGGAACGGGTTTTACCGACTTCCCAACTAGAAATGGCGTTCTTGAATTCACGGGCGTCGATGGCGGCGAAGGCGGAAGCTGTACCATGACAGTGCGCTATTCATTAGGACGTGGTAGTCGAACCGCCGACCTCTCTGTGAATGGTTCCAACGAGACGATCACTTGTACGAATACCGGATCTCCAGCATGGAAGAAATGGGGAACGATGAGCAAAACTATCACATTGAAACCTGGCAAGAGCAATTCGATCAAAATCACATCATCCGGGCAGGATTGGGGGAACACAGACGAAATCACGATCGTACTTCCCTAGTTGAGAGCTAAAATAATATTAAGCAGCCTCTACTTCAACCTGGACAAGATTGTCGTCAAGACACTGCGCCCGAATGGCTCGAAGCAAATGCACTGAAATTCTCCGACCCAACCGAACCCGATGAGAGTGACCACTAGGCAGCTTTCGCAGCTCGTGGAGTAATATAACTATCAAACACCGCCCGGATGCCTCCGAAGGCATCTGGGGGGGGTGCAACCCAACCAATTCAATCAATATGACAGAAAAAAACAGACCTATGGTCACCCAAAATCCAAAAGCAGTTTCACCCTCCCCTGAAAAGTTTCCTTCCGCAGCCCCCGTTTGGCGTGTGGGCATGGTGCTTCTCGTATGCGT
>CAUZJT010000181.1:0-4825 GCA_963580215.1 Gammaproteobacteria bacterium
CGTTATTCGATGATCTTCGATACCACACCGGCACCGACCGTCCGACCGCCTTCACGAATGGCGAAGCGCAGGCCATCTTCCATTGCGATCGGGTTGATCAACCGGGCAGACAACTTAACGTTATCGCCGGGCATGACCATCTCGATGCCCTCAGGCAGTTCACACTGGCCGGTGACATCGGTGGTACGGAAATAGAACTGTGGGCGGTAACCCTGGAAGAAAGGGGTATGTCGACCGCCCTCTTCCTTAGACAAGATGTAGACCTCAGCCTCAAACTTGGTATGCGGATTGATACTGCCGGGCTTAGCCAGAACCTGGCCACGCTCGACTTCCTCGCGCTTGGTGCCGCGCAGCAGTACACCGACATTATCACCTGCCTGACCCTCGTCGAGGAGTTTTCGGAACATCTCGACTCCGGTGCAAGTGGTCTTTTCGGTATCCTTGATACCGATAATTTCAATTTCTTCGCCGACCTTGACCACACCGCGTTCGATACGTCCGGTGACCACGGTGCCACGCCCGGAGATAGAGAAAACATCCTCGATGGGCATCAGGAATGCACCGTCCACGGCACGCTCAGGCTCAGGAATATAGGAATCCAGGGCATCGGCAAGCTGCAGGATGGCACCTGATCCGATTTCCGATTCATCTCCTTCGAGTGCCTTCAGGGCACTGCCGGTCACAATTGGGGTGTCATCACCTGGAAACTCATAGCTGGAGAGCAGATCACGTACTTCCATCTCGACCAGCTCAAGCAACTCGGCATCATCGACCATATCAGCCTTGTTCAAAAAGACCACGATATAAGGCACTCCGACCTGACGTGCCAGCAAAATGTGCTCGCGGGTCTGAGGCATGGGGCCATCAGCTGCTGAAACCACCAGGATCGCGCCGTCCATCTGCGCGGCACCGGTAATCATATTCTTAACGTAGTCAGCGTGACCCGGGCAATCGACGTGGGCGTAGTGCCGGGCATCAGTTTCGTACTCGACATGGGCCGTGGCAATCGTGATGCCGCGCTCGCGCTCCTCAGGAGCGTTGTCGATCTCATCAAAGGCTTTGACGTCACCGCCATGCTTGGCCGCCAGGACTCTGGTCAGGGCTGCAGTCAAGGTGGTCTTACCATGATCGACGTGACCGATGGTACCGACGTTAACGTGCGGCTTGCTGCGTTCGAATTTTTCTTTCGCCACTTTCTGATTTCCTCAACAGTGCGTGATTAACTGGCCTTTTTCATCACCACCTCGGTGACGCTACTTGGTGCTGGAAGGTACTGACTGAATTCCATTGAATAGGTGGCACGGCCTTGTGACGCGGAACGCAACGATGTTGCATAACCGAACATTTCCGCGAGCGGAACCTCGGCCCGGACAATCTTGCCGGCAGGAACATCTTCCATATCGGAAATCATGCCGCGGCGCGAACTCAGATCGCCCGTCACACCTCCCATATATTCCTCGGGAGTGACGACCTCGACCCGCATAATCGGCTCGAGTAATGTGGGCTTTGCCTTTCGGCTGGCCTCACGAAAGGCCTGGATAGCGGCTGCCTTGAAGGCGTGCTCCGATGAATCCACCTCGTGGTAGGAGCCATCGTACAGCGTGACCTTAACGTCGATTACTGGATATCCGGCAACTATCCCGGACACCATAGCCTCGACCACACCCTTTTGAACCGCCGGGATATATTCACGAGGCACAACACCGCCTTTGATCTTATCGACAAATTCGAAACCACCGCCGCGCTCCTGGGGCTCTACCCTGAGGTAAACATGGCCGTACTGGCCGCGACCACCGGTCTGCTTGGCGTACTTATGTTCTTGCTCGACAGACGCGTTCAAGGTTTCACGATAGGCGACTTGTGGCTTACCGATATTGGCATCAACACTGAACTCGCGACGCAGTCGGTCAATAATAATCTCCAGGTGCAACTCACCCATGCCTGAGATAATCGTCTGCCCGGACTCTTCGTCAGTTCGCACCCGGAAGGAAGGGTCTTCCTGGGCAAGTTTGCCCAACGCAACGCCGAGTTTTTCCTGATCGCTCTTGGTCTTAGGTTCTACAGCCTGTGAGATCACCGGCTCAGGAAATTCCATGCGCTCCAACGTAATAACTTTGCTAGGGTCGCACAGTGTGTCCCCGGTCGTGATGGTTTTAAGTCCAACGGCGGCGGCGATATCGCCAGCCCGAACTTCCTTTATTTCTTCGCGAGAGTTGGCGTGCATCTGCAAAAGACGACCAATACGTTCCTTCTTTCCTTTCACTGGGTTGTAAATGCTGTCGCCTGATTTAACGACCCCAGAGTACACACGGAAAAAAACTAACTGGCCGACAAATGGATCAGTCATGATTTTGAAACCCAGAGCTGCAAAGGGCGCCTCATCGGATGCCTGTCGCTCTTCCTCGGTCTCTTCATCTTCAAGAATCCCCCGAATGGCAGGGACCTCAGTTGGGTTGGGCATGAAATCGATAACAGCATCGAGCATGGCCTGAACACCCTTGTTCTTGAACGCCGAGCCACAAGTTGCAAGGACGATCTCGTTAGCAATGGTCCGCTGTCGTAGGCCGTCTTTGATTTCGGCCATGGAAAGGTCGCCTTCCTCAAGGTACTTTTCCATCAGTTCCTCGTTGACTTCAGCAACCGCTTCAAGCATTTGCTCACGCAACGCAGTGCACTGATCTAGCAGGTCATCGGGGATATCCCGTTCTTCAAACTCGGCGCCTCGAGTTTCCTCGTCCCAGTAAATCGCCTTCATTTTGATCAGATCAACAACACCCTGGAATGCGTCCTCAGCTCCGATAGGCACCTGGATCGGGATAACATTCGAGCCAAGACGGTCTCGGATCTGGTCAATCACACGGATAAAATCGGCGCCAGTTCGATCCATCTTGTTGACAAATGCCAAACGGGGCACGCTGTATTTATCCGCCTGACGCCATACTGTTTCGGACTGTGGCTCAACGCCACCGACCGCACAGAAAACCCCGACTGCACCGTCGAGCACTCTTAATGAACGCTCTACTTCGATAGTGAAATCGACATGGCCGGGGGTATCGATAATGTTGATGCGGTGTTCGTCATAGTTCTGGTCCATACCGCTCCAGAAGCAGGTCGTTGCTGCCGAGGTAATGGTGATACCGCGCTCTTGCTCCTGCTCCATCCAGTCCATGACGGCGTTGCCTTCGTGAACTTCACCAATCTTATGAGAGATACCGGTATAGAAAAGGATTCGTTCCGTAGTTGTCGTCTTTCCCGCATCAATATGGGCCATGATGCCGATGTTTCGATAACGCTCAAGGGGGGTTCTTCGTGCCACTGTCAGGATTCCGCGTTCAGAGTTTCAGGGAGTTGATCTTAAAGTCAGAAACGGAAATGAGAGAACGCTTTATTGGCTTCGGCCATTCGGTGTACTTCATCTTTTTTCTTTGCAGCGCCACCGCGTTTGTCTGCGGCATCCATCAATTCGCCCGCCAGCCGGTCGGTCATTGATTTCTCGTTCCGTTTGCGGGCAGCTTCAACCAACCAACGCATGGCCAGCGCATTGCGGCGACTAGGGCGAACCTCGACAGGCACCTGGTAGGTTGCACCACCCACGCGACGACTTTTTACCTCAACAACGGGTCGAATATTCTCAAGCGCTTGATAGAACACGTCGAGCGGTTCAGATGAACCCCGACCATGAATCGTGTCTAAAGCGCCGTACAGGACGCGTTCAGCAATAGACTTCTTGCCGTCCTTCATCATTACGTTAATGAATTTGGCAATGGTCTGATCGCCGAATTTCGGATCCGGCAGGATTATCCGTTTTGGGACTTCACGACGTCTGGGCATCTAATTTCAGTTCCACTATCAGAGAACCGCTGCCACAGTGGGGCAAACAGTTCAGTTTCTGGGCCGGCGTACCGACTTTTTACAAATCCTTGTAGCAACTGTCTTCATCGCCCGTCGAACAGGCGCCACAGACAGTTCGCAACAGTGGCTTTTGCCACCGGAGCGCAATCATACGGTGAGACAGCTTTTTGTCGCTAACAGCGTGATACTGCCTTCGCGACTTCTGTGGCAACCTTTATTTATTCTAGCAAGGTCGCCTTTATCACCGTGGCCAGTCAGCTATGCTGGCCTATTTACGGTTTATTTAATGCCAGTCACCCTGGGGCAACCAGTTCAAAACCCGTGTATTTGTTTACGTTACGACTTCGGTCGTTTCGTGCCGTATTTCGAGCGACCCTGTCGCCGATCACCGACGCCTGATGTATCTAGCGTCCCCCGTACTGTGTGATAGCGCACACCTGGCAGATCCTTCACTCTACCGCCCCGGATAAGCACAACCGAGTGCTCCTGGAGATTGTGCCCTTCACCACCGATATAACTGGTTACTTCAAAGCCATTGGTTAAACGTACCCGGGCCACTTTGCGCAAAGCTGAGTTCGGCTTTTTAGGTGTGGTGGTATATACCCGAGTGCATACGCCGCGCTTTTGCGGGCAAGCTGCCAGCGCCGGCACGTTCGACTTTTGAGTCTGTCGTGCCCGAGGCTTTCTAACCAGTTGATTCGTCGTTGGCATCTTCTTTTTCTCGCTCTTAGACTCGCTTTCGGCCCATATTCATCAAACCCAACAAAGGGCGGCGATTCTAGGCAGAACTCGGTTTTTTGTCAACATTTCTAGGCTTCTGCCTTAAACAAAGCCTCAGCCCAGCACTGCTTCAGCCGGCTCGGCCTTGTCTTCTGTCTCAGTGCTACTGGCAAAAGTCAGCTCAGCGACCTCTGCTTTTCCACTGATCCGCTCCTCTCGACGGCGACGGCGCTCCTCATGATATGCCAGGCCA
>CAUZJT010000182.1:0-4779 GCA_963580215.1 Gammaproteobacteria bacterium
CGCGAAGCCCCCGGCGCGGTGCGCCACCACAGCCGCATTATTCGCGAGGTTCACCAGACGACGGGTATCCAGCCTCATGAAATGTGTAACATTGCCGATATTGGCGATGCCCCGGTAAACCCACTGAGCAAGGATGAATCCATTGCGAATATCGAAAAGTATTTTGCCAATCTAAAGGTAAATAACATTCGGCCCATCGCTGTTGGAGGCGATCACACAATCCCCACGCCCATCTTGCGTGGAATTGCCGCTGATGAGCCTGTGGGTATTTTGCATGTAGACGCACACGCCGACACATTGGATGAGTTTTGCGGTGATCGCGTCAACCACGCAACGTTTATGCGCCGTGTCTCTGAAGAAGGTCTGATTGATCCTAGCCGCGTGGTTCAACTTGGCTTGCGCGGTAGCCGATTCAGCCCGCATGACATTCAGTTTGGTATCGATGCCGGTTGGACCGTTATCACTTATGATGATTACGAACAAATGGGTCGGGCGGCTGCCATCAAACTGATCAACCAAACTTTGGGTACCGGCAATACCTATGTTTCCATCGATATCGACGGTCTTGATCCTACGGAATGCCCTGCGACACCAGTACCGGAAGTTGGTGGCATCTCAGCTCGTGACATGCAAGTGATTTTGCGATCGCTGCAAGGCGCCGACATCGTTGGTGCAGACATTTCCGAGATTGCGCCATGCTTTGACAACCCCACAGGCATTACATCTATCATCGCGGCGAACCTGATGTTCGAACTGGTGTGCATCATGGCATATGCCATCGATCAAGCCCGTTGATGCGACGAGATGTTTTGGTGAGGCTTCATGAGCTTGCATGGCAGTATTGCCAAACAGATTCCCATCTGAAACCAGGATTTGTGCGCCTCTTGTTAGCTGTCCTCAACAACCGATTTTTTGACGCCAATACTTTGCTCAATGAAGTGAGCGCATAGGATGGATTAATGTCCCTCCCCCTAAAACTCATGCCCATAGAGCTATCGTTACCACTCTTTTTCACCCTGATCACAGCGGAGCCTTGCCTATTTACCTCGCTGGCCTGCGAGGTTTCTCTTTAATACCCTTATCCGCTGCTAATTGATGCCTCCAGGCCAACCGATATCCTGGCGCATCTACGCAATACAGCAATATTGATATGGGTTGAGATGGAATGCGTCTTTGAATCAACTAAATAAGCTTGACTGTGGCGGTGCTCTACTGCCTATCAGTCAGCCTGTCGGCGTAGCTCCCCTTCAATGACACGTTGTTCTCCCGTCTCGTCAAGGCGCAGGTAGCGCAGGGACATGGCCTGCCCGTCATCGTGCAGTGTACGTGTATAGGAGAAAAGCTCGAACTCTCCTTGTTCGTTGATCAGCAGGCCGAGAATTTTCATGCTCTTGCCTGTGAAACGGGCCCACATGTAGGGGTCGCCCTGCAACGGGTCGAGTGGTTGCTTGCCGCCGAACACGTTAATCTTTTGCGCGGCTGCATAGATATGATCGCGCTTGGTTGGTACAAAATCGATCGTATATTCCTTGCGCTTACCTGACTTCGCCTTGGTAGTAGACCAGTTGATGCGAAAACCCTTTTTGTGTTTGCTGATATCCACTACGATCCCACGGCTATTTGCAGTGCCTTCAGTGTTGCCAACGATCGCACTGCTACCGGCATAGTGTCCGACAAAGGAGTCGAAGTCAGCGGCCAGGGTGCTCAGACTGAAGGTCAGTATCATGGCTCCAGCGAGCCAACGCAAAGGGCTGCAAAGCGTGAGGTCCAGTGTTTTCATGATGTTCAGTTTTCCTTTTCCAGAATTTCGATGCGGTCACTGTCAGCGAGATCTACTGCCAGGCCACCAATGGTGGTAAAGCGCCGACCGTCAACCGCCTTTTTGTAGGCCTGGTAGTTCAAGGTTGTACCTTGGCTGTCTATCACACGGATATTAATGATGCGGTGCTGTTCTTGCCAGTGCAGGACAAAAACCAGTGCCGATATCGCGATCACCAATCCCAGCAAAGAGTAGGCGACCATAGGGGCTGAAATCCCCCCCTTGTCAGGGGCAGGAGCTGCTGACGCCTCGGCAGGCTGACTCTTGGTTCGAAAGACCAGCGCAACTACCAGTATCACAGCAAGCGTAAATAGGATCTTGGTCAGCACGTGTCGGTTGGGGCCCCCGGGGGCAACTGCAGATAGAATCCTCGTGATTCTATGCTGTTCATCACAGCAGCGGGGTCTGCTGCTGCCAGGTTGACGTGCGGCGTCAGATCCAATTCCATCACCTGCTGTAGCTTGCCGAGCTGGCCCAGCAGCGCTTTGGGGAGCTCAGTGAGCGCTTCAGCCGAAGCAACATACAGGTAGGTGTCCTGCCTGCGCATGCCTTTGTAGACCACACATTTCACTAGCGTTGGTCTAGATCAGGAGCGGTTGATCGGCGCTATGGGTCAGTCGTTCTTGCGATTTCCGCCCCATAACCAGGCCCAGCCCGATTGTTTCTCGGTATGTTCGCGCTGAGAGACAGCAGTAAACGGGCGCTCTTCCTTGCCGACGTAGAGTTGGCGTGGCCGGCCGATCCGGCTCTCGGAAGATTCCATCATTTCTTTCCAGTGGGAAATCCAGCCCACGGTGCGGCCGATGGCAAATACCACTGTAAACATATTGGTTGGAAAGCCTAATGCACGCAGGATGATTCCAGAGTAGAAGTCGACGTTTGGATAAAGCTTCTTGTCAACGAAATAGGGATCGTTGAGGGCGATCTGCTCAAGCTCTAGGGCCAGGTCCAGTGTCGGATCCTGGATGCCGAGTTCTTTCAGTACCTCGTGACAGGTATCACGCATTACTGTGGCCCGCGGGTCGTAGTTCTTATATACCCGATGGCCAAAACCCATCAGTCGAAACCGGTCGTCCGGGTCCTGAGCCTTCTTGACGAATTTCTGGATCCGGTCCTTGGTGCCGATCTCTTCAAGCATGCTCAATACCGCTTCGTTGGCGCCCCCATGAGCGGGGCCCCACAATGAAGCAATGCCTGCGGCCACGCAGGCGAACGGATTGGCATCCGAGGAGCCGGCGAGACGCACCGTGGAGGTCGACGCGTTTTGTTCATGATCTGCATGCAAGATCAGGATGCGGTTAATAGCGCGGGCCAGCACCGGGTTAACTTCGTAATCTTGTGTCGGTACACCGAACATCAGTCGGAGTAGGTTTTCCGAGTAGGTGAGATCGTTACTGGGTTGAATGAATGGCTGACCCAGAGAGTATTTGTAGGCGTAGGCGCCGATGGTCGGCATCTTCGCGATCAACCGGTGGGCGGCCGACATGCGCTGCAGTGGATCGTTGATATCGGTACTGTCGTGGTAGAACGACGACAAGGCGCCAACCACCCCAACCATGATAGCCATCGGGTGGGCGCTGCGCATGAACCCGCTGTAGAACCGCGCCAGTTGTTCGTGCAGCATGGTGTGGCGGGTAATGTCACCGTCGAACTGCTCCTTTTCTTCCGGAGACGGTAGCTCGCCGTGCAGAAGCAGGTAACAGACATCCATGAAGTCGGTATTCTTGGCAAGGTCGGCGATGGCATATCCCCGATGCAGCAGAATTCCGGCCTCACCGTCGATATAGGTGATCTCCGATGAACACGATGCGGTAGAGGTAAATCCGGGATCATAGGTAAAGGCGCCGGTCTGACTGTAGAGCTTGCGGATATCGATTACCTTAGGGCCAACGGCGCCATGCAGGATAGGTAACTCCCAAGACTCACCAGTCTCGTTATCAGTCAGAGTGAATGAGTGGCGTACCGCCTGCGCCAGGTCATTATTCTGAGTTTGTATCGCTTGCGGCATAACAGCGTCCTCGAATGGGCTAATAATCAGTATTAATATGATTAATAGTTATATAAATTAACTTCGTCTATATTTATACGTAATCCCCATAAAATGATAGTCTTGACAGGGGAAAACAGTGTAAAAAACCTTGCGTGCACCGTCATTTTAGGGGAGTTTATTTTCTTTATTCTGTATAAAAAACAATTATTTAGAATCTCTAGGTCGCAGCCTAAAGGCTTTCTGGGAAGGTATTAAAGGCGCCATGGACTGCCAGTCGTTTTCTGTCGAAACGCCCAGTGCAGGTACGATCCGAGGGCTTCGCTGGGGATCGGCTGATGGAATCCCAACGCTGGCTGTGCATGGCTGGCTGGATAATGCCGCGAGTTTTTTGCCGATTGCGCCTTATCTCGCCGATCTTAATCTGGTGGCGATTGATCTGCCGGGTCATGGTTTTTCACAGCACCGGCCCGAAGGTGCGCGTTACCATTTAATGGACTACCCGCCAGCCGTGCTCGAGGTCGCTGATGCTCTGGGTTGGAAAGAGCTGGTGCTGCTGGGGCATTCCTTGGGTGGTGCAATCTCAACCACGGTGGCTGTAGCAGCGCCCACACGTATTCGGGCAATGATGCTCATCGAAAACCTCGGTCCAGTGTCCCAAACGGCCGATGGCGCTCCGGGGCGGTTGCGTGACTCGATCGCAGCTTACGCCAAGCTTCGCGATAAGACTCCAGCTCTGTATCCTGACCTTGAGCCGTTAATTATGGCGCGTGCACGACTTGGCAATATGGGCCACAAAGCCGCACAAGCTTTGGTAAGTCGCAACCTTGCCAAGGTCGAAGGCGGCTATAGCTGGCGCAGCGACCCACGGCTGCGACTGCCGTCACCTGTATTTCTAACCGAGTCGCAGGTATTGGCCTATCTCGGCGCCATTGAGACGCCCACCCAGGCGCTGCTCGCCAACGATGGCCTG
>CAUZJT010000183.1:0-4767 GCA_963580215.1 Gammaproteobacteria bacterium
ATGCCTGGTTCCGCAAACTGTTTTTTTATGCCCGAACACTCATTCGATTACAGATAGTTTTGCTGATTGGCCTTGCCCCTTTGCTTTTAATCTGGTTTGGCGAAGTTTCATTGGTTTCACCCGTGGTAAATTTTTTTGCTGTTCCGGTTTTTGAATTAATAGTCGTCCCACTGGTTTTAATGGGGCTCATTTTCTATTTTTCTGGCTTTAGTCAGGCCACAACTCCCTTTCTTTCAATTTCCGACTGGGTAATCTCCAAGGTTTTGTTTCTAAGCGAGTGGTTTTCGGAGTTACCCGGGGCCGTCCTAAGCCTTGACCCAATTCGGGGGACTATTGCAGCTACATGTTTTGCGGTTATCGTGCTTGGGAAACGTCGGGTTAAAAGATCAATTATTTTGTTGTTGTTGGCCGTTTTTTCCCTAGCTAGTCCGAGTGGAGGGTCGCGCCCGGCACCCGGACACTTTCGCGTTACATTACTTGACGTTGGCCAAGGTTTGGCGGCGGCCGTCTATACCACTAACCATGTACTGCTGTTTGACACAGGGCCTCGGTACGGAAATTTCAGTCTCGGGGAGGCAGTAGTCGTTCCTGAACTTCGAGGGCAAGGAATTTCCTTCATTGATGTTGTGGTGGTGAGTCATAATTCAAATGATCACGCAGGAGGCCTTGCGGGGATTCAACGCGCATTTCCAATCGGAAGACTCAATCACAGCGATACTGAAGGTGAATCCAGTGGTGATTGCGAGCTGCAGGATCCGTGGATCTGGGATGATGTTCGATTTCAATTCCTCAAGAGCCGTCCTGATACCGGTCAGAATATCAACAATCGATCTTGTGTTCTTCGCATTTCCGGGCCCTACGGAAGCCTGTTGCTCACAGGAGATATTGAACGCCTCGCAGAACAGGCGCTGGTTAGACGCTACGGAGATGATCTTAAAGTGGATATTCTTCAAGTACCCCACCATGGCTCAAAGACATCATCGGGGATGAGTTTTCTTGGCGCCACTCAACCCTTAATGGCCCTGTTCAGCCGCGGTTCAGGTAATCGATTTGGCCATCCGGCACCAGAGATAAAAAGACGATATGAACGGCTTGGGATCCGGATGTTAGACACGGCAGAAAGAGGCCAGCTTGATCTAGAGACCACGGCGCAAGGATGGACTGTTGACACGTTTGCTGATACCCAAATACGTTTTTGGCACCAATAGCGGATCTGGTCAGTCAGACCCCCCACCGAACTCAGGCCGGGTAGAATTAATCACCTGATGAAATACTCTGGCTTGAATGCTTTCTTTTTTCGATCATTCTCCTGGGAGTCTGTTAGTAATGTTTGAATTGATCCGTACTGGGGGGTGGCTGATGTTACCCATTCTGGTATGTTCTGTGCTATCGGTCGCCATTATTCTTGAACGCTCATTAGCGCTGCGCCGCTCCGTGGTGACGCCTTCGGGCTTGGCCACTGATGTGGAACGGGCTCTGATACAAGGTCGTTTGGATGCCAATCGTATTGCGGCGTTGCGTCGCGGCTCTGCCTTAGGCCGGGTTTTGGCCGCTGGACTCGCCTGCGCAGAGAGCGACCCGCTTCGAGTCAGAGACGCGGTCGAAGAATCTGGCCGGCACGTCGTACACGGCCTTGAGCGATACCTGAACGCGCTCGGGACAATAGCGGCGACTACGCCTTTGCTGGGATTACTGGGCACGGTGATTGGCATGATTAAAGTATTTGCTGCCATAACCACCGCCGGAGTCGGGGACCCTCAAATTCTGGCCGGGGGAATATACGAAGCGCTAATCACCACCGCAGCAGGGCTTTCGGTCGGGATACCGAGCCTAATGTTTCATCGCTATTTTCGAGGCCGGATTAACGAATTAACAGTAGAAATTGAGCAACAGGCGCTGCGCTTGCTCGAAGTGCTTCGCGGGCGTCTGCCAAGATGAAATTCTCAACCGCACCGGCCGAGGAAGTCACGATTAATTTGACCCCGTTGATTGATATCGTCTTCTTGTTGCTAATTTTCTTTATGGTCTCCACCACTTTCAATCGTGAAACCAGCCTGGAGATAGCCTTGCCCGAAGCTCATAATGAGGCTGCGCACCCTTCGGTCCAACAGGATCTTTCCCTGGTGATTAATGCACAGGGACAATACCAGTTGTACCTTATCGACGGTGACTCCAGCGCTCCAATTCAGCCCCAAGATGCTGATCAACTGGCGAGTGCTCTTGGGCAACGCTCCAGGAGTGCATCAAGCCCAACGCTGGTGATTCGCGCGGATGCTCAAACCAGTCACCAGGCAGTGGTTCTCGCCCTGGATGCAGCTAGACGTGCAGGAATCGCGCGAGTCACTTTCGCTGCGCAGATATCCCAACGATGAGCACTGACGGGGAATCACTGGGAGGTGTCGCGCTTTACCGACGTTTGCTTGGATATGTTTGGCCACACAAAGCCGTTTTTCTTCTCAGCGTCGCCGGTATGGCAGTGGTTGCCATGTCCGAAGTGGGTTTTGCAGCGCTCCTAAAACCAATCATGGATGGTGGGTTCGTTGAGCGCGACGACACTATGATTCGACTAATCCCGGCTTTGCTTATGGGGGTTTTCATGGCCCGGGCGGTTGGTGCGTTCACTGACCAGTACTGTATCGCTTGGGTGGGGCGTCGTTTGATTTTCGACCTACGTCAATTGTTATTTGGGCGAATGATTCGTTTACCCTCTGCGTACTATGATCTTCAGCCGACTTCAGGCCTTATCTCGAAATTAATTTACGATCTCGAGCAGGTCGCTGCCGCCAGCACGATGGCGGTGCAGATTATTATCAAGGACTCGCTTCTGGCGCTGGGTCTTATCGGTTGGATGTTAGTCCTAAGTTGGCCGCTAACGCTTATCTTTCTTCTCATTACGCCTTTTGTAGCCTTTGTTGTCCGTAAGGCGTCCCGCCGTTTTCGTCGGTCGAGTGAAGGTATCCAACAATCAATGGGTGGAATCACCCACGTTGCGAAGGAGGCTTTTCAGGGGCATCGCGTGGTCAAAGCTTTCGGCGGTTACACGATAGAAGAGGCCACCTTTAGTGCGGTCAATGAAGCCAACAGGCGGCGATCCCTGCGTCGCGCCTTGGTCGCAGCGATTAGCGTTCCACTGCTGCTCCTAATCGCCGGTTCGGGAGTATCCCTGATTATCTATCTGGCACTGACTGACACGATCGGAGCATTCGTCAGCCCCGGTACATTCGTTTCGTACATGGGCACCATACTGCTCTTGATGAGCCCTATTAAGCGACTGGCCAGGATCAACGAGTATGTTCAGGCAGGGTTAGCCGCTGCTAACAGCGTGTTTTCGGTGATTGATGAACCATCTGAGGTTGTCGGCGAATCCAACCCGCCACGAAAGGTTCTTGGCCGCGTGGAGTTCCAAAACGTAGCCTTTACTTATCCCCAGGGAGATCAGCCGGCCCTTAAGGATGTATCTTTTATTTTAGAACCTGGCAAAACCGTTGCGCTTGTCGGTGCATCCGGAAGTGGCAAATCCACGATTGCGTCGCTTCTGCTGGGCTTTTATACCGCGAACAACGGTGAGATCCTTATTGATGGGATTCCGATAGGTTCTTACTCGCTTACTGATTTGCGTCGCCAGGTGTCCTTGGTACCCCAAGAACCGATCTTGTTTGACGGCACTATTATGCAAAATGTCACTTATGCCGAGAGCGGCGAACCGCAGATTGATCTGCAGCGATTGCTGGAAGCCACGGGCATAGATAAGTTTTCAAACGACGGCAAGCAGCAGGTGGGGGAGTTGGGAATGAGGCTTTCAGGTGGGCAAAGGCAGCGGGTGTCATTGGCCCGCGCACTGTACCGTCCCGGCGCGATTCTAGTGTTGGATGAGGCTACCTCAGCGCTCGACGTGCTCTCGGAACAGGAGATCAAAGCCTCGTTAGAGCAGTTTTCTTCACAACGCTCGACTCTGATTATCGCGCACCGGCTAGGTTTTGTTACCCGCGCAGATGAGATTCATGTGTTTGAAGATGGACGAATTAAAGAGTCTGGCCGCCACCAAACACTACTAGACCGTAATGGACTCTATGCACATATGTGGCGCGTACAACAGGCTGAGGACAAGTTATACACGGATTCCCCACAGCAGCCCCTGCCATGAATGTAGCGGCCAGTCTGCAGCGGCACTGGAACCGGATAGATGCGCTTACATTGTTGTTGTTGCCGCTAAGCATTTGCTATGGGCTGATCATTTCCATCAGAGCGCTTTTGTACCAACTTGGTGTTTTTAGGGTTCAGCACTGGAATGTACCGGTATTGGTGGTTGGAAACCTGACGGTCGGTGGGTCAGGAAAAACACCGTTGGTTATAGAGTTAGCACGAGGTTTACGAGCTAAAGGTTGGCGGCCGGGAGTCGTAAGTCGTGGGTACGGCGGAACCTCGGAGGGCCCCACAACAGTGACTGCAGCGACCGATCCTTTTTTGGTGGGCGATGAACCGGTACTCATTGCCCGGGAGGCCAAGGTACCGGTAGTAATTGCCCGCAAAAGAGCCAAGGCGGTCGATAGACTACTACAGGAAACCGACGTCAATCTCGTGATAGCCGATGATGGTTTGCAACACTTGGCTCTTGGGCGAATGATTGAAATAGCGGTAATCGATGGCGTGACCGGCCACGGCAACGGCCTGTTGCTGCCAGCGGGACCGCTTCGCGAACCATTAAGGCATCTTGAACGTGTTGATATTCGGGTGCGCCGCGGTGGGCAACCCAAAGAAGGCGAGTAC
>CAUZJT010000184.1:0-4760 GCA_963580215.1 Gammaproteobacteria bacterium
CGCAGCAGATGAGTTCCAGGAAAAGGAGCTGACGGACGCTAATTACGCAAAGTGGCGCGATCATGTTCTTCCCAAGAACTGGGAACTCTCTTACCGAAGGATTCCTTGGCGGACGAGCTTCTGGGACGCCGTCATCGAGGCGCAGGCGAGGGACAAGCCGATCCTGCTGTGGGCGATGAATGGGCACCCACTTTGCAATACGTGAGGCAATGGCGTCAAAGACCGACAGTTAGTCTGGTCCAAACGCGAGGTACAGAAGCTGGCCGCCGAGTTCGTTGTGGCTGCCGACGCGTGCGACCGCATGCAGAAAACTTTCTGCCAGGATGCAGACGCATTGCTGTTCCGAAAATTCGCCAAGCAACGCACAATTAAAAAGGGAAATCGAGGAGGCGCGCAGGGACACTACGCGGTGACTCCCAGCGGGGAGTTGCTCGCGGCTAGCTCCAGCGCCGACTCAAAAGTACTCGTGGAGATGATGAAGCAGGGGTTGGCAAAGTGGGCGACACTTCCTCGTGAAAAGCGGCTATTGCCCAAGGCTCCCGATCCCAAAGCGGCCGAGAACTGGCGCCGCAAGGAGAAACTCTATCCCGCTGACGGCCTGGTGTTGCGTGTGGTCGCCCGTGACCGGAAGCGCGAGCGTTGGCCCGACTCGAATCTGGACTACGCCTGGTTCCGCAAAGCCGAGGCGCGCGCCCTGCTCCCCGCTAAACCAAAAAAAGGCGCCAAGCACAACGTGCCGCGCGAACTGGTGCAACGTCTGGCTCGCTTTCATCTGCTCGATAATGTTCATGCTTTGAATTACACGTTCTTCCCCAAAGAGGCGATCGAGAAGGCGCGATTAACATCCACCGTGGTTCAGATTAAAGGCGATTTAGTGTCGCTCAGCTTTGAGGGAGAGACTCGCGCATCATTGGTGTCCCCGAAGAAGATCGGCTACGAACCGAAGCTGCTAGGCCGCGCAACGTTCAACCTCAAGGAACAGAAATTCGTCTCATTCGAGTTACTGGCGGTCGGGATGCGCTGGGGGCTGGGCAACTGCAACCAACGTCACAACCCGGCTCCCGCACTGATGGGAATCGTATTCACGCTGGCCGGCGACAGTCCGGCTGAACGACTTCCGCCTGCGTTTTTCTCTCGGTACGGTTGGTAGTGCCTCTACGATGAAAAGGAATCATCGTCACGCATTCACCCGCCGTCCCATTACCTTACCACTACGGCAAACAGGAGACTGCCGCAGCCTTGCGGGTTCGCCTCCTCGTGGTTGCCCAGCTCCAGCCGGCCCTGGGCGGATTCGAGGTGCATTGAGTCGGGTGGTTGCAGGGGTGGCACGGGGAAAGAGTGTGAAGGTCGGCTGATGGGTTGGCAAGGGGCGGTAAGGGTCATTCGGGTTGAACGGGCGCGGCGGGAGGAGTAGGGTTCTGCGCAATGAAAACCACACTGATGGCTTTGTTGGCTTTTTGGGGGGGTCTGGCTTTGGCGGGTGCGGATATTCAGCCGGCGGCAAAGATTCTGAATTCACGCTGCCTGGATTGCCACGACGCTGAGACACGCAAAGGCGGCATCAATCTCACAAAACTATTGGCTGCAGATAACCTGAATGAACCCAAGACCGCAGCCTTATGGGAAAAGGTTGATCACGTCGTTCGTGCCGGGGAGATGCCACCAAAGAAGAAGGAGCCTTTAACCACAACACAGAAGGTGCAGATCGCCAAATGGTATCAATCCACATACGTGCTGAAGGATGGCAGGGAGCATATAGGCCAGACGCCCCTGCGGCGCTTGAGCCGGTATGAGTTGATCAATACGCTGGAGGACTTGCTGCACTTATCCCTGAAGCAGCCGTATGTTTTCAGTCCGGAAGTGCCGGCACTGCTTCCTTCCACGCTGGAGACAATTTTGCCCCCAGATGCCCCGGGTGAATCAGGCTTCCACAATGATGCAGCACATTTAGCAGGCTCCAAGCCGCCGATCCTGAAATACAGTCAGGCCTTCGAATATGCACTGCATACTTTTGCTCAAGACTCGGAGGCTCGCGGGAAAGTTTTTGGGTTTAAAGAAGAGCCGGTGAATCTTGCTGATGCCACCGCAAACAAAATCCTGCAGCGTTTTATGAAACGCGCGTGGCGCGGCTATCGCAATGCGGACAATGAACAGGTGGTATGGCGCACGTACCAGGCACAACGAAAGAGCAAAGCCCCCGTGCCCTCGCTTTTGCACGCGATGAAAATCGTACTCCTATCCCCAGCGTTCGTTTACCGGATTGAGACCGCCAAGGATCGCGGTACACCATACCGTGTCAGCGCTTATGAACTAGCCAGCCGGTTGTCATATTTCTTATGGGCGAGCATGCCCGATGACGAACTCTTCACTCTGGCGGAAAGTGGAGAGCTATTAGAGGAATCCCTTTTATCCGTACAGATCGATCGTTTACTCAATTCGCCGAAGCGACTCTCGCTCGCGGAAGATTTCGCAGGACAATGGCTTGGCTTCTCGGAGATTGTCTCGAATCGAGTCTTTTACCGGAACGAAAATTGGAATCGCGGGGTTTATGATGAAGTGTTGTTTTTCTTTGATGAACTAATCAAGTCCGACCGAAGTATTCTGGATATAATTGACTCAGATTGGCTTTACCAAAGTAATTACACTGGTGTACGTACAGGCGGCTCCGTTCATTCATTCCCATTAAAGCATCAGGATATTTTCAAATGGCGCAGGCAACGGCCCAAGGGAATACGTGAAAGATTCTATGACCCGCCGCGCCTCATTAAAATTAAAAGTGATCAACGGGGAGGCATCATCACTTCAGTGGGAATCCTCCGGACAACCTCAGCCCCGGAAAAGACAAATCCTATCCGCCGCGGCGTTTGGATGCTGGACAAAATCATTGGACGCCCGATGCACGCCCCGGAAAATGTGCCGGCCCTGAGCAAAAGCGAAAAAGTGGATGGCAAACGGCTCGTTGACCTTGCTGATATCTTGAAAGCTCACACCAGCAAGGCCATTTGTATCAGCTGCCATAAACATATCGATCCCATCGGGCTGGGCCTGGAAAGTTTTGATCCTTACGGCAAATGGCGCACCAGCTACAAAAATAAACGCCCGATAAAAGCCATAGGTCAGTTTCCCAATGGCGGAAATTTCCAAAGCCCAAAGGAAATGAAACAAATTTTGATTAGTGAATATCAAAAACCCATCGTCAAAAACATTGTGGAAAGATTATTTTCCTATGCAATTGGGCGTAAAATTCAGCCATATGACCGCCCTGCCGTAGAAAGGATTTGTGCTGCACTGGAGCATAACAAGTTTAAAATGAATACACTGATTCAAGAAATCATCAGCAGTTCACAGTTTCAAAGCAGACAGGATTCACCATGAGCAAAATATCCTACCTTATTCCAAGGCGCACCTTTCTGCGCGGTGTTGGCGCGGCCTTAGCACTGCCGTCTCTGGAGATAATGTCACCCGCGCTTAGTTACGCTAAGGCTGCTCCTGCCAATAAAGCCCTGCGTATGGCTGTACTGTTCAAGGGCGCGGGCGTTAACCCAAGCTCGTGGGATATCACCGGTGCGACTGAAACAGATTTTGAACTTTCAAAGTTGTTAAGCCCGCTTGAGAAAAACAAATCAGATATTGTCCTTCTCCGAAATATTGAGGGTTCCGGAAAAGGAGGGGGACATGAGAGTGCGACGGTTAACTTTATGACCGGGCAACTTCGCAAATCACGCCTCATTCAAAGACAGTCTTTTGATCAGGTTATTGCTGATCATGTTGGAAAAAATACGCCCGTTAAGTCCCTTCAACTACGTAGCGACACCTACCTGGATGGCAACGATCCCGCCGAAAACTTTCTCTCGTACGACCAAGATGGCAAAGCACTCCCAGTAGAAGATAAACCAGAGGTCGTTTTTAATCACCTCTTCAAAGGCTTTCATAATAGCGGCTTCCGGCAGCACACCAAAAGTGTGCTTGATGAAGTGAAGGAGAGCTACGCAGCCATCGCGCGCAAGGCAAGCAACCAGGACAAGCAAGTGTTGGAGCAATACCTGCAGTCAGTGCGAGATGTGGAACGGGATATTGAACAGTTTAGCGCACAAAACAATCCAGTGCGCGATGCAAGGCTGCGAGAGATACGTCCCGTGCCGGCCGCCAATAATCTTGCGGATCGTACCCGTGCTATGCTCGAACTCATGGCACTGGCATTCTGGACGGACATGACCCGGGTTTGCACATTGATAATGGCCCACACCGAAAGTCGGTCGACCTTTGAGTTCCTTGGAATCAACGACGAGTTGCACATGCTCTCGCACTTTGTGCGCACCCGTAACCGCTCATCGGGATTATCAGGCTACGATAAAATTAATCACTGGTACGTCCAGCAGTTTGGCCAATTCATCGATCGGCTCAAGTCACTTAAGGACGCTGATGGTACTGTATTTGATAATTCGGCCATATTGTTTGGCTCAGGAATCAAGCATGGCGATTATCACTCGGTCAGCGATCTGCCACTGGTGCTGGCCGGAGGGGGCGGTGGTAAAATTCTGCCCGGTCGTTATGTGGAATATCCCAATGTACCAAACGGAAATCTCCACCTGAAACTGATGGATATAATGGGCGTTCAGCGAGAGCAATTTGGTAATTCCACCGGCCTGCTCACAGGTATTTCTGAGAAAGCCAACCTTGCCCCTAAATATGTCGACGACGGCTCATGGAAGATCGTGAAGGAGTCAGGCAACAAGATACAACTCAAGGGCATGCTCAAG
>CAUZJT010000185.1:0-4700 GCA_963580215.1 Gammaproteobacteria bacterium
GGGCTGGTGTTTGGAGGATTTGCGCAACACAATGGGGCGTATGGTAGACCGCCTTGCCGAGCACCCGCTCACAGTTTTGATTCTGACCAATCTCTATACGCGCGAAGCGGTGCAACTGAAAAAAACCGCCGCTGAAGGCCCCCAGGACCTATCCTGGCACGATGTAGGGCTCAACGGAGACCGAAGCTATGATTACCAGCAACAGGTAGCCGATCTCTTTCCCAAGCTCGCCAATGAATGGGTAATGGTTCAGGGAGAGGACGATTTTCCAGTTTATACAAAGCCAAGCGTTGTCATTATCTACCGGGCAGATCACAAGGCGGGCCTAGCCCATCTAATACCCGAGCAGGGTAAGGCCCATCTACAATTTGATTATTGTTTTCTAAGCCACCCGTTCCTGCACTCCCATACGATGCGGTTTCGGATCGAGTATATTCTCGATCCCGTGATCCGGCATTTGGCCCCAGGTGGGCGGGTGAAGGTAGTTCAGTCTCTGGGTCAAGACCCTGCGCATGAAATAGTCCAACGCGTCTGGCCAGATCAATCTTTAAAAAATGTCTCACGCCATGATATCATCTCAGAGTTGCGCAAGTATTTGCGCTTTGACCAGGAAGATCTAGCCTTCAGTGGAGTGACTGGTGCGCGATCACTTTTCCGCTTTGACATGCACACTTTACCCATCATCAAAAGCGACGATTCAGCGATTCTTTCCTTGCAAGGGGCTTGGAACAACGCAATTTATTTCGCTCAGGTCAAAGAGGAATTAGCGCAGGCCACGATGCAGGAAAGTACCCGATATCTGGATATCACCGGCGATGTGTTACGCGAAAATGGTGGCTTATGGTTTATCAACGAAACCTTCTCAATCTCGCGAAAGCCATGAATGAATAAACTTCGGCTAGCTGAATACGTTAGTATCTGGTCACAGCCAGACAGCAGAATTTGGACGAAGAAACCGCTCGGTTTCCTCTTCCCACGTTCCGTTCGTCCAGACGCTGAGGCAGGCATGAGAGCCAGGTGATTTAATTCCTTTTGTAAGACCACTTGTGGTAATGTGACTTGCCTTTGTAAACTATTGGGAACATAGTGGGATTCAAAGTAAGATTAGGTGCAGGGGGACAAAATATGCCGCATAACGTGAAAATACCTGACTACGTGATCGAAAGGATCATGGTAAAACGGGGCAAGCTTGCGGTATTTGACAAATTCGAGGCGGCTAAAACCGCGTTTCTTGTCATCGACATGCAAAATTTTTATGTAGCTGAAGTCGACACTGCGATTTCCATCGTTCCGAATGTGAACCGCCTCGCCGAAGCCTGCCGAGCCAAAGGTGTACAAGTATATTGGGTAATCATGCGCTGCGCTGAGAAAGAAGGTGCGCCCAGTCAGTGGCCTCTTTACCATAAGTACTTCTTCACTGAAGCCAAGGGGGAAAATCACTTAACCAAGCTCAGCCCCGGCAATGATGGCTATGAAATTTATCCGGAACTCGAGGTGAAGGATGAAGACAGGATCATCACCAAACGCAGGTTTTCTCCCTTCATCGTGGGTTCATCGGATTTGCATGAGATCCTTCAGGCCAATAGTGTTGAGAACCTCATTGTAGCTGGAACCGCTACGAACATGTGCTCGGAAAGCACCGCGCGCGACGCGATGATGTTGGATTACAAGGTGGTAATGGTCGAGGATGCCAATGCGGCCCGTTACGACGATGACCATTTGGCGGGCCTCACATCTTTTTATCAAAGCTTCGGCGATGTCAAAACCACTGATGCGACAATCGCAATGATTGACTGATCCTTGATGTTAGAGCTTCTCCAAATCTTTGTTTTCTCGGGTATTGGCAAGATCCCGACCAACGCCTGACCGGTGTTCACAGACATGCGAGATTAGGTATAGACTGCACTTCGTTTTAATATCTCGCTCTTACCAAAACCCACCCTCGCCAAATGAGCTTCTGAGTAAAGGCTGAAAATTCGCTAATATCAAGGCCTCAGCCAAAGCATCAGGAAAAACAACTATCTGTATCGTGCTGAAACAACGGAGTAATTCACGGTATTATGGGCCGATGTGATATCTGGAGAAGCAGGTGGCGGATGTTGTATTCGCAAGAGTTGGAGCATCTCTTTCTTGTGTACTTTCAGGCAAGCAATTCTTCCTCGAACCCCATATCCGAAAGTAGCTCAGGTCCATCTTCTGTAACAAGTATCTGCTGTTCCAACTTGACCCCTTCCACATCACCGGGTGCCCCTGCATAGCTTTCCACACAGATAATCATGCCCGATTCTACAATGCCATCATGACCCTTTGCACGTATTTTATCGGAATGGATTAAGAGCGGGAATTCGTTGCAAAGCCCACTGCCATGCGCTATGGCGGGTTGCTCGAATGCTTTATATTTTTCAGGCATCCGATAGGCCAAATCCGCCAATTCAAAAAAGCTGCGCCCTGGCGTGAACAATTGCCAATTGCGTAACACTTGCTCATGCGCCAAGTTATATAGGCGGCGTTGTTCGCCATTTGGCTTCTTGTTGCCGACTGTCCAACTGCGGGATAAATCCGCCCCATAGCCGTGTGGCCCGATTAAATCGGTATCGACGCAGATAATATCGCCCTCTTGAACGATGCGTTCGCTCGCCTCTTGATACCACGGATTGGTGCGAGGACCAGAATTCAATAGGCGCGTCTCAATCCACTCGCCGCCGAGTTCGATATTGGTCTGGTGCAGAATTGCCCAGATGGCGTTTTCAGTCATTCCCGGTTTCGTCGCGGCAATCATTCGCCGCACACCTTCCTGGCAGACGTCGATAGACTGGCGCACCGCGTCGATCTCTTCAGGTGTTTTGACCAGCCGCGCCATATGCGCGACCTCGAAGCCGTCGACAATCTCGATCTTAGCGGCTTCTAGCAGATGGGTGCCAACGGGATCCATTTTGTCGATTGCCAGCCGTCGGTTGCCACTGCCGTAGGTCTTCACTAGGTCCACAATCTCGGCACACCATGACTGCGCGAATTCCATCAGACGTGGTCCAGCGGCAAAGTGATACCAAGCCTGTGCAATCCGGACCTCGTCCACCGCCGTACGTCCGTCAGCCATGAATTCGCAGCCGCTGAATTCGAACAAAATTACAGGACCCTCGACTGCCACAAAGGCATATCGGCACGGATTGTGGAGAGAGTAGACCTGCATGTTCTTAGTGCCTGTGGCGTAACGAATGTTTATGGGATCATAGAACAAACCTGCCGCGCAATCGTATTCCAGCAACTTTTCGCGAAGCCGCGCAAGCCGCCCTAGATCGAGCCTGCGGTGCCAATCAGCGTTTTGCCCCAGCATGTCGACCTGCTGTACCGTGCCACCCATCAGTCTGCCAATCCGTCAGTTTGCCGCGTGTGTTCGGCGTCTATATGTTCCCGCATGACGCGCCCGTACACCTTCATTGTGCTAGCAACGCTCCCAATAAAACCGGGTTGGCGGGCATAGCCAAAAATCGCGGTGTGGCGCGTGCCTTTTTCGATCGTGTTGACGCGGTGCAACGAGTACCGGCCCTTGAAAATTTGCAAATCACCGACCCGAAGATTGAGATCTTTCACCATGTCGGGTTCCCCGTCCAGCACGCCGTGCACATCGTCGAAATTCTCGTGACCGGGGGCGCGAATGCCCGGACAATATTCGAACATCCCACCTGCATCAGCGCAACGGGTCATTAGGCTGACAGTGAATTCATTGGCGTCAAAATGCCAGCCAAGCGCATTGCCCTCGTCCATGGAGTTGATGATCAACCCACGCATTGGATCGGCAAAGGGATAAACTTCGTCGGCTGACAGGCACGCCGCGATGAACGCAATCAGATGCGGATTGCGATAAATCTGTTGGATCATACAGTCCATCGGGATCAAGTCACGTGTTACGCTGCCGCTGGTGGTACGGTGCATGCGGCAGCGCGGGTGATCTTGGGGAAAGCTGTCGTCAGGGCCAGTGCCATAAGAGGTGTATTCCTCGCTGCTGTGCAGTGCGAGCGGCGAAAGGGTGGTGGTTTCGAGCGCCAAGATATCTTGGGCCTCTGGCAGAATGAATTGGGAAAGCCGTACGCAGCCGTCTTTTTCCAACCCTGCTCGTGCCTGCGCAATGACCTGTTGCAAAATTTCAGATTTGGGCTGGTCCAATGGATACCAACCCGTGTTGATCATTTTCATCCCATCATGTGGCATCGATTCTGTCAGTACGTCCCGATTGATATCCATGGCTATTTTATTCCTCTCCCTAATTCGCTTGTGTCGCTTCGGGAAAGGTAGCGGTTGACTATTAGGTTAAACAATTTCTAAATTATCAACGAAAACTTGAAAGAAATTCAACTATGAAGCAACATCTTTCCCTGCGGCATTTTGAAATGCTTGCTTCGATTGCACGGTGTGCATCACTTGCCGAAGCAGCCCGAACTCTGTTGATTACGCCTTCTGCGCTGACCCATCGCATCCGTGAGGCGGAGCGGCGGTTGGACGTCTTGCTCTATGAAAAACAGGGGCGCAACCTGAGGCCAACGTTAGCAGGGCGCATCCTTACCCAGACCGCGGAACGTATTTTGGAGGACATCCGCCAGTCAGAGCGCGTCGCGATATCTTCTGCGGATGGAATCCGGCATGTCGTCCGACTGTCCATCGCAGTCTATGCCGCATTCCACTGGTTGCCAGATTTTCTGCCG
>CAUZJT010000186.1:0-4653 GCA_963580215.1 Gammaproteobacteria bacterium
GATTGGCTCGTCGCCTGTCTGATGAGTTAGGAGGACCTGTATCAGCTCACATTCGGAAAAAATTTGCAGTCACTGAGCTAACCTTTGTACTGGCAAGGTGCTGATAAGGTTATTCTTGTCGAGGGCTGCAATCTTGAACCGTACCAGGCTGATGCGTGGCTATCTGACTTAGTTAAGGTTATCCAGGACTACACGCCTAAAGTTGTGCTCATCGAACACACTGTGCTCGGTATGGATTTGGCTCCACGCCTTGCGTTTCGGCTCGATACTTCTGTTGCAATGGGATGTGAGCGGGTCGCCGTCAAAGGCGAAAAGATTCTTTTTACTCGAGCGTGCTACGGTGGCAAAGTGTTGGAAGAAATATCGTTTGCCAACAATCCTTCTGTTGCCACTGTTAAGGCCAAAACTCAGACTTCATTAATGCCGGATTATTGTCGAACGGGCAATCTTATGGTCGTTTCATCAAGCGTAACAGATGCGCAAATTCGTACCAGGATTCTCGACCGGAATCGAGTGGTGTCCGAAGGTATTCGTATTGAGCACGCCAAGGTTGTTGTAGCAGGAGGTGGAGGGCTTGGTGGTTCTGAAGGATTTCAGATCCTAACCGAATTGGCGAATGTGTTAGGAGCCGCTCTGGGAGCCAGCCGCGTTGCCTGTGATCTTGGTTGGTGCCCTCCACATTATCAGATTGGCCTCTCGGGTAAGACGGTGGCCCCAAACCTTTACATCGCTATCGGTATATCTGGAGCAGGCCAGCACATGGCTGGCTGTACGAATGCCAAGTTCATTGTCGCTATCAATAGTGACGCTGATTCACCAATTTTTCACTGTTCTGATTTCGGTGTTGTTGGGGATTATAAACAACTCGTTCCTGCGCTTGCAAAAGAGATTCAAAAGCTAATTACTTAGATCGCAACTATTATTCCAAAGACAACTCTCAGGTTTGTAGCAGTCGAACTTACGTCTTTAGGTGAAGTCTTGGCTAGAGTGAGAAAATCTTCTGCCGATTAATCTATCGGATCAACGGCATGGCAAGCGACTCGCTAATCGACATTCTTACCGATCTGGCGGGTCTCGGGTGCAACTTTGGAGCAGATGTTCTGGGCTATCGGGCAGCGTGGATGAAATTACACCCGGTCGGAGGGTTTATTGGGCTGGGCATATCACCGTGCAGAATGATTTTCTCGCCCCGCTGGTGTGGGTCCGGTATTGGGACTGCCGATAACAATGCTTTGGTATAGAGATGTCGCGCCTCCTGGCATAAAGTCTCACAGTCAGTGGGTTCGACAATCTCCCCAAGATACATAGCCGCCACACGGTCGGTCAGATGCTCCACGACGGCGAGGTTGTGGGAGATAAAAGCAGAGTTAGATTAAGGTCGCGCTGCAGTTCACGGAGCAGGTGCAAGACTTGTGCCTAAACAGAGAGATTCAGTGCCGATACTAGTTCATCGCAGACTACGAATTTAGATGTTAACGCCAGGGCATGCACGATGCTGATTCTTTGGCGTTGGCCGCCGGAGGATACATGCGGAAAACGCTGTGCGTGAGCGCTTTGCAGGCCAACCCGGTCTAGATTCTGTCCGACTTTCGCATGCTGTTTGGATGCATCGGTAATACCATGAACCCGCAAGCCCTCGCCGATACTGTTGCCAACAGGCGCGCGCGGATCGAGCGAGGAGTAGGGATCCTAAAAGAGGATTTGCATGTGCCGGCGCAATTTGCGCAGATCATCGCGCAAGGCGTCTGCTCCTCTTTTTGACGGAGTGTTTTTTTTAAAGGTGCCACAGGAGAGCACCGTTGTTAACGAGCTAAACAATGTACCATCACATGGGACTCTTGATTAGCGCCCCTCTTTAGGTTTTAAAACAGCAGCTTAAATCGTTTTCGGCAGATCCGAGTACACTGGTACCTGAACAATCACGCTTGGTGACAGATCAGGGCAGGTGCGAGCAGTGTGGTTATTGCTAAAGACGGGGACAGCTCTGGGGTTGCTTGCGGGCCTGGCAATGCTCGCAGTGGGTGATTATGTCTATCGTACCGGCACGGCAGTCTTTTGCGGTATTCATCCATATCATGCCGAGAACACACCGGCGCGTTTCGAAACCCCAGGCTTAGGTCAGGGTCCCTTTAAAGGCGCCGGCTGGGATCGCTGGATTGGCCATGACCTTTCACGCTGGTGGATTCCTGATGTTCCGGTTGAGGCAGTGCGAATCCGCGATCCCGAGCGGTCGGTCACCATATCCGGTTGGTGGATTACACCTACATTCCCTCATTCGAAAGCAACGGTTATCGTTGTACATGGTATCGACAGCTCGCGGCATAACTTCGATACCCTGATGCCAGCAGCCATGCTGGCGCAAGCGGGCTTTAATGTCCTGTTAATTGATTTACGCGACCAGGGTGAGACCACGTGCGAGGACGGACGTCATTCTGCCGGCCAGGACGAATCGGACGATATCGTGACAGCGGCTTACTGGCTTAAAAGCGCCAAGGCGATTCCACTGTCGCAGGTCGGGGTGCATGGGGTTTCTGGTGGGGCACTGGCGGCTCTGATCGCGGCTGCCAAGAACTCTGAAATTGCCGCTTTCAGCCTGGAGGCGCCGGTGTTTGATTTCAACAAGGCGGCAACCCATGAAGTGGAGTACCAGGGCTTTCCGGGGTTTCTCTGGCGTGCAGCCTACTGGGCGGCGCGGGTCAGGGGAAAAGACCTCATGGCAGTTACACCCACTAATGGCATCGAGCGTATGGGTAGCCGCCTGGTACAGGTGCTGCATGGTACGGCCGATTCGAGGGTGGGGTACCACAATGCCACTGATCTTGTCGCCTTTGCCAGGAAGAGCAGGCTGCAAGTAACGCTGCACTCCTTCGAGGGCGCTGATCATATCGAGGGTTTGCTACTGGAGTCACAGCGCTATCAAACTGTTCTGGTTGATTTTTTCTCTGCTGCCCTACCGAACTGAAAACACGAAAACTAACAGGAAAATCTGAGGGCGTCCGAAATAACCCGGATTGTGATATCCCCGCCGGGTGCGCTTTCACCATCGATATCTAGTCCGGATACAGCCGGATTCTGACGTATGCCGATGTCACTGGCCTGTCGATAATGGACATAGGGCGCTTCGAGGTGGTTGCCGAGGTAAATCCGAACCAGCCGCAACAGCAGTAGCCCTCGGGGCATTACCTCAACTGCCACGACCTCTGCTTGACCGTCATCGATGGCAGCCTGTGGTGCAACCCGCATCCCCTGGCCGAAGTGACTGCCATTGGTTATAGCGAGCAAGGTCAGATCCCCATGGCACCAATGCTTTCCGTCTAGGGTTAACGTGAAGGGTTGAGGTCGGTAACTGAAAAACGCACGGACAGTAGCTCGCAAGTAGGCGCCAGACCCACGGCCAGGGTCGGCGGCCAGGGTTGCGTTGACTGTGCTGGCGATGCCAGCCGACACGGTATTGATCGCATATCGGTGTTGGCCGTTTTGCCAATTGACCTGCAATACATCGACGGGCCGCGATCGCTTGCGGTTTAAAACCACTGACAGAGTCTCGAGAGTCGGATACGGATCCAGTGTTCGGGCAAAATCAACACCCGTACCCGCAGGCAATAAACTCAGGTGTACCTTTTTGCCCAGGCCCTTATCCAGCACTTCGTTAACCGCGAGATTGAGCGTGCCGTCGCCACCTACGACGATCAGGCGTTGACAGTCATCGCTAAGAGCCTGATCCAGCAGAGGTTGCGCGTCGGTAGCATCAGTTGGCTCTAGCCACAACGCATTCGAAAGGATTTTCTGGCGGGAGATGAGTTCACGGGCGAGCCCGCCTGCACGCCCCCTGCCGGCATTGGGGTTAACCAGAATGATCGTGCTCACCATCGGTACGACCGTATCAGGTTAAAAAAGTTCGGGCGAGAGCGCTAACGAATGACGGGGATCTCAGGCGGTGCTCGTCGGGTCAAGTATTCGGCGCCGTTTTCGGTAATAACAATGTTTTCCTCATGCACCAGTTGCCGACCGGGCGCGAAGATCATGCCAGGCTCAAGCGTTATGACCACGCCCGGTGCGAGGACGTTTTGATCATCGGGATGTATCGAAGGCCATTCGGTCAGCAGCATCCCCAGGCCATGACCCATGCGGCCGATACTGTTACCCAGTGCACCGTGATCCTCCAGCACCTGCCACATGGCGGCCCAGACCTCGCACATTCGCGCACCGGGATGCGCGGCAACGAAACCGGCATCCAGCGCTTGGTGAATGGCTGCGTTGGCGCGGTGAGTGTCATCGGCGATTTGGCCAAAGCCGAAGTTGCGGTCAAAATCGCAAAAGTAGCCATCGAATACCGTGCCGGTATCGATAATCAGCACATCACCGGGTTCAGGAATGCGATCTGTTGGCCCCATGATGATACTGTCGTAACCACCCGTACCTGAGCCAGTTACCAGAAAAGGAGTGCTGTCCGCGCCGCGGTTGAGCAGATCAATCCGCATACGCCGACTGATTTCGATCTCCGAGTCGCCAATGTGGGTGTGTTGGGGAAGGGCCTCGAAGGCACCGGAGGTGATCTGACAGGCCTGGCGTATTTTTTCGATTTCAGCTGGCGACTTGATGAAGCGTTGGCGTAGCAGCAGTTCGGCACAATCGATGGCTTCAAGCGATATG
>CAUZJT010000187.1:0-4593 GCA_963580215.1 Gammaproteobacteria bacterium
TCTTTAAAAACTGGACTAGATCACCAAGCCATTCTACAGATTGTCGTGTTTTCAGCGGCGCAAAACTAAAGGCACGATTAACAACTAGAAAAGAAGGCGAATACGGGATAGGCAGCAAAAGGAAAAGGGCCAGGGCGGCCATGGCCAACTGGACAGATTTCCAATGACCCGCCACTCGCTCTGTTAGAGATCCGACCGCGACAGCGACCAAAAGACTTGCCGGCAAGAACATCGTGAACCGCCATAACAGTGTAACAGGCAGAAGTCTTTCCCAAAGATGTATAAATATAGGATTAAAAACTGTCGCGAGCGGCAGTAATGCCCCAGCGAGTATGTAAGGGAAATGCCTTGTTTCTCGCCAGCTTGTAATCAACAGGAAAAAAGAAAAAAGCCCGCCAATCGTAATAGTGGCCCACACTTGTCGAGATGGGTCAACAATCCATAAATCGCGTAACAAGGGTATCGTAGTATTTGGCTTTAAGATGACACCAGGATGTTGACTCCGGGGTTCGACCAACATCAAAAGTATCGGAACAGCAACTACGGCGATCACGATAAAGAACTGGCTTGCCGTGTGAATTCTGTGGTGAGAATCCTTCGGCCACAGGTCGGTTTTGCTATTGCGGATTTGAAGTCGAGCAACAATCGATGTTAGAAATAAGAAAATGAGTAATAGACCGGCTTCTTGTATGTGAATCAAAGCTTGAAGGGCCAGAATGACACACAATAAGAAAAATGTAGCTGCTGCGTTTCGAACGACCCCTTTTAAGTAATCAACAAAGATCAGAACGCCAAGAAATAACAGCGGCACCGTGAACATAATTGGGGCGGTTGCATAATAGCGGACAAATGCCCAATCACCGGTACCCATCCATGCCGTGGTCAATATAGTGGCAAGAGCGGCGGTTAAAGCGCGCTTTCGTTCCGACCAATTCACAAGCATTTGCGCATAGAAGAACCAGAATGCTGCGCTTATGAAGACTAATGTGACGGCTAATTGAGATTCCCATGTGAATTCGGTTGCATTCGTACCCAGAACCCACCATACCCCAGCGTGCAAGCCATGAATGTACTCCCGGTTTAAGAGTGCAACCGCAGGGAAATTATTTGCATAATTCGCAAGTTCACCAGCGTTGATTCTGCCAAGCTCCCAGCGTATCCGAACCAGATGGTTCCAAAAATCCGATGGTACTTCCGTGTAGGGCCCCATCAACCAATAAGCGACCCCCCAGATTAATAAACAAGTCAGCCAAACTCCGATTGCGAAAAATGAACTTGTTGTTGCGGCAGGATTTGATAAGTGGGGGGGCGATTTGTGAAAAATGATCAACCACCGCCGGCCGGCAAGACCGCAACCAATCCACGTTGCAACCGTGAGTCCTGCATAAACAAAGAGCCAATCCTGCAGCGCACCGCCTCCGACCCGGAAGGGTAATTGCGAAAAGACAAATAACGCCAGACTGATTGCAAAAGAAAATAAAAAGCGGTGTCTTTGAACGGACACCAACCCCACAGCGATTGTTCCTGGCAACAACAGAATCGTCAGGTAGATTATGGCCGTCAAGGTAGGTTCGCGCTGAAGGCCTGATCGTGAGAGACGGGAGAATTCTTGATCAAGTAGCTAGGGGGTATTTCAAAATACTGAAGATACACTCTGGTCCTGCAAGGTATTGATTCTCCCAAGTGCTTGTTCGGCTGCCTGGGCATCTTGCCCAGCCTGCTTTCTTTTCAATATCAGGTACTGCAAACCCTGCCGATCGTATAGAGTTGCTATGGAACCATTGCGTAGCTCCGCGATGAATCCTTCGCCTGGTAGGTTAAAAAGGCCAGTAAATTCTTCCATAAATCCTTCAATTGAAGCTGACTTCTAGAGTTTCATGTTTAGCAATTAAAAGGAAATTCGCTCAGGATGATCTCTAACAGGAGGCAGTGACCACGAGGCAGTACAATATCAAGAGGTATCATTATAAAGCCCAAACGTCTAGAGCCGGAGTGTAATCGTGAGTCAGGATCAGCAAAAGCGCGCGGCAGCAATAGCCGCGCTGGATTTCATCGAACCCGGGGAAATCATAGGGGTCGGAACCGGTTCGACCACCAATTTCTTTATTGATGCCCTGGTCAGCGTTAAGGGCAAGGTAGACGGCGTTATTGCCAGCTCGCAAGCTTCGGCGGACCGCTTACAGGCTATCGGCCTTCCGGTGTTGGATCTGAACCGTACTGGCGATCTTTCACTGTATGTCGATGGTGCCGATGAGGCTAATGCGCATCTGCAACTCATCAAGGGCGGCGGCGCGGCGCTGACTCAAGAAAAGATCGTCGCCAGCGCCAGCCGCAGGTTTGTCTGCATTATCGACGCATCCAAGCTGTCGGATCACTTGGGCTCGTTTCCCCTACCGGTCGAGGTGATTCCCATGGCGCAGAGTCTGGTGGCGCGTAAACTCATTGCGATGGGCGGCCAGCCAGAACTGCGGATCGACTGCACCACTGACAACGGCAATGTGATTCTCGACGTGCGAAATCTGGACCTGACCGATCCGCTGGCCATGGAATCCGAGATCAATCTGTTGGCAGGTGTCGTCGATAATGGGCTTTTTGCCGCAAGGCGAGCGGATGTTTTGCTGGTCGGCCGCGACGATGGTGTAAGCCAGATGACGATCTAAAGAGTTACCTTTGCTTCATTCGTGCAGTACGTCAGTATTGAGTAAACGCGCAAAGGCATGAAACGAAGGCATTTTGCGCATCTGGTTGTTCCGATGGTCGATGAGCCCGTAGCCCGGGTTTACAAGTTGCCACCAGTAAACCCGTTCTACCCGGCCTGACGCATAGGCAATACGATAGTAGTCGCTAAGGTACCTTGCCTGGGTTTCTTCGTCGACCGTTGATCGGGGCAGGCCAGAGTTGGGTGTATAGGGTTTGGTATTCAGCAGCGGCCAGTTGGTCTCGGTAATCCACAGGCGATTGTCACTTCGGTTAGATGCCAAAGTCATCGCGTGGATGAGGCGGATTTTGCGGGCCAGATTAAACACGCCATACTGGGCTGAAAATGGCGAACCTCGTCGGTTGACGTACAGCGCACAACTGCAGGCATCCAGATGATAACGATGACCGTTCACCAAGGTGCGCAAGGTAGCCAGTGGCTCAAAGTCAATGACTGATGAGCCTGCCAACACCAGCTCGGGCATGCGCTTACGAAGATCAGTGATCCCCTGAAGCAGGTCTAGATATTCTCCAGTGTGCCTGCATCCCCACTTGCTGCGGTTAATAGCATTACCAATCTGAAACTCAACTGTTAGCGGTAGAAATGCCCGGATAATCAATTCAACCCTACGGACCCAGTCCTCAGGATCGACCACACTATCGCGGCTTTGCAGAATATTGACCAATAGGTGTCGACCCTTAAAACGTTCGGCGAATGCGAGGTAATCCTCAAGCTGATTGACATGCCAGGTAGGGACCCGCAGCAGCAATCGCTTGACGCCAAGTTCGTCGACCAGTTCGGTGATCGCGTTATGGTCGCCGTGATCAGGAGAGACACCCAGTCCCACAAAATCGCTGACCGGAGGAGGCTTTGTTTGGGTTGGTGCCGCATAGCGCCAGGCGATTACTGGCCAGAGTGTGGCAGCGGTGATGCCTGTGCGTCCGTATTCAAGAAGATTGGTGGCCCGCAGTCGGGGTTTTTGTGATCGCTCCAGTTTGAAAGGCTGGTCCGAGTGGTGGTCCCACCATCGCGGATGGGTCAGACTCACTTGCGTATAGCCGCGATATCGAACACGCGATGACCCAACTTCAGACCCCGGCGCTCGTACTTGGTGGTGGGTCGCCATTTCGGCTTGATCGCAAATTGCCCCGCGCCAGCGGCATTCACCAGTCCCGGTGTGGATTCTATTGCGATAAGGATTTCATCGGCATATTCGGCCCAGTCGGTTGCGATATGCAAAGTGCCTGTGGGTCTGAGTTTGTCCGAGATTATCTGTAAAAACCCGGTGTTAAGCAGGCGACGTTTGTGATGACGCTTTTTGGGCCAGGGGTCTGGAAACAATACCAGCACACGAGTCAGCGATGCTGGTGCAATCAGTTGCGGCAATAGTTGCGCGCCATCTCCGATAATCACCCGTACATTATCGATGCCCTGGCGCTCCAGTTGCAGCAGCGTGCGCCCAGCACCCGGCCGGTGTGGATCAATGCCGATAAAGCCCTCTTCTGGTTCTTTTGATGCCATGGCCACAAGAGTACCGCCATCGCCAAAGCCAATTTCTAACGTCAGATCCCGTGGAGCTCCAAAGAGATGCTCATCTACGGGGGTTGCGTCATCATCAATGCCGTAGGTCGCCCATAGATCAGCCAGCGCCCGTTTTTGCGCAGTGGTCATCCGCCCTTCGCGGCGCACAAAACTGCGCACAGGCCGACTCTTGGTATTCGTCTCTCCCATTAGAAAGTCTTAGGCCATTTCAGTATGTTCTGGTGCGGGAATTCTGAGTGCATCTGGCTTGATCTCAAAAGTTTTAGCCCAAACAAGCCAAAGACGCCTATGTACGAATCTGACAACACTGCCAGAAAGAGGATTGGACTCTGGTTTGAAAATGAGGTCTGGTC
>CAUZJT010000188.1:0-4582 GCA_963580215.1 Gammaproteobacteria bacterium
CAGTTCACTCGGCGTAGACTCGAAGAACTTGCGAATGGCAGCATGCAAGGTGCTCACTTGTTGGTGTGGAACTGGGTGTCCCACGACTATCGCGAATCCGAACTTTGACATAGCCCTGTCCCATTGCTCTGCCAAGGCATCGAGATCATCACTTTTGATTCGAGAACTGAAGCAGGGGGATAAGTCCACCACCGGTATAGTCATTGCTATGTTAATGTCATAAAAATGAATGTGACTGAATATTATACATTGGAACAGATCCCGTACAGTCGGACAGAAAACTGAAACGCTACCTACGCGAAGACTTTGACAATCTGAGGAAACGCGCTTTATGGTTACGATAGTACAGAGAATTGTAAAACTCTCTGACCGCAGGACAATCATCTGATGAACCGTATAAACACTGTTCTGATCTGCATTTTTGCGTCATTTCTGATGTCTGGCTTATTAAACCAGATCGGTCTGATCAGCGAGCCTGTTGCTCTGGCTTTTGATATCTCTTTAACAGACGCAGTGGCGAGCTTCGGATACTTTACTATCGGCGTTTTCGCAGGCTCTGTTCTGTCATTTTTTGTGTTCGACTATTTTCACCTTAAGTCAGTCACTGTTCTGGGATACTTAGCCCTGACGGTTACAATCGCGGGTTTGTGTGCGCTGAACAGTGACAAAACACTACCTCTCTTTCTGTTCGCGATCGGCGTGTTTGCCGGCATTCAAGTATGCGGTGCCAGCACACTTGTCAGTACTATATGGCAAGAGAAACCGCGACAGACAATGCTTATCGCCCAGGATGCCATGTTTAACGGCGGCGGTATTATATTTACGATCCTGACGACCTGGTTTCTTACGTCTGGTTTTCATTGGGCAAGCACCTATGCCGTGGTCGGCGTCCTCGCGCTGGCAATTTCAATCATTGCGGCCAAAACTGAATTCAAACAGGCCTCAGTCAGCGAAGAAATGCCTACGCCACAAACCCAATGGGCGCCGGGGATTCTGCTTGTGGGGGTCAGCTTGCTGCTATTCATGACCGCCAAAATTTCCATATTTATTTGGGCGCCTCAGTACATCGTTGAACGTTTCGATGCTGACATTGCTACAGCCGGCGGTCTACTGACGAACATCTTCGTAGGTGCGTTCTGTGGGTCATTGGCCGGAACATGGCTTGTGTCCCGAATACAAATAGACTATTTCCTGATGATAATGCTCACCATCGGTGCAACAGGGCTGTGGATGCTGGTCTCTGTTGAAGATTTACCAATGGCGCTGATAACGGCTTACATTGTTGGCGCTTCGGTAGGAGCAACCTTTAATGGCTACACAGCATTCGGTTTGAGTTTTGTTAATAAACCAACGCATAAACATGTCGCCTATATTCTCATTGCAGGTGGCGTTGGGTCGGGCGTTGCGCCCTGGTTCAGTAGTGCAGCTGTAGAAAGACTGGGAAGCGTGTCGGATGCGTTAGTGATCTTTCTTGGCATCCAAGTGACAGTACTATTAAGTATTCTATTACTTAGCCTCTATAAACATCTCTATCATCAGAAAGATAAATTCAATTCGATGACCCATTCGTGAGAAACGCTCACCGGTAATCGCTGAACTCTCGCTGAGGTCTCGCTCGAGTATCTTCGAGAGGTGTGTCATGTTCCTGCCCTCTATTACCTATCGCCTAACATTGGGACCGAATGCTGGGCGATAGAGCTATCCATTTATATGATGTAATCAGACGGTTAGGTCCAGGCAGCAAGTGCTGCCTTTGCGACCTCAGTTTCAATCTCATAGGGCACTGTCTGTGGTAGCTTACTCAACTGATCACCATGCTTGACGGTATATTCCAGGCTCAAGGACTGTAGGGCCAGCCCGAGGTCCATGACTTCTATCGGGTTGCCATCTCCCGCCGCAAGATTAATTGGGTTACCCCGGGCCAGTAGAAAAATTTCCTTACCGGAGGCTAGGGTGTAGCAATCGATGTTCGGGCGCAGGCTACGAACTTCTTTGGCCAGTGAACACAGTGAGGCAATATCCATTTCAAATTCGAAGTGACCAGCGTTACAGAGAATGACGCCGTCCTGCATCTTTTCAAAATGTTCAGCGGAAAGCACCCCTTGTCGGCCAGTTACAGTCACCACGAGGTCAGCCACGGCAATAGCATCCTCCAGCGCCGCTGTATTGAAGCCCTCGAGATGAGCCTCCAACTGCGTCAACGGATCTTTATCGACAACAGTAACATGGGCTCCTGTGCCACGAAGTCGATGGGCAACGCCCAGGCCACAGTATCCATAGCCGATAACGGCAATTTTCTTGCCACCAAGCAGCAGATTGGTGCTTCGCATAATTCCGTCAACCACAGATATCCCTACACCATAGCGGTTCTCGACAATGCGTTTGGCCAGTGTGTCATTGATAACAAGCGTAGAAAAATCCGGCTGCTGGATTTCTTCCCGCAATCGATTTGCACCTGTCGTGGTCTCTTCGGTAGCACCAACAATAGATTTCCTGAGAGCGTTGAAGCGGTCGCCTTCATACAATAAGTGGTGCAAATCCGCACCATTGTCCGCGATCAAATCAGGCTGGGTTTCCAACACGCTAATCGCGTTCTCGATGTGTTCATCGTAGGTTTCAGAACGCCAGCTAAAGACATTGATGCCATATTCTGTGACCATCGCTGCCGCCACTTCATCCTGAGTGGTACCTGGGCTGCCAGTTATAGCTATTTCTGCGCCACCGGCTTGCAGCGTCTCCAGCCAGACGCCAGTCTTCGCCTCTACGTGCAGACAAATACCAATTTTTAATCCTTCGAATGGTCTCTCCACAGCGAAGCGTTCCTTGATCCCCCTAAGAATCGGCATGTTCCCACGTGCCCAGGCGATTCGATCCATTCCCTGCCCGCTAAGATTAGTGTCGGCGATCTTGTAATTTGAAATTGACATACTGCGGGCCCCTTGTCCTTTCTTCTAAAGAGACTAAATATGTTAACAGTATTGTGGTGGTGGTCGACATCTGGGAGAACGGCGTAGACTGCTAAAAATTCATTAGATGCGGTGCTCCGTTCAACGTGAAGGTCTGGCAGACTATATAATGATTCCGATTTTTTAAAATAAGGTCATGCTGTGAAAAACCACCCCGTCGCTTCTACCCTTGTGCTTGTGCTTGTGCTTGTGCTTTTGCTCACGCTGGTGAGTTGTAGCGCCGCTCAATTAGAAAATCCAGTTGGCGAGCGCCAACAGATTGACCTGATTGTCGAAGGGGATTACATCGTCAGCATGGACGCGACAGACAGCATCATAACCGGTGGCGCGGTCGCGGTTAACGATGGCCTTATCATCGACATAGGGGCCAGCGAAGATATTCGTTTGCGCTATCAGGCAGCGCAGGTGCTAGGAGGCGGCAACCGGATTGTTTTACCCGGGCTGATCAACGGGCATTCTCATGCTGCTATGACGCTGTTGCGTGGTATCGCAGATGACCTGTCACTGTTCGAATGGTTAAATGATTATATCTTTCCTGCTGAAGTCGCTTTTGTTGATGAGACGTTCGTTCGCATTGGCACAGAACTAGCCTGCTGGGAGATGATTCGTGGCGGTACAACGACTTTTGTCGATATGTATTACTTTCCGGATACGATCGCCGAAGTAGTTGAATCCTGCGGGATGCGAGCATTGGTATCCGCAACGGTGATAGATCAACCAAGCCCGGATGCGCAGAGCGCTGTTGATTCGCTGACCAAAGGCAGAACTTTCATTGAGCGCTGGCAGAATCGTAATAATCGCATCACGCCTATTTTCGGACCACACGCAATCTACACGTTGAGTCCAGAACAACTAAAATCAACGCGAGAGGCCGCTCGTGACCTGGGTGTCCCCATCAGTATTCATGTGTCGGAATCGCCTTTCGAACTGAAGTACACCAAGGACACTTATGACATGACCAGCGTTAGCTTGCTTGAGTCGATCGGATTCCTGGATGGGCCGACGATTGCGGCGCATATGGTCTGGCCAAATGCAGCAGACATCGAAGTGCTCGCAGAACGTAAGGTTGGTGTTATATATAATCCCACATCCAACATGAAGACCGCAGCGGGCGTGTCACCAGTGAGCGCGATGCTTGAGGCGGGCGTCAAAGTTGGTCTCGGCACCGATGGTGCCGCGAGTAATAATGATCTCGATATGTGGGAAGAAATGCGACTCGCTGCCTTACTTCAGAAGGTTAGTAACATGAATCCAGAGGTGTTGCCTGCTCGCAAGGTGCTCGCCATGGCGACGCGCGATGGTGCTGCCGCTATCGGACTTGCTGATGAGATTGGTAGCCTGGAGATCGGTAAGCGAGCGGACATGATCCTCGTGTCATTTGATGATGTGCATCACCTGCCGACCTATGACGTCATCTCTCATCTTGTCTATGTCACCGACGAACAGGATGTGGAAAGCGTGATTGTCGAGGGTCGGGTTCTTATGAAAGAAAGAGAAATACTCACGATTGATACTGATCGCGTTCGATTACAAGCCAGTGAACTTGGTGCGAAAATCCAAGCGGCATTAGCTCAAGGCTTGAAGGAGTAAGACTACATATATAGGCAGCAGGAATT
>CAUZJT010000189.1:0-4580 GCA_963580215.1 Gammaproteobacteria bacterium
GTCGGAAACGATATTATAAAGGTGCCATTGCCTGTCACCGACCGGACCCCGGTTCATAACAATTTTGTAATCACCGCGGAACAGCGCTGCATTCCCGCCGACTTCGTAACCAATGGTTTCATCTTCCGCATAGACTCGCTCAACATCGCCCCTGATTATGGGCATCAGGTCGCGACCAATCATCGCTTCGATGGGCCGTCCACCAAAACGTCCATCCGGGGCTTTGACGCCAGCCAGGGACAGGATGGTTGGTGTGATATCCGTCACATGAGAAAGGGCGTGATTCAGTTCACCCTTATTCAGAACAGATTGTCCTGCAATAATCAGGGGAACTCGCAGACCACCTTCCCCGGCGTAGAACTTGTAGAATGCCAGTGGTGAAGCAGACGCACTTGCAAAGCTGGGACTAATTGAATTAAAACTACCTTTCAAACCCAGCGTTTCATATTCAGATGTATAGCCTTGGCTCGCAACGAAAACCCGAGCCGGCGCATTACTCGGGTCAGGAGTCCCACTTACCTCGGTGCCATTGTCTGACGTAAAAACAAAGAGCGTATTATCATACTGACCCGTCGCTTTTAGATGTTCAATCAAACGCCCAATATGAAAATCCATGGCTGCAACCATGCCACCATAGACCGCCATACGTTTTGCCTCGTAACGCTTCCTGTCATCGGGCAGCGCATCCCAATCCTGCGTCGTCGACATCTCTACCATTGCAGTCCCTTGACCCACGACACCGAGCTCTAATGCTTTTGTCAGCCTGTCTTGCCGTAACTGTTCCCAACCAGAATCATAAACGCCCATGTACTGGTCGATAAACTCCTGCGGCGCCTGAACTGGAATGTGCACAGCTTGGAAAGGCACATAGGCAAAGAACGGTTGGCCATCTTCACGGTTGGAATCAATAAATTCGATCGTCTTGTCGATCAGAAACCGGGACGAATAGAAATCTTTCGGTAGCTCCATTTCCTCGCCATCTGCAAACCAGTTGGCCTTTTTATAGATCGGGATATAAGGTTTTTGCTCCCAGTTGTCGGCGCCGGTATCAGCCATTGCGACAGTCCTCTCAAAGCCCCGGCGACTGGGCAACTGATGCCGCTCTTTTCCCAAATGCCATTTACCCGCCATATAGGTATGGTATCCTGCGTCTTCAAGCAAACTTGCGACCGTAACGACATTGCTACCGAGTACTCCCTGGTAGCTATCGAAACTACTCTGTGCTGGCGGAATTGACTCAGGAATATTCGCCACTCCTGACCTGTGGTTGTCCACACCCGTTAACAGCATGGCTCGTGAGGGGGCGCAACTGGCCGCCGTATGGTAGTTGGTAAACTGGATACCTTCGCTTGCCAGCGCCGTCAATGAGGGTGTACTGATCTCACTTCCATAAGGGGCGATGTCGGTGAAGCCCAGGTCATCGGCGAGGATCAGGACAACGTTTGGCTGTTGAGCCGCCTTGGCTGCCACTGCGTCCATACCCAGGAAAAGAAAAGTCAGGAAAAGAAAAGCCGGTAGTGCCAAAGCCGAAAATTTCAGGGATCTCGTGGGGATTCGCTTCACGCGCTGCGTTTTTCACAAAGACGAATGGTTGACACATACAGCAGCGCCGTAACGATAATCTCCACCGCTATCATGCTACCTGCGAGCGCTGCGCCATGAACCAGCCAGGCAACAATACGAAAGATGGCAGCCAGACCAAGAAGCATCATGGGCGGGTAGAACCAGACTCGCTCGAGTGTCGTCACCCCAACCAGGATCAGCAAACCCATTGTCAGGAAGAAGGAACCCAGATCCCCGATTTGGGTACTGCGACCAACGCCTTCAAGCAGTGGCATGCCGACTCCGGTTGCCGCTGAAGCCGGGTCAACAACCCAACCAACACCGATCACGACAAATAGAATGCCCGGCAGCACGGTTACTACTCTTAAGATTTTGTTGATCACCGACATCTCCTCTTAAATTCAAGCTACCGTATCAGGCTGGATTACCAACAATCAATTTAATGGTCGCTGCTGCGAGTTCCTCTGGGGCCTGATCCTGCAGAAAATGACCCGCTCCTTTAATCGTTATGTGGGGCTGGCCTTTGGCACCGGGTACCGATTCCTGGAACCTGACTTCGCCACCGGCGGTGACCGGGTCGGAATCTGAAAATGCCGTCAGGAAAGGTTTATCCCATTGCTCGAGCACTTTCCATGCGGCCCGGTTTGCACCGATGGCCGGGTTGTCCGGAATAATCGGTACCAGCGACGGGAACTGCCTACCCCCGGCCAGATAAGTTTCGTCCGGAAAAGGTGCACCGTAGGCGTCCTGCTCTTCAGGGGTCAAGGTGTCTCCAAGACTCATAGCCAGAACATCCTTCGGCGAGAATCCATCTGATTCACCGCAAAACTTCACCCAATGCAGAAATCCCATCCCCGACGTATCGCCCGCCATGGCCATAAACATTTCCGGCACATTCGTATGAACGGGCAGGCTTTCGTAGTAGGCGCGCATCTGATCGCTGGCGTCTCCTATTTTGTCATCCGGAACACCCTTCGCATCCGGGAGCCCTGTATTGGCAGCGACTATTCTGGCAAAACGGCCAGGGTTTTCCGCAGCGACCCGCAGACCGATTAACCCACCCCAGTCCTGGCAGACCAATGTAATACCCTGAAGATCAAGTGCTTCGATCAGCGCCAGGACCCAGGCCACATGATTGGCATAGGTGTAGTTGTCCCGCTCGGTTGGCTTATCCGATTTACCAAACCCGATCATGTCCGGTGCAATAATCCTGTAGCCGGCGTCTTTGAAAATAGGAATCATTTTTCGGTAGAGGTATGACCAGGACGGCTGCCCATGCAGACACAGAATCACCTCACCGACGCCTTCATCCAGGTAATGCATGCGAAGGGCCCCACCTTCGCCATCGGGAATCTCAATATATTTGGGCTCAAACGGATAACCCGGCAAATTGGCGAAACGCGTCTCATCGGTCCTTACAGTTTTCATCTATCCCCGCACCATTTTCAATTTTCCACATTATGTAGAAAGGTCGATTGCCTGTCATTATTTATAATGCATATCATTAATTATTTCCGTACACTTCATTTCTTTGTTCTAAACTACGGTTGTTCAGGTCTGACATGAAAAAGACGCTCAGCATCGCCGCAATCGCATTACTATTGACCGGCACACTCGCCTGGCAGTATCGACTGGATATCCTGGTATCTGTCGTGCCAAAGATTCGAGGCATGGCAAACCCTATCCGCGACAATGTACCTACTGCCTGGCCAGACGGCCCCGCAGAAGCCAGCACACCTATCAACGAACGACCGCCCAATATCATTCTTATCCTCGCCGACGATATGGGATTCAACGATATATCGCTCTATAACGGTGGCGCCGCAGATGGCTCTTTGATGACACCCAATATCGATGCTATTGCTGAACAAGGTGTCAGATTCGACAATGGCTACGCCGCCAATGCAATCTGCGCACCTTCCCGCGCGAGTATTCTCACCGGGCGCTACTCAACCCGGTTCGGGTTCGAGTTCACCCCAGTATTTAGTACTGTCGCAACGATTGCCCAATGGACCCAGGATATAGAACAGCCTGCTCTGTTGGCAACGATAGACCACGAAATGGCAGAATCCCTTCCTCCAATGCAAGAACTGGTACTGCCAGATTCCGAAATCACCATCGCGGAAGTGCTGAAGGAGGCTGGCTACTACACCGCCCATATTGGTAAATGGCACCTCGGCGCAGCAGACGGACCTCAAAATCAAGGATTCGATGACAGTTTGTATATGAACGGCCTTTCGTACCTGCCACCGGACCATCCCGATGTTGTCAACGCAAAACGCGAGGGAGATGTTATAGAGGAAATGGTCTGGGCAGTCGCCACTTACGAAAGCCAGTTTAACAATTCACAAAGCTTCCAGCCTGACGGCTACCTTACCGACTACTACACCAATGAAGCCGTTAAAGTTATTGAGAAAAACCAGCATCAACCGTTCTTTCTTTACCTGGCACACTGGGGTATTCACAACCCACTGCAGGCAACCCGTGCAGATTACGACAAATTCTCACAGTTAGAAGATCACACGCTTCGGGTTTATGCCTCGATGATTCATTCGCTTGACCGTAGCGTAGGAATGATCACCGATAAACTCGAAGCGCTTGGGCTCAGTGACAACACCCTCATCATTTTCACCAGTGACAACGGGGGCGCAGGTTATATCGGACTCCCCGACATCAACAAACCTTACCGGGGCTGGAAATTGACGCACTTTGAAGGCGGAACGCACGTGCCTTTTATGGCGAAGTGGCCGCAGAAGATCGAGCCCAATTCCAGGTTCACTGATCCCGTGCACCATATCGACCTGTTCCATACTATTGCCGCAGCCGCTGGCGTCACCACGCCTGATAATGTGAAGTATGATGGTGTAGACCTTATACCCCATGTCAGAGGCGAGGCGTCGAGCAAACCTCATGAGACCCTTTTCTGGAGAGAAGGGCATCACCAGTCTGTGCTGCACAATGGCTGGAAGTTAATTCGCGCTGGCAGGCCAGATAAACGGTGGTTGTTCAACCTTGCA
>CAUZJT010000190.1:0-4559 GCA_963580215.1 Gammaproteobacteria bacterium
TAAAACACTTTAAGTCCAAGGCGCGCGACCCGTGATCCAGGGTCCCCTGGGTGCGTGGCCTTGCGCGTTTCAGTCATTTGGATTGGGCTCAGTAACCCCTATCAAAAAACTCACCCAATCAAAAGATAAGCTTTTTGTACTTAGATAAATTTAATTATAGGGGATAAAATAGGGAGCAGTTTTTCCAATAGGCTCATGCCAACAGCAGAGGCAATCCAGTGAGTTGAAGTAGCGACGCCGAAAGTGCCGAGGATTTCCGGGCGGGTAGTGAAACTCATGTTAGTTCTTTCGTTAAACGTGGTTTAGATTTCGCGCGGGTCTAGCGCATCGCGCAACCCATCACCCAGTAAATTAAATCCCAGAACCACCAGAAAAATTGAGGCACCGGGATATAGAGCCATCCATGGCGCTTGTTCGAGGAAATTCTTAGCAGTATTCAGCATTGATCCCCAGCTAGGTGCTGGTGGTTGCTGGCCAAGGCCCAGAAACGATAAGGACGCCTCGGCGATGATTGCGGTTGCAATGGTCAACGTCGCCTGGATCAGAATTGGCGGGAAGATATTTGGCAGGATGTAACGCCAGACCATCGCTCCGTGGCCAATGCCGATCGCACGGGCGCTTTCGATGTAATCCTCGGTCATGACGGCCATAGTTTGACCCCGCGCAATGCGAATGAAAAGTGGCATCGCAGAAAGGCCTATAGCAATCATTACATTACGCAAGGATGGACCCATAAAGGCCGCCAAAGCAATGGCGAGGATCAGGAAAGGTACCGCCAATAGCGCCTCGGTAAATCGTGAGATAACATTATCTGTCAACCCCCGGCAATAGCCCGCCAGAACCCCGAAGGGCACACCCAAAAGTACGGCGATGGCAACAGAAATGACGCCTGCCAGTAGCGAAGCTCTTGCCCCCCAGATCATCCTAGACAACATATCGCGCCCGATCTCATCAGTGCCAAATGGATGGGCTGAGGTCGGAGGTTTGCGTACGGCGAGCCAGTCGGTGGCAATCGGATCGGCGATCGGAAGAATTGGTGCAAGAAGTGCCACAACCACAAAGAATAAGACCAAAATTCCCCCGAAAAAGGCAGGCCGGCTGGAAGTGAGTTTCTTGCGAAATCGGCTTTGAGGCTTTGCCGCGACGGCATCTAGTTTCACCGGGAGTTCTGCTGTGGCAGTCATTTGTCCCTCATACGCGGGTTCAGGACGCGGTATGTGGCGTCGGCAAGGATGTTCATAAAGATAAAAGCGACTCCGGTGCAAAGGACAATGCCCTGCACTACTGCGTAGTCGCGGTTGAAGACCGCATCGACGACGAGTTTACCAAAACCGGGGATTGTAAAAATTTGCTCAGTCAAGACCGCGCCAGCCAGCAATTCGCCAAACAACAGTGTCGTCACGGTTACTATGGGGACCATTGCATTGCGCAGGGCGTGATTCACCAAAACAGTCCCCTCGGACATTCCCTTGGCCCGGGCGGTGCGCACATAATCAGATCGCAAGACCCCCAACATGGCAGAACGCGTGTGTCGCATAAGACTGGCAGCAAGCCCCGTCCCCAGCACAAAAGCGGGCATCAGCATGGTCTTTATAGAGAGCCAAAAATCCTCTGTAAGGGGCCTATAACCCGAGGCTGGTAGCCAGCCCAGATTGACCGAAACTAGCAGGATCAGCATTATACCCAGCCAAAAGTTTGGGATAGAAAGCCCCGACAAAGCGATGATATTTGCGAGCCAATCGACCCAGGTGCCCTTCTTGTACGCAGACAGCACCCCTGCAGGAATCCCGATAAACAAGGCGATGACCAGCGCCATTGTCGCCAGTTGGATGGTCACTGGAAGTTTCTGTCCGATCAATTCGAGAACTGGCTGGTTAGTGCGCAGCGAAATTCCCAGATCACCGCGGAACGCATTGCTGATCCAGCTAAAATATTGCACTGTGATTGGATCGTTCAGGTGATATTTTTCGCGCAAAAAGGCGATAACTTCGGGGTCACGCTCTTCGCCTGCCATGGCCAATACCGGATCACCTGGCAGCAGTTTCTGCATGCCAAACACGAAAATTGAGATCAGGATTATGGTCGGGATCGCAATTAGGAAACGTCGACCGAGGAAGGCTAGCATAACGAGGGCTCCGGTGGGATCGCCAAAGCCCCTGTGGCGCATAGCCCAAAAGCTAGGGTTACGGTGAGTATCCGATTAAGTGGCATTTTGCAGTGCTCCTTTCAGGTTAGACTTTGGTAGTAGTAGTTTCTTGGCCCGAACGGGCCTGGCGGTAGAGATCAAAGCGCAGTTGGCTCGCAGCGCTGCGCTGATTTTTTGTATTGGCCAGTCCATTTAGGTTGAGCTCTGTCGGTCGGTGACACGCCACTTCGCGGCCGTCGCCAACTGGTTGCAGAATGGGACGGTCCTCAGTGCAGCGTGGAATCGCATAGGCACAGCGCGGGTGAAATCGGCACCCGGACGGTGGGTTGATCGGGTTCGGGGGATCGCCATCGAGGCGCGACAGTAACTTGCGTGCGCCTACTTGTGGCAGTGGAATCGCTGCTGCAAGAGCCTCGGTGTACGGGTGCTGTGGTGCATCGAACAAAGCGTCAGCTTCTGCAATCTCCACAATTTCGCCCAGATACATCACTGCGACCCTGTCTGCCATGTGCCGGATCACCGCCAGATCATGGGCAATGATGATCAGCGTTAGGCCGAAGGCGTCCTTCAGATCCTGAAGAATGTTAACCACCTGCGCCTGAATCGAAACATCAAGTGCGCTGACTGGCTCGTCCCCGACCAATACAGTCGGCTCACTGACAAGCGCCCGAGCAATCCCTATGCGTTGTCGTTGGCCGCCAGAGAATTCATGCGGATAGCGGTCCGCGTGCTGCGGCGAAAGGCCAACACGAACCAACATTTCGGCTACTTTCGCCTTGCGTTCCTTAGGCGTTCCCAATTTGTGAGTTTTCAATGGTTCTTCAACCAGTGCCCCAACGGTCATTTGCGGGTTCAGCGACGAGAACGGGTCTTGAAAAATAAACTGCAGATCGCGGCGCAACGCGCGCAGGTCTGCCGAACCTGTTCGGGAAATATCTTGGCCTTTATAAATTACAGAGCCCGCAGAAGGATCAATCAACCGCACCAGCAACCGTGCCAATGTGGATTTTCCGCAGCCAGACTCTCCAACAATGGCAAAGGTTTCACCGCGCCGGATCTGCAAATTGACCCCGTCGACCGCGTGCACCAAAGTCGGCGCACCAAAAAATGGGCTGTCGGTTACAAACTCTCGTCGTAGCGAGACTGTTTCAAGGATGATCTCGCTCTCGGTCATGCCGATACCGCCATAGCGGAATTTGAAAACACATTGTTTTCTAGGGGTGCCTTCCAGCAGGCCACCCGTTGAGAGTTTCCGTGATCCCGTAAAGGCGGTGCCTTGGCACAGGCTGCATCTGCAAACGGGCAACGCGACGCGAACCGGCAGCCAGAAGGTAAATCGACAGCGGACGGCACCACACCTGGGATTGTCACCAGTCGTTGGCCGCGTCCACCGAATGAAGGCATCGAACTCATCAGCCCAATTGTATACGGGTGCTGCGGGTTATCGAATATTTGTGCCATTGGGCCGATTTCAACGACTCGGCCTGCATACATAACGGCCACTTGATCGGCCATCTCTGCGACCACACCAAGATCATGGGTGATAAGGATGAGAGCTGTCCCTGTTTCCGCCTGAAGATCGCGCATCAGATCAAGGATTTGTGCCTGGATGGTAACGTCCAAAGCCGTAGTAGGTTCATCCGCGATCAGTAGCGCTGGGTCGTTGGCAAGCGCCATCGCGATCATCGCTCGTTGACGCATCCCGCCCGACAGCTGATATGGATACTCATCCAGCCGCATTTCGGGTGCAGGAATACGCACCCGCTCCAGCATCTCGAGAGCACGGGCCCGTGCGTCTGCTGCACTCAAACCTTTGTGACGGCGCACTGTCTCGATAATCTGCGCGCCGATAGTCAGGCCCGGATTCAACGAGGTCATCGGTTCCTGGAAAATCATTGCAATCTCGTCGCCACTGATCAGGCGCAGTTGTTTCGGCAGCAGGGAAAGCAGGTCTTTGGAGCGAAACATTGCAGTTCCACCAGCAAGGGAGAGTGGCGGCGTCGTCAATAGCCCCATGAGGGCCAAAGCCGTCAAACTTTTACCGCAGCCGCTTTCACCGACGATGCAAAGGGTTTCGCCAAGGTCCAGCGCGAACGAAACAGCGTCAACCAGATTGCCTGTAGAGCCAGAAATGCGGATCGACAGTTGGTCAACGTCCAGAAGTGTCGTCCCATCTGGGGTCATCCGGATTCATCCTGCATGGCCAAGATAAGGTTATCCCGCAAAGTCATTAGATGCTCGGTCATAGCGGCACGCGCTGTTGGTCCATCCCGAACTGCGATAGCGTCAATAACCTTCGTGTGCACCATTCCGATCTGGATTTTTGCACTTTATGTAACATACATAACATGATGTAATATACATAACATTCGTATTGAAACTTTTGCAAGTATTAATATTGTAGACCTAGAGC
>CAUZJT010000191.1:0-4555 GCA_963580215.1 Gammaproteobacteria bacterium
AGGGTGAGTCCGACGCGTTTCGGATTGATGCAGACTACGTCGTGAACGATTCTTCCTGGCTTACCAATATCAAGTTTGGTGCCCGTCGGGTCGAACGTGAACAGCTGCTTCGCGATGCCCCAGTTAGATGGGGCGCTATCGCACCGGAGTGGGCCACCGGCACTCTTTACATGGACCATGTGGCTGAACAAGGTGCGGCGTACAATATGTTCGAGGCGACTAGCTGGTCCGAATTCCATCGCGGAGATGTGCTGAATATCGCCGGAGGTAATAGTTTGCTGGGCTTTAGTCAAGATTACGTTCAAAGGATGCTTGACAGCCCCATCTGCATTGGCGATCCAGCCTTTGTTCAAAGGTCGCCGGCTGGCACTTGGGATGGAGGAAACCGCTGCCGCGAGGGTGTTGATAGCCAGTTCGGCATGTTCCTCGAGGATGGGATAAGCAGTACTATTGAAACCAATACAGCTGCCTATGTGCGTCTGGACTGGGAGCTTAACGACCTGCCCTTCCGCGTGGCCGGTAATTTCGGTTTGCGCTACGTCGAGCTAGACCGTAAGGCCACTGGTTTCGTCCGCTCTCCTGGTCTCGATCAGTTCTTTGATGCGAATGCCGGCTACCAGCTCCCTGCTGGCCAGACCGCGCCGTTGAACGGCCCTGGTGTATTGGCCTATGCACAGGGCCAAGTAGATGCGGGCAACTACGCTCAGCTGGATGATTTCTACAATTCCAACGATAATCTGTGGGCCAGATCAGCTTTCTGGTTCCTCAGTGACGCAGAACGTGCTTTCGCCACAGAGAGCTCCATGTCTCAGAGCGCCAGCAGCAAGTACACTGATTGGCTGCCTAGCTTAAATTTTAAAGTTGAGTTGAGCGAAAGATTGCTAGGCCGTTTTGCTGTCAGTAAGGCAATGGCTCAGCCAACCATGGGCCGTATACAGAATAAAATCAATACCAGTGCAGAGGTTGACGTAGTGCAAGGCATACCCGCCGATAAGGCAAATGCCGCACGCTGGGAAACTGCGCCGCAAAGCGCCTCAGTAATTCGCTGGGAAGGTGCCGGTGGCAATCCATTCTTAGAGCCGATGGAATCTGTACAGTGGGATGCCTCGCTGGAGTGGTACTTCGCCGACTCCAGCTCGTTGACAGGCGGATTGTTTTACAAGGACCTGAGCAATTTTTTCATCTATGGTTCCAATCCTCAAGATATTACTAATGGGTCCACCGGTCAGATGCAGTCGGTATTAGTGGAATCCCAGGTTAATGGTGAGGAAGGTAAAATGTACGGCTACGAACTGGCTTATACGCAGTTCTTCGACAATCTACCTGGTTTCTGGAATGGTCTCGGAATGCAGGCCAACTATACCCATGTTAAGGCGAGCGGTGTGCCGCCAACCGTCGACGGCTCGTCGATGGATACATCTACTTATAACTATGTTGACGTAGTCGACATCGGTAGCTTACCCCTAGTAGGTCAATCTGAGCACACTGCCAACTTGGTGCTGATGTACCAGAAGTACGACTGGCAGGCCAGGCTCGCTTACAACTGGCGTTCCGAGTACTTGGTGAGCTACCGCGATGGGATCACCAACCTTCCGGTATGGCAAGACGACGCCGCGGTTTTGGATGCGTCTTTGATCTATAATATAAACGAGAACGTGACCTTCTCGCTACAGGCCAACAATTTAATGGATACTGAGTCCAACCTCAGCTATGTCATGGATAGCGGGGGCACTCGAGCTGGAAAATCCTGGTTTATTGCGGAGCGGTCAGCAGTTGCTTCTGTCCGTTTACGCTTCTGATAGCTAGGGCGAGGGCTGAAGTCGCGCGTAACATGCGCGACAGGCAGCCAAATAACGTGGAAGGTGTACAATCTTCCTGAACAAAAAAGCTGAGCTTTGTAGCCCAGCTTTTTTTTTGCCTTGTGCTTTACTGAAAATTTGTCCCGCCCTGAAACCAGCTGACACACAGGCGGCTTGTTATGAAAAGTACTATTCCTACTGGATCAAAGCATCCGCAAGGCTGACTGCATGCGAGCTTTATGTAGTTGAGCAACAGCACTGCGGCCGTGGACCGCGCAAAACTCATGAAGAGAGATTGCGCGGTTGGGCCTTCGTGTTAGTAGGGAAGGAAGTAAAGGGCGAGCCAGATAAACGGAACGAGGAGGATCATCATAGTGATAGCGTATCCGAACATCACCCTGGCTCGGAGCCCGGTAATGGCCAAGAGAGGAATGGCCCAAAAGGGATTCAACAGATTCGTATGCGCATCGCCCACGGAGTATGCCACGATGGCCTGACCCAGCGGTATGCCCAGCTCCTGCGCTGCCATGAGTATGGGGCCGCCAATGATGGCCCATTCCCCTCCGGCAGAAGGAACGAAGAGGTTCAACACCCCTGCTGTCATCCACGCCACCACAGGAAAGTTCTCAGGGGTTGCAATGGAGAGAAGAGCCGCAGTCAAAGTGTCTACGAGGCCGGTTCCCGTCATTATCCCGATGATCCCTGCATAGAAAGGAAACTGGAGGATCACTCCCGCAGATCCTTGTACCGCCCGATTGAATTCCGCTTGGTAGTGGGAAGGACTCAAGAATAGGAGCATTCCGATCGTCAGGAAACCGAAGTTGAAAACGTTTAGGTTCAGCGCTCCAAGCCCATCGGTATAGAAAGCCTTGAGAGTAAGAATGACCCCGGTGAGGGCGATGATGCCTCCCAGTATTCGGCTGTTGTCGACCCTGTCGGCAAAAGTGCGGGCAGCGAGCGACTTCTCTTCCGTTTCTTCCGTAGCTGCTTCCTCAGGGGCCTCTTCCATGGAGAGGTCGACGTATTGCTCTATCCCTTTGGAGTTTTGGTTGGGGGGAGTGAGCAGCCACAGCATCACTGAGGCGTAGACGAGCGCCATCCCAGTCAGCATGAGGGGGTAGGGGTGGAATACCCATTCTGTCGATTCAACGAGGCGGTCGACGATCCCCGTCTCCATGAAGATATTTCCCGGAGTAGCTTGCAGAAGACCGGCGGAACTGGACAAGCCCCAGCCCCAGGTCAGACTCATTCCCATGTAGCCGGCGACGGCTAGCAGAGGGTAGTGCACGACCACACCTGTTCGTTTGGCCATGACTCCCATTTCCCGAGCGACGATCGCTCCTACTATTAGTCCCAGCCCCCAGGAGATCCAGCCGGTGAGCATGCTTACCAATCCCACTAGGACGACTGCCTGCTTACCGTTTTTTGGCATACTCACTAAACGGTAGATGAAGGCCTTGACGTAGGGATGGTGAGCCACCACTGTCGCGGTGACGAGAATCAGCACCATCTGCATTGCGAACTGCAGCAGCCCCCAAAAGCCGTCGTACCATGCGATCGCGATGGTCTGGGGCCCAGCCCCTTCCAAAATGAATGCTGCGAGCGCAGCTGTGTAGGTTAAGAGAATGGCGAAGACGAACGGATTCGGCATCCATCGTTCCACTCGGTCCGCGATTGCTTCTCCGAGTTTTTGAATAGGGGTCAAATTTGCTGCTGATTCTATTGTCATGATCTGCTCTTTTGTTTTTATTCTCGTTTCTAATACCGTAGCACATGCCCATAGACTATTAATATGGTTATGATTGTCGGCCCATAAAATGCAGCGCCATCAATCTATCTTATACTTCAAGGGTGGAAAAGACATCAGTCGTGCTAGATTGAAGGTTGTACAAGTCCGGCCATCGGCATCAAGCTTTCAAAATCGGTTCCTCAAGCCGTTTTTGACCCTTGCCCGCGGGAATTGCTCAATTCCCGCGAAAGCCGCGTAAAACCTTGACCTTAGTCCCAACTAGTCCTTATAATTCGCTCCCCTTGTGGAATAGGCTCGTGGCTTTGCTGTCGTAGAGAAATTTCTTATAAAACAAGGGTTTGTTGGAAAAGTGATTTATCATTCTAACCAAAGCAAAGTTTAAGATTTGTTGCGGGGATAACCCGATTAATAAGAACACAGGTCGCTGGGCTGGTAAATAGTAGTGATGATGGTTCTGATCTGAGTCAGATCGGAGCCAGCCAGAAGTCGAAGTTTAGATTTGTTGCGGGGTGGAGCAGTCTGGCAGCTCGTCGGGCTCATAACCCGAAGGTCGTAGGTTCAAATCCTGCCCCCGCTACCAATATTTGCAGTATGGCGGTCCTGATTGGACTACCAAACACCAAGCTTCTCGCTTGCTCAGATTGAGCCGGCTAAGAAGATCTTAGAGTGGGCCTTTGGCCCATTTTTTGTATCTAGGGGATACGTTCCAGATGCTGAGTAAAAAGTGTTGTGAGCAGTAGCGTAACTCTGATAACAGAATTGATCGATACCACGATTCAAGCGTTAGGTTTGGATCTGTGGGGAGTCGAACTGCTTCAGCAGGGGAAGTATTCACTGCTGAGGATTTATATCGAACGTGAAGAAGGCGTCACGATCGAAGATTGCGAAAAAGTCAGTCGGCAGGTAAGTGCGTTAATGGATGTCGAAGATCCAATTGCCGGGGAATATACCCTTGAGGTGTCATCTCCGGGTATGGATAGACCACTGTTCTGTATTGAACATTATT
>CAUZJT010000192.1:0-4493 GCA_963580215.1 Gammaproteobacteria bacterium
GATGAGCACTCGCTCTCCGTATCGCTCCCGACCATCCTTTAGCAGCGCCAACGCGATTGCACGGCCTAAGGTAGGACTGAAGCATGCTGCGGTGACATGCCCCTGAAAACCTGATCGATCTCCCTGATTGTTCTCGGGCAATAAAGCCGATCCGTCGGCCACTAGCGCCTCATTATCTTCTGGCAGTAGGCCAACCACTTGTTGGCGTTGTCCGCCAAACTTGAGATCGCGCTCAAGACTCCGTTTGCCGATAAAGTCAGACTTACCCATATCGACAACCCAGCCCATTCCAGCATCAAAAGGATTGGTAATGTTGTCACCTTCAATCGCTGGAGAAACAAAGCCTTTTTCTATCCGCAGCACGCCACTTGTTTCAGAGCCTATAGGTGTGATGCCGTAGTCTCGACCTGCTGTCAAGAGCGTGGTCCAGATGTTCAGCGCGTGTCGTCTTGCCACATTGATCTCAAAACTTAACTCACCGGTATAACTCACCCGAGCCACGCGAACCGGTACCCCAGCGAGTTGACCTTCGCATATATCTAGAAATTTAAAATCTTCATCAAACGCTAGGTCGGTGTCCACCTGCTGCAGCACAGTACGAGCGAGTGGTCCGCAGATACAAATCGTCGCCCAGCCAGCAGACACGTTAACTAGATAAACCTTGAGATCTGACCATTCTGTTTGCAACAAACGGTCGATATGGGCATAAACAGTTGCTGCTGCACCAGTACCGCAAGACATTAGATATTGGTTATTGTTTATACGGAACGTTACACCATCATCCATAAGCCGGCCGTCCTCACGAAGCATAAGGCCAAACCGGCCTTGCCCCATTCTGAGATCATCAAAACGATTAGTGTAAATTCGATTCAGCAGTTCTGGAACATCGGTACCATGCAGTTCAAATGTGCCTAAAGGGGTGCCATCGTAGATGGCACAGTCGTTACGAGTTGCGAGCGCTTCACGAATAACTGCTTCGCTCATAGTCTCGCCAGCCATGGGGAAATAAAAAGGACGGCGAAAGTTACCTCCGGCTTCGTCCATGGCTGCGCCATGTTTTATATGCCATTGTGTGATCGGAGTGGTTCTTGATGGAATAATTAGCTGGCCACGCTCACTCCCCCCTATAACGCCAAAACTGATAGGCGCAAAGGGTGGCCGGAACGTGGTTGTACCGATATTTTTTTGATCTTTTCCTAATTCTCTAGAAACCAGTCCGATCACATTCGGGTTGCCAATCTTTCCCTGGTCCACTGCCATACCTGCTGTTGTATATCGTTTGACATGCTCGATAGATTGGAAATTTTCACGCACCGCCAACGCAATATCCGCTGTTGTTACATCGTTCTGAAAATCAACAAATGCCTTGCCAGGCAATTCGTTATTCGGCCAGATAACGTCAATGTCGAAAGCTATCTCACCTGACGCGACAGCATTGTCTGTTGGTTGGGCAAATTGTCCACTAAGATCACGAACAATAGTCTGCGCGACATCAGTTGCATCATTTATCGACTGGGAAATAGAAAAGATACCCTTTGCGCCACCGATACAGTTTTCATCCTGTGCCGACTCCCCCGGCACAAAAGTGGCTGTTGCTTCATCAAATATAGGTTTTCCACCAGCATGGGAATGCAGGTGCACTAAGGGATTCCAGCCCCCAGAATGACAAACCAGATCACAGGAGACATTTATCACACCACTAGGTGTTGCGATAGAGACCGAGGAGACAGCGCGCCACCCTTTCACATCAAGAATCTGCGAACCAAGCAACACCGGGACCGAATGCGCCTTTGCAAGGTCTTCTTCTTGCTCACTTATCTTGGGTCGGGTATCTACGATTTGCTCAATTTTTACACCCGCTTCGCTGAGAGTGGCTATATGAGCGTATACAGTGGAGTTGTTGGTATAAATGACTGCGCGCTGGCCAGGCACGACGGCGTAGCGTGTGATATAGCGCGCGACTGCCGCACATAACATAATACCGGGTTTATCATTATTCGAAAAAATTAAAGGCCGCTCTACTGCACCAGTTGCAATCAAGACTCTGCTAGCTCGGATATGCCAAAGTCGCTCCCGCACCCAGGATTCTTCTGGTTCATGCTCAGCGACAATAACAAGGTTGTGGTCATAGTAGCCGGTAGCGGTACTACTTCTCAGCCAGGCAATGTTTTCCCGGTGATTGAGTTCTTCAGTAACGTCTGTCGCCCACTGTGACCCGGATTTGCCATCAACCGTGGTCGACTCAAAAAGAAGATGGCCACCGGCCTTTGGGTTGGCGTCAATGATCATGATTTTCAACCCTGACGGTGCTAACACCGTCGCCGCACTCAATCCGGCAGGGCCAGCGCCAATAATCAGAACATCAACATAGTCAAAGACCCGCTCGTAATGACCCAGATCTTTCTCTTTTGGTAGGGTTCCCAGGCCCGCCACGCGTCGAATAAATCTACTGTAAAAATCCCATGGTCGGGCCATAAACGTCTTGTAATAGAACCCCGCTGGAAACAGGGGTGACAAGACATTATTGATGGCAGCGAGATCAAAATTAGCACTTGGCCAACAATTCACACTTTGGGCCTTGAGACCTTCGGTCAACTCTATCTGGGTCGCTCTAAGATTAGGTTGGTCACCATCGCTGACGAGTTGGACCAAAGCGTTTGGTTCTTCAGAGCCACAGGTCAAGATGCCGCGGGGCCGGTGATACTTGAAACTGCGGGCAACAATCCGAACATTGTTAGCAATTAGGGCGGAAGCGAGGGTATCTCCAGCAAACCCTTGATAGATTTTACCATTGAATCTGAAGCATAAAGGTCGACTGCGGTCGACGATGCCTCCCTGCGCAAGCCGAGTCATGCCGTGTCTTCCTTGATGGGATAGATCTTATGCGTTACGGTATCTCTAGCGATCTGGAACCACTTGGTGCAGCCGCTGACGTGCCACCACCATTCCCGAACCTTTCCTTTGGAATTAGTACTGTTGTAAAGATAATCTGTCCAGTTATCGTCGCTCACCAGTCCTGGGTCGTGAGGTCTTTTTCGTTCGGCTTCACCCCCGCAGACAAACTCATTCTCATTGCGAGGGCCACACCATGGGCAGGGTATCTCTAGCATCTTGCGAATCCACTCATCGGTTGGATGAGACGCCCCCTTCCTGAAGCAGACGGCCAGAAGCAAAGCGATGAAGCCCAAGTTTTTCAGCTAGCGGATGCGGTGAATCATTTGCTATCAGGTGCGCAAAAGTCTTGGCAGCTGCTGGAATCGTCTTGAAGCCACCTGAACCGGCGACATCAATATAAAAACCTTTGGTATCGGTCTTCGATATGATGGGGCTGCCATCGTAGGGTATGTCGAGCATTCCTGCCCAATGACGCAACAACTTTAACCTTCCAAATGTGGGAAAAACTTCAAGCAAAGAGGTAGTTGCGTCTTCAACGATGGAGAAGGTTCCGCGCTGGGCGTATGATGGATACGGATCGCAACCCTGGCCGACGACAATCTCGCCCTTGTCTGACTGCATGAAATAGGTTCCATGGTAACTTCTGATCACCACAATCTCGTTCAAGATTGGTTTTATTGGTTCAGATACCCACGCCTGCAAAGGTTGAGTAACTATGGGCAATCTCTGATCGACCATCGACGCAACCACGCTCCCGTGGCCAGCAACAGCCATGCCTATTTTTTTAGTGCGAATAAAACCCTTTGTTGTTTCTACTCCAATTACGGCACCGTGCTCCTTTCGAATACCAGTAACCTCACAATTTTGAATAATATCAACGCCACGGGCATCAGCCGCGCGAGCAAAGCCCCACGCAACCGCATCATGTCTCACCATCGATGCTCTGGGTTGATAGACGCCGCCCCGGATCGGTAAACGCATATTTGGCGATGGATCAAACGCAGGTATTCTTCGTTTAATTTCATCCAGCGACAGCATCCGATATTCCGCCCCGTAAATGTGCATCGTATTGGCCATCTGCATCGCGACACGATTCGCTGCGGAGCTTTGGATAAGTGTGATCATTCCGCGTTTACTAACCATGAGGTTATAATTCAACTCACGGCTTAGTTCGTGGTAGAGGTCGAGTGACATTTCGTGGAAAGGAACGCTATCTTCGCGCAGGAAATTAGAACGCACTGTCATCGTGTTGCGTCCTGTGTTACCGCCTCCTAACCAACCTTTCTCAAGAACAGCTACTTTTGTTATGTTATGGTCTCTCGCTAAAAAATGGGCAGCGCCCAGGCCATGACCACCGCCACCGATAATAACGACATCGTACTCTTGCTTCGGGTCGGGGCTTCGCCACATCTTTTCCCAATTCTTATGCCCTGTAAATGCATTTCGGGCTAAAGAAAATATTGAGAATTTTTTCATCCGGTTCTTGAGCTTCTTAAATACTTCGATTCAACTTTACAGCTCAAATGGCTGATTAAAGGAACGTTGGACTTGCTCATATGAAACCAATGCCAGGTTCGGTAAAGTTGACAAGAATCCCC
>CAUZJT010000193.1:0-4491 GCA_963580215.1 Gammaproteobacteria bacterium
AGAATCGTCTCAAGCAGCTACGCGCTTTTTGCTATTCGGCTCGGCTGGGCAGCATCTCTCGGGCCGCCGAGCAACTATTTTTAAGTCAACCTTCAGTATCTTTACAGGTTCAAGCTCTTGAGCGTGAGCTCGACGTGGAGCTTTTCGAGCGTCGCGGGCCGAGAATCCGCCTGACATCCCAGGGAGAAGCCCTGCTCGAGCTGGCCCAGCCGCTGGTACAGGGTATCGACGGTATTGCCGATTCCTTTGCCAGCGAATTAGGGAACCTCAATTCTGGTGAGATCAATATTGCGGCGGGTGAGTCCACTATTCTTTACCTGTTACCAGAGCCGATCAAACGTTTTGCCAACGCCTATCCTGGAGTGCGAATCAAATTGCATAACGTAACTGGCCGTGATGGCATGACGATGCTCCGTGCCGACGAGGCGGACTTTGCTGTCGGGTCCATGCTCGAGGTTCCCGAGGATATCAGTTACCGGCCAATTTTCGATTTCAAAACTATGCTGATCACGCCACTGGATCACCCCCTCGCAGGCAAGCGTGCTGCCAGCATCAAACTGCAAGACATTGGCCCCCACGGTCTGATTCTACCCCCGCGCCACCTGGCAACCTGGCGACTGGTTGAAATGATTTTCGCTCAGCACCAAGTCGATTATTCGGTTACGCTCGAAGCTGGCGGATGGGAAGTCATCAAGAAGTATGTCGAGTTAGGCCTGGGCATCTCTATCGTCACCGCCATCTGCCTCGAAGGTGATGAAAAAGTTGCCCAGATACCCCTCGACCGTTTCTTTCCAAATCGCAGTTACGGCGTAGTGCTGCGAAAGCGTAAATACCTTTCGCCACCAGCACGCCAGTTCCTCGATATGATGGCACCGGGATTTTCCGGTCATCTCGACAGCACAATTGATGGCTGACGCCCATTGCCACAACCGGTAACCTCAAATTTTCCAGACAGCACTGGTTTATAATTTCTAGGTCAGCCACTTCATCCTTAGCGTTTCATGCGACCTTACCTTCTTTTAACACGGCGCTCTTTTCAAATCCTGCTGACCCTTTGTGCATTGGTACTCGCTGGCGAGGCCAGCGCGCAGGAAATTGAGATCTGCTACAACTTTAGTTGTAAAACCCGTCAAACGGTAACGCTTTCTCAGACTGAATGGCACAGTATCATTGGCTGGTTCTATCCTGGTGCTACCAGCGCGGCTGGCGAACGTGAACAGCTACGCCGGGCGATTGGCTGGATGGAGGTTGTTGTGGGCCACCACACCCCGACTCATCGCGACAAAGGCTTGAACCTGGAAAAAAATCCTAACTTTCCCGGCCAGCTTGACTGTATTGATGAGTCACTCAACGTCACTACTTATATGCATCTGTTTGAATCGCAGGGTCACCTGCGCTGGCACCATGTGATGGATCGCGCTTATCGCAGTGGCAGCTTCGATGCGCACTGGGCTGGCCAACTGCAGGAGGTCGCCACCGGCGAGCGTTTTGTCATAGACAGTTGGTTCCAAGATAACGGCATGCTTCCTTATATCGCCCGCAGCGCCGAGTGGGAAGATCTCTCAGAAGCGCGCATCATGCTTTTTAGCGGAGCAGACTGAGCCATCGCGGCGGCGGATGCTTTACCAGCCAAAGTGACAAATACCAAGGGTTCTGTCGTGGTCGGGCTATCCGGGGGTGTAGATTCCGGGATAGCGGCTTCACACCTTAAACGGGATGGCTGGAATGTCACGGCTCTTTTCATGAAGAACTGGGAAGAGGACGATGACGAGGCGTACTGCGCGGCACGCGAAGACCTTGCCATGGCAACTCAAGTCAGTGATGCACTGGATATACCCCTTCGGACCGTTAATTTCTCGCATGAATACTGGGAGCGGGTCTTTGCCATTTTTTTGCGCGAATACCGAGCTGGGCGCACACCTAACCCGGACGTATTGTGCAACCGGGAAATCAAATTCAAGGAATTTCTGTCCTACGCTCAGCATCTGGGTAGCGACAAGATCGCAACGGGACACTACGCGCGTATCCAAGAGTCCTCTAGCACATTTTTTCTGAACAAAGCCAGGGATCTTTCCAAGGATCAGTCATACTTTCTGCATGCGTTAGGCCAAAGCGCCCTCGCCCCAACTTTGTTCCCCCTGGGGGAGTTGAAAAAAACCGATGTCCGAGAAGAAGCGACCGCCCTTGGGTTGCCAAATGCCGAGCGAAAAGACAGTACCGGTATTTGTTTCATAGGAGAAAGACGCTTTAGTGAGTTTCTCGCCCGCTACCTGCCGGTGACACCCGGCAGAATCCAGAACCTTGAAGGTGAGATCGTTGGTGAGCACCAGGGTCTTTGGTTTTATACCCTGGGACAGCGCCAGGGCCTGGACATCGGCGGGCCCGGTGAGCCCTGGTATGTCGCCGGCAAAGATATGGAGCACAACGTTCTGACAGTAATTCAGGGACATGATCACCCGGCGCTGATGAGGCAATCGGTTGCAGTGCACGAAATGCACTGGATTAACGGCGCCCCAAAGAACTGGCCATTGCGCTGTCAGGCCAAGACTCGCTACCGCCAGACCGATCAGCCCTGCACTGTGCAATCAGACACTCCGGATCGTATCGAGGTGGTGTTCGATAATCTGCAACGTGCCCCGACGCCCGGGCAGTCACTGGTACTTTACGATAACGAGCGCGTTCTTGGCGGCGGGGCCATCGACCAGGCCCGCTAGCCCATCAAGGGCGGCCTTGACGCTATAACGCAAGCCACTGGCGGTCTTTTGCCACCGGGTATTGTCCTTAACTCTATTTCATACGATCTGTTTTATTAACATTTTGATTCACTTGACTCGATTGTCCGGGTATAACTGGGTAACCGCATGCAAAAAATCTGATTGCTGGCTTTCAACACGAAACCAATACTTTCGGCGCGACCAAGGCCAAATTTAAGGATTTTCAAGAAGCAGGCGGTTGGCCTGGCCTGTTACAGGGACATAATGTAATTTCAGATACCGTCGGTATCAATCTGCCTTTGGCCGGATTCGTGGAGGCTGCCCGACAGGCCGGCGACATTGCGTTATTGCCTGTGGTTTGGGCCTCTGCTGAACCGTCATCTTATGTAACCGATCATGCTTTCGAGAAAATCTCCCAGATGATTCTCGACGGCATCACCAGAGTAGGTCAGTTGGATGGCATCTATCTTGATCTTCACGGTGCGATGGTTGCTGAATCTTATGAGGACGGCGAGGGTGAGTTGTTATCCCGTATCCGGGCGATTGTAGGAAACCAGTTACCCATCGCTGTCAGCCTTGACCTTCATGCCAATCTCACGAGCCGTATGGTTCAGCTTACCTCTTCGCTTTCTATTTTTCGCACATATCCACACATCGACATGGCTGATACCGGGACACGGGCGTATGCCATGTTGCGCCGACATCTATCCGGTGAAACCCTTTATAGCGCCATACGCCAAGCGCCGTTCCTGGTGCCACTATCAGCACAGTACACCGGCGCTACACCGTGCCGAGAACTCTATAGTCTGTTATCTATCGAAAATAGCGCTAACACGGTCGTTTCTGATATCGCCATGGGGTTTCCTCCGGCAGATATCTTTGATGCTGGCCCTGCAGTTGTTGCCTATGGCCCCACTCAGGCAGACGCAGATCATGAGGCAGACCGATTAATTGAAGCCATTAATGCAAGTGAGGATTTATTTGATAGTGCGCTGCTGTCGCCAACCGCTGTCGTTTCCAAAGCCATGGCAACCAGTGGCGCAAGACCCGTTGTCATTGCTGATGTTCAAGACAACCCTGGTGCCGGGGCAACGTCGGATACGACGGGACTGCTAAAAACGCTGGTTGATTGCAAGGCACAAAATGCGGTGCTTGGCTTACTTAACGACCCAGAAACAGCTGCGAAGGCTCACGCACTTGGAGTCGGCGGAATCTTTTCAGTAGATCTTGGCGGAAAATCTGGACTTCCTGGCCTAGACCCCTACCACGCTACGCTCAAAGTACTCGCGCTCAGCGATGGTCAATTTAGGTTTAGTGGCGCCATGTATGCAGGCGCTAGGGCAGAAATCGGCCCTACTGCATTGCTCAAAATTGTTGACGATACGGCAGATGTTTGTGTCGTTGTCGGCTCCACACGTTGTCAATGTCTTGACCGTGCTATTTTTACTCATATTGGCATTGAACTGGAGAAACTGAAAATTATTGCGCTCAAGAGCACGTTTCATTTCCGAGACGACTTCGAGCCGATTGCTGAGTGTATCCTGCATGCCGAAGCGCCTGGGGCCAACTACTGTCGGTTAGACGACGTTCCCTACCAAAGGCTGCGACCGAAGGTTCGGCGCGGGCCAGAGCACCTCTGAGCTAGATTACCCGAAGAATCGAAACCCATAGCATGGAGCCCATTACTTGGCGCTATCATCGCCCGCAAGCCAAGCTCAACTAATGTCGAGCCTCCCCAAGCAGTCAACCAGCTTGGGCCAAGATCATTGATCGCGAG
>CAUZJT010000194.1:0-4466 GCA_963580215.1 Gammaproteobacteria bacterium
AAAGCGCGCGCTGACTGGGTAGTTACCTCCTCGATTGCGCTGGAGTTGATCCGAGATCTGACAACACAGGGTGAAAAGCTGATCTGGGCGCCGGACAAATACCTGGGTGACTATATCCAGAAACAGACCGGCGCCGACATGCTGCTATGGCACGCCAGTTGTATCGTGCATGAAGAATTCAAAGGTGAGGTACTTGTCAACCTTAAGGCCCAATACCCCGACGCTAAAGTGCTAGTACACCCGGAATCGCCGCCATCGGTGATCGCGCTAGCTGATGTCGTGGGCTCAACCGGTCAGTTAATCCAGGCCGCCCAAGACCTCGAAGCAACACTTTTTATTGTGGCGACAGAAGAGGGCATTTTGCACAAAATGCGCCAAAGTGCGCCCGGGAAGCGCTTTCTGGAAGCGCCTACCGCGGGGGCAGGCGCCACCTGCGAAAGTTGCGCCCATTGCCCATGGATGAAAATGAATGATCTATCGCGCCTGGCACAAGCGTTACGTCACGGAACTGGTGAGGTATTGCTCGACGAATCGGTGCGAGCACAGGCCGCGATTCCCATCCAGCGGATGATTGCGTACGGTCGTAAACGCTCTGGGGCGGGCTGACTCACCGATGCGTTACCAGCGCGGCTTGCTTCCAGGTGCTACCGAGCGTATCGGTATACTGTTGGTTAATCTGGGTACGCCCAATGCACCGACCACAACAGCGGTTCGCCGTTACCTTGCCGAATTCTTGCACGACCACCGTGTGATCGAGCTCAGTCGTTGGCTGTGGTGCCCACTCCTGCATGGGGTAATTTTACGGTTGCGTCCTAAGCGCAGTGCGGCTGCCTACCAAAAAATATGGCGCGACGGCGGCTCACCTCTGATGGCGTTATCGCGGTGCATTGCCGAGGAACTCGATGCGCTGCTCAGGCATCGCCATGGTGATGCGGTAAAGGTCGCACTGGCCATGCGCTACGGCCAGCCCTCGATCCATGCCACACTGAATGAACTGACGGCAGCGGGTGTTGAAAGGATCGTGGTATTGCCACTGTACCCACAGTTTTCCTGCAGCACGACCGCTTCAGTTTATGACGCGGTTACCAGAACTCTTGGAAAGTGGCGCAACCTTCCAGCATTACACCTAGTACGAGACTATCACCTCGACGAAGGCTATTTAGATGCCCTGACCGCATCGGTTCATGAGCACTGGTTGAGCCACCCTCGAGCAGAAAAACTGGTGATTTCCTTTCATGGCACGCCCCAACGATATGCTGACGAAGGGGATCCCTACCGGCTCCAGTGCGAGGCTACGGCCACAGCGCTGTCACACCGCCTTAAACTGAATCCTGATCAATGGGTGCTGTCATTCCAGTCACGCTTTGGCCGAACACCGTGGTTGACGCCCTATACCGACCAGACTTTGACTCAGTTAGCAAAGGCAGGCATACCCAGCGTTGATATTATCTGCCCGGGCTTTGCTGTGGACTGCCTGGAAACGCTCGAGGAGATCGCACTGACCAACGCTGAAATATTTCGCCAGGCCGGCGGTCAAGATTTTTCCTACATCGCCTGTCTGAATGATCGCGTTGACCACATAAAGGCCCTCGCTACCATTACCGAACTTGCGGCGGGTAACTGGTTGGCACACCACCTGAACTGAACACCACCGGCAGACGGTCTTTAGCGGCTGCCTGAGCGCAGGGCGCTGATGACCGGCGCGGTCTGTGGCCGATGCTGGTGCCAGATCCAGAAGGATTCAGCAGCCTGCTCCACCAGCATACCCAAACCGTCGACCGCACGAACTGCACCGGTATCCATGGCCCAGCGCATAAAAGGCGTTGGCTGATCAGCATAAGCCAAATCATAGGCAAGCGCGCCGTTCGCAAAAATCCCATTCGGCAGATCGGGTACCTCACCTATCAGGCTCGCCGCGGTAGCATTGATGACCAAATCAAAGGTGTGCGATGATAAATCTTCTAAGTTGCAGGCGGTGCTACCGATCGGCGAGGCGAACGCTGCTAACAACTCCCGAGCCCGCGACAAAGTGCGGTTGGCGATCACGAGCTCAACGGGGCCGCTATCAAGTAAGGGTTGAAAAATACCTCGGGCAGCACCCCCGGCGCCCACCACCAACACGCGAGCGCCTGCGCACGAAAACCCCAGGTTTTTCTGAATATCACGCATCAATCCCACGCCATCCGTGTTGTCTCCGTGGATCAGATCGCCAGCAGAGAAAGACAAGGTATTAACAGCCTGTGCCAGTTGGGCGCGATCAGTCAGTTTATCTGCCAGACGCCACGCCGCCTGTTTGAACGGCACCGTGACGTTGGCGCCAACAATGCCACCGGCGCAGATGTTGCGAACTCCCTGCTCAAAAGCGCCAGGATCCAGAGCAATGGCCTCATAGGAAAGCGATACACCACACTGTCGCGCAAAATCCTCGTGAATTTGTGGCGATTTGCTGTGTGCGACCGGATGGCCAACTACAGCAAAACAGCGCTTTTGCTTGTGAAAATCAAAAAGATCGGTCATCGTTTTAGCCAAAGCGTGCCGCCCGCACCGGCGGTACAAAGCACGCTATAGTCGCGCATTCAGCCTTGAGCATACCGCACTGTGACTGAAAACCAATGGAGCTAAGTGAAATGATAGCCTCGCCGGCTGGCGTGATCGAATCATTTGACCGGGTCCGGGTCATCGACTCCCATACCGGTGGCGAACCCACTCGCCTCGTAATCGATGGCGGTCCGGACCTTGGCACAGGGAGTCTTGCCCAGCGCCGCGAAGCCTTTCGAGACCAATACGATTCCTTCCGCGCAGCAGTAGTGAACGAACCGCGGGGAAGTGATGTCTTGGTTGGCGGTCTCCTTTGCCAACCGGATCACCCTGAAGCCGTCACAGGCGTAATTTTTTTCAATAATGTCGGGGTGTTAAATATGTGTGGCCATGGCACCATCGGTCTCGCTGTGACCCTGGCTTATCTGGGAAAACTGACCCCGGGGGCCCATTTGATCGACACGCCGGTTGGCGCTGTAACCGCGACCCTACACGAGGGCAATCGAGTTACCGTGACCAATGTGCCCAGTTACCGTTTCCGAGCTGACGTGGTATTGAACCTGGGCGGCGACGTCACAATTCGTGGCGATATTGCCTGGGGTGGCAACTGGTTTTTTCTGGTCAAGGAACATGGCGAGAGAGTGCACTTTGATAACATTAAGCGCCTAACCGAAATCGCCGAGTCAATCCGTAGCGCGTTGATACATGAAAACATTAGCGGTGAGAACGGCGGTGAAATTGATCACATTGAACTGTTTGGACCCACCGATGATCAGGCAGATAGCCGTAGCTTTGTACTCTGCCCAGGGGGCGCCTATGACCGCTCGCCATGTGGCACCGGTACCAGTGCCAAACTGGCCTGCCTGATGGCTGACGGCACCCTTGCGCCAGGTGAGACATGGCGTCAGCAAAGCATTGTGGGTAGCGTTTTTGAGGCACGTGGCGAATGGGACAATAACCGGGTCATACCCCATATCACGGGTTCTGCACATATTAATGCTGAAGCGACTCTTATCTTCGACCCCACCGATCCATTCCGGATGGGTATAACCTCCTGACCATACCAGAGCTCCTGTCGATGAAAGCCGTGCAGCCAACGCAGCTATGGGTCGCGCGCCCATACTGATCCAAACAGCGGTTGACGAGCTGCCAGCGGCCTTGCGCCCATTGGTCAGTGCTCATCTTTCTCGTCTGGGCAAACCTTACGACGAAAACGAATGGGTCACAGCACCTGAACCAGGCTGGACTTCACTGCCCAAAGTGCTGGCTGGCAGTGACTTCATTGCCCGCACCCTGGCGAGCCAGCCCCAGTTGTTAACGCAACTGACTTCGCCGGGTACCATTGCCAGATCGCCACAACCCGGCGAACTGCGCCGCCAGATAGAAGGCATCTCGGGTGACCGCGAATACGTGGCATCTACATTGCGTCAGTTGCGACAACAGGAGATCGTTCGCATTGGCTGGCGTGATTTGGCGGGGCTTGCGCCGCTGAGCGAGGTACTGCGCACCTTGTCAGAGTTAGCGGATGCGGCCATTGATTGCGCATTGACCTGCGCTCATAACGAGGTTCGCGAACGATACGGAGAACCGATCGGTGCGCAAAGCGGCGAACCGGTTCAGCTCACCATTCTTGCTCTGGGCAAACTCGGAGGACAGGAACTAAACCTGTCCTCGGATGTGGATCTGGTGTTTGCCTACCAGGAAAGTGGCCAGACTGATGGCACCAAAAGCATCAGTAACCACGAATTCTTTATTAAGGTTGGACAAATCCTGATCGCCATTTTGGAAAGTCCCTCGGCCGCGGGTATCGTCTTTAGAACTGACATGAGATTACGCCCCAATGGTGACAGCGGTCCACTCGCCCTATCCTTCGACGCTATGGATCACTACTTTGTAACCCATGGCCGTGATTGGGAACGCTATGCCCT
>CAUZJT010000195.1:0-4453 GCA_963580215.1 Gammaproteobacteria bacterium
GTCTTACCATGATCGACGTGACCGATGGTACCGACGTTAACGTGCGGCTTGCTGCGTTCGAATTTTTCTTTCGCCACTTTCTGATTTCCTCAACAGTGCGTGATTAACTGGCTGCTCGACTCTAACTTCCATCCGGGCGTTATCGCCGTGATGGAGCCCACAACCGGATTTGAACCGGTGACCTCTTCCTTACCAAGGAAGTGCTCTACCGACTGAGCTATGTGGGCACTGCCCAGTGCTGGAGCGGGTGATGGGGATCGAACCCACATCATCAGCTTGGAAGGCTGAGGTTCTACCATTGAACTACACCCGCCCAAAAAGCATCCGTTTCCTGATTGGGTTCGTGCGATCGCCATCATGCTGGTCTTCATTCCCGGTCCTTGTCGCCATGCCCACCTACGGCCACCTGGTGGAGGGGGGAGGATTCGAACCTCCGAAGGCTGAGCCAACAGATTTACAGTCTGCCCCCTTTGACCGCTCGGGAACCCCTCCGAAAAGCGTAAACAGTTAATTTCCTCAAAATATCGGCGTTCCATCATTAATTAAGGCCTGCAGGCTGAAAATAGACCGCTCGCTCGGCGTCCCCCGGCCAATCGTGCCCCAATAATCGATATCGCGGGGTGGCGATTCTAGCCGAATGGGCCGCCAAGGTATAGGGCTGTTTTGGACTATTTACTTGATAAAACCCTGTTTTTCATGATGAAAGGGTTTCCAACCCGCTGCCAATACTCAAAAAACTGATCCGTCACTTGTTGCTGGGGTTAGATTCAACTGAACAGGCGCTGACTTACCAAGGCTTACTGGACTTCATGTTTTCGAGCCTCAAGCCGACCGGTTCCGTCGCTTGGCGCGAGATTCCTCAGTTTTTGAACTGCCCGATACAAAAAGCGAGATCTGATTAATAGGGTAATTTGTAATTACGTAGATCAATTTCTTTGGGCTTAAGCGCGTTCAGAGATACCATTGGCTGCCCAATTACACGTTTTACCTCTCGATGGCCCTGAACGCGCACCGCTGCCAACATCTATTCTGGCTATTTTCGCTGATTCACGTTCTTTTCTGGACAGTTGTCCCAAGCTTGGCTCGACACGAGCTAGACACCGACAGCATGATGCATTTTGCCTGGGGCCAGGAATGGATGGGCTCCTATCGCTTGCACCCCCCCTTCCTGCCCTGGGTTGTCGCTGGCTTTCTGAACACGGTGGGCACCAATAACTGGGCCTACAACCTGCTGACCCAGCTCAATCTCCTGGCCGCCTTTTATTGTGTCTGGCGCCTCGCTCGCGAGTACCTGACCCCCGGCAGTGCCTTGGCAGCAGTGTGCCTGCTCGAGTTCCTGCCCTACTTCAGCTTTTTGGGCATGCGGTTGAATCACAGCTCCATGCTGATTCCAATGTGGGCCCTCACAACCCTTCTGGCTTATTTCGCAATCCAACGTGGCCACACCCGTTACTGGATCGCATTGGGCCTAGCAGCTGCGCTGGCTATGTTAACCAAATACTACTCTGCTGCCATGTTACCCGCGATAGCGCTTTATCTGCTGATCTTTCCTCAAGGACGCGCATCTTTAAAGACACCGGGACCATACCTGTCTCTGGCTGTTTTCTGCGCCCTTTTGGGTTGGCATCTGTGGTACGTCTTCACCCACCAGGTCGGTACTGTGACGCACATTGGAGATTACCTGGCGCCGGCCGATCTGAAAGTCCGCTGGCGAAGTATTCGTTTCCTGCTCGCGCAACTGCTCTATCTTTGCCCTCTTGTGGCCGTGTTTCTCTTTATCCGCTACCGGACGGCACAGGGCGGACCCGATGCAGCCGATACGGGTGATCAGCAGTTACCGGGTCGAGAAATGCGCTCCTTTATCTACTGGATGTTCTTGTTTCCGTTGCTCGGAACCACTGTGGTTGGTTTTACCGCTGGCATCGATATTTCCAGTCGATGGGGTGGCCCGACCTTAAGCCTGGCCGGTATCGTCCTTTTGCTGCAATGGCCGGCAGGCAATCACGTCATGGCATCACGCCAGATGATCCGGGCTGCCTTCATTTGGGCGCTTGTGCTGCCTACCACGCTGCTCGTCACCGGGCTTGCCTCGACCCATCACCAGATGCACCGGTTTCCGGGTAAGGAACTAGGTCGGGTAATCACCCAACTCTGGCATGACGCCTATCAGATGCCCTTAAGGATAGTCGGCGGGGGTCACGGCGCCCCAGACAGCATCGCTTTTCATTCACCGGATCATCCCTCAGTACTGCAGCACCTCAGCCAGCAATGGAGTCCGTGGATCAGTAGCCAGGAAATCTCAGAACAGGGGATCGCAGTAATTTGTGTTGAAGACGACATTCTTTGTATTAACAATGCAAAAACACTTTTCCCTGATCGCACAATGAAAATACTTACGGTCACTGCAGAACCAACCTTGTTTTTTCCTGGCAGCAAAAGAAAGATCCGCTACCTTTTTGTCGGCCCAGGGGAAGAGAAACTCAAGTTGGATGCTATCCAGCCCATGCCGATGCGCCAGCAAGAACTTAAAGAATAATCTTCGTAGATCACAAGCGCTGCTTTAACAGGTGGTGTGGGCAGTAAGAGATTGCCGTTTTTTTGTGTGATCCAGAAAATTGCCGATCTATATCTGGTTGAAAATGATAAAAACCTGGCGTCGTGCCTGCGGGTTATCTGCCTTAAGTATCCCAATATCTACTCAAAACCTTCAACTTCATTTTCAGTTGCAATAGATTATTGCCCGCCTTCAGGTGATTAAGTTTCATCGAGGCTAATAGCGGCGTCTTTTAAGTCTTTAACGCAGCAGGTATTGGTTTAATGAATCCAGGCTATCCGGATCACCAGCAATCTCCCGCCTGGCAAAATCGATCGCTGCCACTTCGTGGTCTGTTAGTATCTTCAGCGCCAAAAGATCCTCCCTGGGCGCCATAGCCTGCAGGGCCAAGAATTCATCTAGGTAGCCCGGGTACCGCTGTACGATATGTGCCATAAATTGCAGCCAGCCCATATTCTGGTGCTGAAGGACCGCCTCCTCACCCTCGGCTTTTAGAATCGATTGGTCTCGCGGGCTAAGGGCATATTTGTCAAGTAATGGCAAAACAGATTGCGCCGCATGGCGTTCTACTTTTGCCAACAGCATTAACGTTTCATGCTCGGTGAAATGCTCTGCCAGACCCACAAAATAGGCCTCGCCAGAAACCTCCTCTTCGTAATAGGTCAGTAGCGTCTGTAAATAGCGCTTTGTTGGATTCATCAGTAAATTTGTCGGACCTGAAAATTGCCTTTTGGTTCATTCAGGGCGGCAATGCTTACAGGCCCGATCGATCCGCTTCGATGCTTGCGGCTCTAGACTTCGACTGGGATTATTAATCTGCCACGATCCTATGTTGGCGCACCACAGGAAACTTGTCGCACTCAATAGATGAACCCTCAACCAGGCCTGGCGCCCGATAGGTTGAAAGCGACGGGATATCGTGAAACGTGATTCCATCTCCAACCCAGTTTATTGAAAACGCTGCGCGCCGAGTGTTGCGGGAATTGCCCGGGGCACTGTGAAAGGTATACGAATCCCAGGCCAGCATATCGCCTGGCTCAAGTTCACACCCAAGTATCTCGGTGGTTGGATCATCATCAATAGCGGGGATCGTCGGGCGGTCATCTCGCCCATGGCGGTAATCGGCGTCACCAGAAAAATCGGCAGCCTGGTATAGACATGCTTGGGCATGGGACCCACGCCAGAACCGCAGTGTGGTCTCCATTGGGATCCGATCCAGCGCCGTCCAGCAATTAATCACGCCCGTTCCATGGAGTGGGTAGTAGGCATGATCCTGGTGCCATGGTGTGGCTGCACTCGCAGTACGCGCCTCCTTGATCAATAGAAAATCATAGAGCAGGGTTAGTGCATCAGACCCCAGCAATGCCCAGGCTAGATCGGGCGCGCGGGAATTAAATATGGCTTCACGAAAAGAATCTACCTGCTGCCAAGCCTGGCTTGAAAAAGAAAAGCGACCCTCATCTTGCGCCTTATCGACGATATCGATGTCTTGACTGCCACCCGACAAAGCCTCATCAATACCTGCCTCGATAAGTGATAACCAGGCCTTGTCATGGGCATTTCTCAAACAGACTACGCCGTCCCGACGGTACGCCTCTTGCGCTCGCCTCCCGGGCAGCGCGCGGGCCACGTCAAATTCGCAAATAGGTGTTGTGTATTCTTGCAGATCTTGGCCCATCTCTTGCTGCCTGGTAACCCTGGATCCCACAGTTTAATATGCACATTGATCTTAAGGCAGTATTAGTTATTAAATAGGTGTTATGGCCAGAATCTGGAAGCAACTTCAAGCGCTCCTTGAGCCGCCAAGGCATCCCGGGGACGCCAAAACCCCGGTTAACCCAATCGATGTCGAGTTACAGGCGGCCAAGGCAGTCTGGCAAAGTGAGCAGAGTATCGTGG
>CAUZJT010000196.1:0-4436 GCA_963580215.1 Gammaproteobacteria bacterium
GGCTACACATCGATTTACCTGGATGGTCGGTGGGTAAAAGCAACCCCCGCTTTCAATCTTGAGTTATGTCACAAGTTTCGCCTGCGACCACTGGATTTTGATGGCCAAAAAGACTCGATCTACCACCCTTTAGATCTTGAAGGTCGTCGTCACATGGAATACCTGAACGAGCGCGGGGAGTATGCGGAGCCACCGATTACACAAATGCTTGAAACCTTTCAGCACGAATACCCCAACTGGCACACTCAAAAAGACGGCATTGCCGGGGATTTCGATACTGACGTATCTATTGAAACAGCCAGTTGAATTCCAGATAAACGTTAGCCGCCGCCCATGTCCAACGCGTTATATCGGTAAAGAAGTGGATTGATCAGTGGCTTTGGCAATCAAAGCTTGAATGGTACCTAGCGTACTCGCCCCAGATACAATCATCCCATCGCGACTTACCGGGTTCAGTTTTTCCGTAAGGCCCCTTCGAAATAAAAGGCGCAGAACACCCATCAGGCGTTGCCAGCCACGATATGCTTATTAATCGACTCTTATTCTATTGACTTGATCAGTAGCCAGCCGAATAAGACATCACGCCAGTGCTGGTGCGACGAAATCTCCGTAGCGCTGGGCAAAACGCTGCCACGCGGCATCCGCAGCCACGCCCGCCCGGGTAAGCAACTCGTCCTCGTCAGCAGTTTGCACTGTACCCCCGATAACCACGACCTCGCCGTTGACCATAACCATCTCTACATCTTTGGCATGGCCGTGATAAACCAACGTAGTAACCGGATCATTCACGGGAGTCAGGCCCAGGCGGTGCATATCGACCATCTGCAGGTCGGCTTTCTTGCCCACCTCCAACGAGCCGATCTCATGATCCAATCCCAGAACCCGGGCAGCGTGGATCGTGCCCAATTCCAGAGCCTCATGTGCTGACAACACTTGTGGATCATGGGCATGAATACGCGCGCTCGCAAGACACGAACGCAATACCTCAAAGTAATCCGAAAAATAATTATCGATCCCCAGGCCTACATGCATGCCTTTGGCCCGCATGGCCTGAATGGGCGCCACTTCGCCACGAAACTGGTTCATGTGCGGGCAATGAGCAAGGTGCGTGCCGGATTGGGCGAGGGTATCGATCTCAGCATCGTCAACCTCAAAGCAATGTACGGCGACTACATCGGGGCCCAGCATACCGTGAGCGAATGCGTAATCGAATTGCGCCATGCCATGGATGTTTTGCACCAGATCCCGCTCGCCGAAGCCAAGATGAATAGAGAGGCGAAGACTCATGTCATCTGCACCCGCTCGTAACCCCTTCAGCAGTCCGGGTGAGGATGTCGAAAGGCCCGTTGCTGCCATGACTGCCTGGATCCGGCCACCGGCACGGCCATGCCAGCGGCTCGCCAGGCCTAGAGCCTGTTGCAACTGGCTGTCGCGAATGGTTTCATCAAAAACGGTCTGCCCTAGTGCAAGGGCCTCAAGATTGACATCATTCACCATCACGCCAATCAGTGCACGCATGCCGCTTGTCTCAATAAAAGGCGCAAAAAGTTCAGCGTCTTCTTCCATCTCAAGAATCGTAGTCACCCCGCCACGCAGCAGTTCTGTCACTGCCAGTGCGCCGATGACCTGGCGCTCGTCATTGGTAATGATGCCACTCATCGGCAGATACAACCGATGGGTGGGTGCATAACCGATATCTTCAGCCCGACCACGAAAGACGGCATACCCCACGTGGTTGTGTGCACTGACAAAACCGGGTAGCACCACCTTGCCCCGGGCATCGACTACCGTATCGGCAGCGGCGTATTTTTCAGCAAGAATGTCAGTCGCACCAAGATCAACGATGCGGTCACCCTCAATGAACACCGCGCCATCTTCCATCACGCGGCGCTGTGAATCCACCGTGACCACGGTGGCATTTCGTATCAGTAGTGACACTAAGCTACAGCCAAAGATTTCATGCCTAGGCCCCCGGGTTCATTGCCATGACCACCGGTTCGATCTCGGGGATGTCATCAGGTACAAAGAAATCGCTCCACAGCGTTTTATTCGGGTCCACCCGGTAAACACTGAAGTCCGTTACACCTTCACCGGCCAACAGCACATCATCTACACAGAAATTGCCAGTAAATTCCTGGCTATCTTTCGAGAGAATCACAGCCGCGGCGTCAGCCATAATCGTTGGCTTGCGGCAATGTGGAAAAGCGATACTGCCGGCAACCACGTTGCTTATGGCGGCAGTGGCAATCACTGAATGAGGCCACAGAGCGTTCACACCAATACCCTTGGACTTGAACTCCCCGGCCATACCCAGCACACACTGGCTCATGCCGAACTTGGACATGGTGTACGCCACCGAGGGGGCAAACCACTTGGTCTGCATATCCAGCGGAGGTGAAATACTGAGGATATGCGGGTTGTCTCCCTCGATCAGATGAGGCAAACACTCTTTGGATAACATGAATGTGGCACGGACATTAACCGCAAACATGAGATCAAAGCGTTTCATCTCGGTCTTGGCCGTCTTGGTCAGCGAGATGGCGCTGGCATTGTTAATACAGATATCCAAGCCCCCGAAGGCATCAACAGCCTGGCTGACCGCTGCCTTGACCTCATCTTCGTTGCGCACATCGGTGACGATCGGCAACGCCTTACCGCCGGCCTGCTCGATCTCCTCGGCCGCGGTGTAGATCGTCCCAGGTAATTTTGGGTGTGGCTCGGTGGTCTTGGCCAAAATAGCGATACTGGCACCGTCAGCGGCAAGGCGCTTGGCAATAGCCAGGCCGATACCACGACTGCCGCCCGAGATGATGACGCGTTTACCTTCGAAAGAGACCATGAATAACTCCTTTAGTTCTGCTACAGGAGTTCGCCCATGGCCAACCCCTGAGTGCTGTTGCGTTAATTTAAATTTCCCGACTTATCCTAATGCTCAGTATCACAGACACTCTTATTCAACCCCCCACTCCTTAAGCACCTGGGCGGTGTGCTCACCTGGCGCTGGCGGTGGGCCGGCGATCGCACCCGGAGTACGTGCAAACCGTGGCGCGGGTGCCGGCTGCAAAACATCAAACTCGCGAACAAAAGTTTTGCGGGCCACATTGTGTGGGTGCTCCGGGGCTTCGCTCATACTGAGCACCGGAGCAAAGCAGATATCCGTACCTTCCATAAGCGCACACCAATGCGCCCTGGGGTGGGTACGAAAAACTGCCCGCAAGCGCTCACGCATCTTTGGCCAGTTGGCCGGCTCCTGCGAAGCATCAGAGGAATCGGGGTCAATGCCCACACCCTGCAGCAACAGTTTGTAGAACTGTGGCTCAATGGAGCCGATCGCTACCCACTCGCCGTCCGCGCACTCAAAAGCACCATAAAAATGTGCGCCGCCATCCAGCAGATTAGATGAACGATGCTCAATCCATTGCCCGTTATGCTTCAGGCCATACATCATGGCCATCAGGTGTGCGGCCCCATCGACCATCGCAGCATCAACCACCTGCCCCTTACCCGACGATTTACTCTCAAGCATGGCACAAACGACTCCAAACGCCAGATATAGTGCCCCACCGCCAAAATCTCCTACCAGATTGAGCGGCGGTACCACAGACTCGCGGGTGCCCATGGCGGACAGGGCGCCAGTTAGCGCAATGTAGTTGATATCGTGCCCAGCGGCATCCGCCAGCGGACCTTCCTGACCCCAGCCAGTCATGCGACCATACACCAGGCGTGGATTACGCGCCTGGCATTCCTGTGGGCCAAGACCCAGACGCTCCATGACTCCGGGGCGGTAACCTTCGATCAGGGTATCAGCCTTGGCAACAAGATCCAGGCAGGTCGCCACGCCCTGCGAAGATTTAAGGTTGAGCGCCACCGAGCGCCGGCCACGGTTCAAAACGTCGACCTTAAGTCCCAGTGGATTACTGCCACCCTCGCGGTCAATGCGTACGACATCTGCGCCCATATCCGATAACAACATGGCACAAAATGGCACAGGCCCAAGACCCGCCATCTCAACAACACGGTAACCTTTCAGTGGTCCCATAACTATCCTTCCTGATTCGGGGTTGTTGTTTTTTCCAGCAACACATCAAGACGCCGTAACACCGCAGTCACGCTGACAAGATATGGCCATACTTGCGGCAATGCGCGTATTGGCAACGCTGGCCATACCAACGTCACCTCGCCCCAGCCCGGCCGCCAGGTATAGAACAGATCGCGCCGTGAGATGATGCAAAGCACTGGAGTGCCCAGCGCGCCAGCAAGGTGTCCGACACCAGAATCATTACACACTACCGCGCTGGCGCTCACCAACAACGCCGCCAGCTCCGATGCACTATCCGTTTTTGCTAACTCAAATTTGTTACCCAGCTGCCGACACCATTCTTCCCGCTCTGGCGGCGCGACCGTAAAGATAGGTTCTTTGCCTTTCGCTTTCAGTT
>CAUZJT010000197.1:0-4433 GCA_963580215.1 Gammaproteobacteria bacterium
GGACTTCGCCGGCGAATTTAAGATGTGGCGCCTGCGGGGTGCCCATGTTAGGAATCAGGTTGGCAAGGCCGACGCTGGTCGCGCAGTGGCCACGGTTGATATTGAAAAAATCAATCATGCCGCTGCTGGCCAGTGTCTCGCCAATCTGCATTCCTTCATCAAACTGAAGGCCGCCATCGAGCGCTTCATCAAACATCATCCGGATACCCACAATGTAGTCATCTCCAACCTGTCGGCGAATCTCTTCCAACACCTCTATGGAGAAGCGCATACGGTTCCCAAGGGATCCGCCGTAGGCATCAGTGCGTCGATTGACAGCGGGTGTCCAGAAGCTGTCCAGCAGATGACCGTTTGCAAAGACTTCGATGCCATCGAGGTCACCCTCACGACAACGCGCCGCTGCAGCACCGTAGGCACTGACAATTCTTTTGATGTCCCAATCTTCCATGGCCTTGGGAAAAGCCCGGTGGGCGGGTTCGCGCACAGCTGAAGGCGCAATGACCGGCAGCCAGTTCCCTGCATAATTGGAAGTTCGCCGTCCCAGGTGGGTGATCTGACACATGGTGGCGGCGCCATGGGCATGTACGCGCCTGGCGAGTTCTCGAAAATGCGGCACGATCTGATCATCACCTGCATAAAGATTGCCATAAGCCGCAGGCGTATCCGGTGCCACCAGTGTGCCGCCACCAAACATGGTCAGGCCGATGCCACCTTTGGCTTTTTCTTCGTGGTAGCGCTGGTAACGCTCTTTGGGCAGGCCATCCTCCGAGTAGGCTGGCTCATGACTGGTCGACATAACCCGATTCTTCAGGGTCAGGTGCTTTAACTTAAAGGACTGCAGTAGGGGGTCGTTTTCGTTTTTCATGGAAACAGGTTAGATCTTCGATGTGAGTACTGACTATATACCTCAGACAAAGCTGATTTGGCAGTATGGGCCACCGATACTGGAATTTTCCCTGCCGACTTGAGCCTTTGGGTCTCCCCGTCGATCGCTGGCCAAATCAGCCGCGCTGTGACTACCGAACGCGCACTTACTTTCCAAGACCATCTTGCCGTTAGCCCCCAACTTGGTGGTCATCCTCTTGTAAGTGGAAGTGTGGCACAACGAAAAGAACCCCCGATCGATGGCACGCAATCAAAGCTTAAGAGGTTTACTGAAAACCCAAAATCATCTGCCAGTGTGCGGTTAATTGGCTCACACATTGGGTGATTACGTGCCAGCACATGCCGTGGCCCAACCGCTAAGACGTTGGTTGCGAGTGCCGCCTGCTGAGCCCGGTTGACGGGTATGGTCTGCAAATCGATGGGGGGCGTTTTACCATTGAGATCCATAAAAGGGTCGGTGGCTTCCTCACACCATAGCGCAAGATTGGAATCGATCACGTTCCAGCAGCAATCAAGGTGCAATACATCGTGTGGAACGATAATAATTTCACGCCTGATATTTCTTTTTTGCAGTACTGCGACCAGCCAATCGATGCCTTCACGGCTTGAGCGTGCGCCTAATCCGACAAAAACCCGCCCTGGTGCCAGTACCACGTCGCCGCCCTCGAGAAAGAGTTTTTCGGGTATCTCGATCTGAGCATTCTTTTTAAACCCTGCCAGTAGATGATCGATGCCTTGGTGTTCACTATTGCGTGAGGCGAAACGACTTCTGGCCTTGAAGTACAACGAGTCAATCACAAAACCAATATCCCGTGGGCAGGTCTGATCGGTAATCTGTGGTGAATCAACCAGATTGGGCCGCTCTACTTTGATGTTGAGTTTTTGCATGGCCTTAAGTACGCCAGTAAATTCGCGTTCGGTCACCGCGGGATCGGGTTGGCTGTATATGGAGCTGGTTTTGGGCAGGCCTGCCTGAAGTTTCGGATCGGCCTCGGGCTTCATACCCAGGCCTGTTCCCAGAATCACATGGCGTAGCGGGTCGTATTCATTTTGAATATCAAACATGACCATTATTCTTGTCCTCGAGTACGGGCGCGTGAGCGATCTGTCACCCGCTCAGTCGGGCTGTCTTTGAGAGCTTGATGGTCCCACCAGTTTGGTCAGAAAATGATCCAGCCATGCTGCCTGGGTTTCATGTGATGATCTGCCAAGGCGATCTTGTTCTTCGCGGGTTTGCGCCCCGGGCCGGCCATAGAGCATCCGATTTTTATTCTGCCAGCGCTGGAAGTTCTCTAAAGAGCATTCCGGGTGAAACTGAAAGCCGTAAGTTTTCTTCCCATAGGCAAATGCCTGGTGGGCAAAGTGCTCCGTACTGGCCAGGATGGTAGCGCCGGTAGGTGCGCTGAAGCCGTGGTAATGGGATTGGGTGACTCGAAAGTTATCTGGAAAAAAACCTTTGCCCTGTTCAGTTGAGGCCAGAGGGTAATAGCCGAATTCACCCAAGGCTTGGGGGTGGGGTTCTATGGTGGCCCCAAGAACGTGGGCGATGATCTGCCCACCCAGGCAAAATCCCACGGTGGGAATTTCATTTGTGATACATCCTTTTGCAAAGGCGATCTCTGCATGCAGCCAGGGGTAGCGCGCCGTGTACCAGTCTTTTTCGTCGTCAGGTTTGCCGCCACCGTAGATCAGCGTGATGGCGACTGACTCATCAATCTTGGGTAGCGCGTCACCCTGGTCGGGTCGGCGCCAGTCAAGCTGATAGCCCAGCTTTTCCAGAATACCTGAAGCATGATCATTGTTCTGAGGGCCATCGCCCCCATGAGTGATCAATACTGCTTTTGCTGCCATATCCAGACGCTCTCACGCAGGCTAACCGACTTTGGAAACTCTCCTATCGGTTATGGATTAATGCGACGGTTTTGTAATCTACTGATGCAACTCCCAACCCCAGTCGAATTCCTCAACCACCTGGATCAGGTCGGTCTGCGAGACAATGCCAACCGGCGTGCCTTTGGCCTCCACCACAAGCCGACGTACGTCGTATTCACGCAGGGCCTCTGCAATCAACGGCAGAGGTGCGTCGGCAGAAATACTGAAAAGTTTGCGATTGGCAATCTGTCCCACCGACGTATCGTTGATCGAGGCGTTGGTGCCGAGCACTTTGGTCACTACATCGCGCTGGGTGACAATACCCCAGTCTCCGTTTTCATCGGGCTCAATCATGATTGAGCGTATCCCCAACTCTCGCATACGCTGCATCGCATCGGCAACGCTGGTCTCAGACGAAACGCTTTTTAAAGGCGACATGATACCGGCTGCAGTAGAGGGCTGACGGCCCGAGTCTTTCATTGCCGCCATGGGATCACTGATACGCTTGGCTTCACGGGCTGCGCGCTCCTTTTTCAGGGTTTCACGTCGTTCCTGTTCGTAGTGGGCAAGATCCTTAGCGTTACCAGTAATGCGCGCAATCAGTGCATCGGCAAAGGTACTGGTCGATACAGTGTGAGCGTTTTCCATCAGTCGGGCAAAATCGTAAGTCACAAATTTTTCCTGAATAACTTTGGGATAGGCGGCGTTAATCAGGTCGGCCGCTTCGCGCCAACCCATGTACTCAAGCATCATTACCCCGGAGAAGATCAACGAAGAAGGGTTGACCTTGTCCTGGTTGGCATATTTAGGTGCAGTGCCATGGGTCGCCTCAAATACTGCCACATGGTCGGCCGTATTGGCTCCTGGCGCGATGCCCATGCCGCCAACCTCAGCAGCAGCCGCATCAGAAAGATAATCGCCATTTAAGTTCATGGTTGCGATCACATCAAATTCGGCAGGCCGTAACTGCAGTAACTGGAAAATGATATCAGCAATACGATCCTTGATGATCACCTTACCCTCAGGCGCTTTTCCGCCATGCACGGCGTAGAGTTCTTCTTCAGTCACCACCTGATCGCTGAACTCATCCTGGGCCAGTTCATAGCCCCAGTTGCGAAAGGCGCCCTCGGTGAACTTCATGATGTTGCCTTTGTGAACCAGGGTTACGCTCTCACGCTGGTTGTCAATTGCGTACTGGATGGCTTTGCGGACAAGCCGTTTGGAGCCAAACGGGCTGATCGGCTTGATGCCCAGTCCTGCATCCTCAAAAAAGTTAGCCCCCATTTCCTCACGTAAAAAACGCGCCAGGCGCAGGTTATCCTCGGTGCCCGATTCGTACTCCAGGCCTGCATACACGTCCTCGGTGTTTTCACGGAAGATCACAACGTCGACTTTTTCAGGTTCGCGCATCGGTGAGGGTACGCCGGTGTAGTAGCGCACTGGACGCACACAGGCATAAAGGTCCAACTCCTGTCGCAGTGAGACATTCAGCGAGCGAAAACCCCCACCCACTGGCGTAGTTAGCGGACCTTTGATAGCCACAATCAGGTCACGGATGGCAGCCAGGGTTTCTGCCGGAAAGTAGTCACCATCATAAAGAGAGCCGGCTTTTTCGCCCAGGTAGAGCTCGCACCAGTGAATCTGACGCTTACCGTGATAGGCTTTTTCCACTGACG
>CAUZJT010000198.1:0-4427 GCA_963580215.1 Gammaproteobacteria bacterium
TTGATTCCGGCCGGGACCGAATTCAAATTGAACTATGACTTGGACCGCGTTCGTTTTACCGATGTCGTCACCATGGGTTCCAAAGTACGCAGTCGAATTACCCTGCTTGATGTCACACCTAAAGATCATGGGTGCTCTTTACACAAAACTCAACATTATCTGGAAGTGGAAGGCAAAGACAAGCCAGCAATGGTGGCGGAGTATTTGGTTCTGTGGTTCGCCAAACTGGAACATGATAAAACCGCTTGATCTAAATGGCGTGTAATTAGTCTAGATGTTATTTTTGTGAGGGAACATAGTTCCTGTGGCAATCTGTTCTTCGTAGTAGATATCTCAATAAGATCGCCACACCGCTTCGCGGTTCGCAATGACGTCGGAGTATAGGAAGGATAAACACTCTATTCCCCAAAATTAAGAAGTATCAACCAATCCAGAAATCCCGTCCGAGCCCGGACTGTTGTGAGCATTAAACCCTCTTTAATAAGTGGTGGCGGTGTTCCCGGATGGGATCGAAAGCAGGGGTATTAGGGGCAGAGCACGTTTTTAATCCGCAGTTTGGGAGCCGGGGCGGGTCCAGCAGAAAATTACCCTGACACTGTCGGCCCTTCAGGTATGAGACCCGTTGGCGGATAAGCGCCGTCCTTATCATGTTGCTCGTCTCCGAACAGCGGTGGATTAAAGATTGCGATGATCTGTACGTCAGTCTTCGCGACCAGATGATGTGGATCATTAGGCCCGACGCAATACACGTCTCCAGCACCAAGCATATGTACTTCTTCCGATGTTTTGTCGGTAACTTCCAGGGCACCCGCCAGAACCAGATTTGCCTCCCAGTGATTCTTGTACCAAAGACTCTGTTCAATACCGGAACGGACATGAACATCCGAAAGTGAAAACCCCAAGCCATCCGTTGCCGTTAACAGTCGGATCGCTCTGGCATTTCCGTTGGATACAATCTTCTCACCGCCCGCAGCCCGAACTTCTTCAGTCGTACGCACAAACATACTCTCTTGCCCCATCGGGATATCACCCGTAGGAGGAAATGCACCATCTCCGTCGTGAGATTCCAGCCCTTCAATGGGGGGGTTGAATACACTGACAATACGCAATGGATCATCAGTATTGATAACGCTATGTCGATCATTGGGCCCTACACAATAGAGAACGCCCGGATAGAGGTCCCAGGTTTTTCCAGTGGATAAATTAAGCAACGACCCCTTCCCTGCGCGGATGTAGTTGGCTTCCCAATGATTTTTATACCATAGTTTTGATTGATTCCCGGCTCCACATCTCGCCTCAGACAAACTGAAACCCAGACCATCAGATTTAAGTAACACTCGTACTGCAGTGGATTTACCGTGAGAAATTGAAATCACCTGTCCTGTGGCTTCAACCTGTTGAAAACTTCGAATTAGCATTTTATTACTCCCCTAAACCGGTTTACCGGTAAATACTACTCCAGAGTATTTGTTGGGTATAGCCTGCAATTTGAAAACTAATGCTCTGACCCCAGAATCTTTGAGAGCCCCCTCATCCGCCAGGCCCGGCAAAATCTGGGTCGCCCCATCTCTGCCATCGGCGCCTCAGAAACGGGTGACTCTTCGGTCACTCATCCAAAACTTAAAATTTCAGAAATGTTCGGACTGGGTTCGGGCTCGAACAGGGTTCGATCTCGGGGTACTTTGTTGAGTTGTCTGGCTCTTTGGACAATAGGGGGCATAATATCGGCATCAATTTCGAGCGACCGGGGAGATCAAGTTTGAGATAGGTTCGGTTCTCGGCGTCAACGGAAAGTGACAAAGATGAACCATTTAGAAATCTTCAACTTAGCGGTGCATACGGGAGGATTCACGGGTACTGAAAATCACCGTGTCGGTGGTTCGATTCCGCCCTCAGGCACTATTCCCCCTGATTTTCAAACAGTTATCTAATGGGTGACACGAGGACTTATGGTAGCCGTAAGTGTTGATAGTAGGTTGTGGCAGGAAGAGGTGTTAATGCTGCCTATACTCAAGGTCAAATCTATCTTATCGCCCCTTGGCTGCTAAACAGAATCACGACGACCATCGACTTACTGATGAATTTTCTATCTTTCCAGCATATGCCGACGGTAGTCGCTGAACTATTATTTTAACAATATAATCCGCGATCGGGTTCGCTGTCTTTACTCAGAAAGCCAACTTAAAAGTCGATTAGCAATCAAAGGTGAATCTGATTTCACCGACTCTCTCATCGTGACTTCATTCACTAAAAAATCCTCTCGCATTGCTGCAAAGATAAACTTTCCAAAAGATTGGGGATTGACTCAAAATCAGATTGGTCGGTCTATGTCGAGACCTTCATAGTTCCAAATTTACGATCACAATAGTTTGCCTGCGGCGCCCACTCCCTTGAGTGGCTTTTCCCCACGCGTCAATCATCTGCAGCGATGAGAATACAGGTTGGCGCTATCTTGATAGCAAAAATTATAATGTCTGAAAAGAATAGGTTTGAATTGCCTCTAAGAATTCACGCTAGCGGTGATAAAATAGAATCCGTAAAATTTACTAGTAGAGTCTATGCCCAGCTCACTGTTACGCGCCCCCTACGAAATTATGCTCAAAACGGGTGTTCCGTTGTCGCACCAGGTGGCATTTCAGGAAGTAGCTGACATGTCCGATACAGTCATCATGAGCCGGGAGGTTGGTTATCTCTGCACTACCTTGATCGAAGAGGGCTACGCCTCTAAGGGTTTCCATATCAAAGCTAAATCCTGTGATTTTGGCCCGATGGCGGGATTTGTACTGGAAGATCCGCAATTAACTAAAAACAAAAATACTACCAAACAGCGAAAAGAAATCTTTAAGGCCCTTAACAACCACCATGCAACCTCAGCGCCGATTGCGATATCCGAAAACCGGCGGCTGGAGCTGTTAAGGCTTGGCATGATCGCTGTGGTTAAACGTGAGGGGAGGAATGGATTTGAGAGCTATGTCGTCAGGGCCAACGGCATGGGCAAAAGTCGCGATGGCAGTCAACGCTCGTACTATTCAGGCTTTCAATTTCGTCTTATTCGATTGAACCAAGAGGAATTACAGGGCCAGAACGCACCTTCTAACCGCATGTTTGCGATAGAGTATTTGTTGCCTGGGCAGAGTGTTCATGTGGACCATATTAGAGGCTCTAACAGTAATCTCGTCCACGGCTTGATTAATCCAAAGGGTCTTGGTGGCACCACAGCGGGCGTTCGTGCGACGGTCTGTGGTGACTATGACCTGTTTAGCACCGCTGTTAGCACGGGAGCATACAATCCGGGAGGGATTGATCCAATAACAGGGCAAGAAATAAGAGGCAAAGACGCGCGCTTGGTTTCAATTAACCTTGTTTCAGAATCAATCCAGCGTTTGGGCAATCCGCATTATCATGGGGCCCGTCACGATCTATTGGAGGATAAGCATCTCGGGAACATCTCGGGCCGTTTGCGCGAAATTCGCGACCTTCTCAACGTGGCATTTCGTGCCAAAGGCTATGCTGGAGGCAATATGGTGCATCACTCTGATGAAGCTGGACGCCCATTGGTCGATGACGTCGATTTGCCTGTGTTTGCCGTCGTGCCAGGGCAACCGCAGCCCTTTGCTTTGATGAACCTCGACGACTTGCGTGAATTCCTTCACCTCTGGATTGGTCAAGACTATGTGTTCAGTTTCAATCCAAAATGGGCGCGGCATATAACGTCGTCGGGCGCGATCTTTGCGAAGGCGAAGGAAAATGCAAAAGAGGCAGAAAAAACGAAAACGGCACGGCAGAGAAAGAGATTTCGATAAACGGCGAATATCGATTGGAACCTGCCGCTATCGGCCGTTACGGCCATGCTTCGATACGAGAGCCATGACCATTCAAGCTACGTGAGAGAGGCTTCTGTTTTTTCTGTGCAAAAAAGAGATATTTATCCAGTGAGGCCGCGATAAAGTTTGGGGAATGGGTGAAATTGACATATCTCAACCGGAACATGTTGGACCTTAAAGCGTATCTAGATCCCTCAAGTACATAAATTTTTAAATGGCTTGGCCGGATGTGGCTGATCATTAAGCACTTTTCACTGGCGTTCCATACGCCACCCAAATGGTGATTGACGGCCTTTGAATCGTGGTTTGCGCTTCTCCTTGAAGGCAGCTATGCCCTCGGCATGACCTTCGGTCATCATGCCGAGGGCATGCGTTCAACTTCCATTTGAAGCTGGGATTCCATACTCACATGATTTGCCTGATTGAACAGCATCTTGGCATTCGCATAGGTGCGATGGCGGACCTTAACCGCACTCTACTATTGATAACTGATAGCAGCCGAGTGTTGCTAGTAGATTGTGGCAGGAATCGGCGTTAATGCTGCCTATACTCCTAGAAGGTGCGGCCCTGGAAAGCTCTTTATCTTAGATTCCATCTGGAGAC
>CAUZJT010000199.1:0-4427 GCA_963580215.1 Gammaproteobacteria bacterium
CATTTTGATTAGAGGAATTGTTGTTCTAGGTGCGGTTTTATTCCTGGCCAGTTGTATGCCCTCAAGCCCTGATCTTGAGGACCCATTTAACCTGTGACTACACCGTTAAGCCCGAGAATGCAGTTGATACTGCAGGGGTCGATTCTAAGGCTCCTCATAAAACTCGCCACGCCCAATGTGGCAGTGGTCGTGACAACCGCTGCAATGACGTTAATGGACGTTTACTTCGTTGGTCGGCTTGGAACGACCGCTCTTGCAAGCCTCGCCGTCGTATACCCGTTCCAGGCTCTTATACAGATGATGTCGGGTGGTGCCATTGGCGGTGGTGTCGCGTCTGCGATTTCCAGAGCTCTTGGTGCCGGTGCCGTCGCAAATGCCGAGTCCAGAGCTTGGCATGCGATGGTTATCGCAGCGGTTGGGTCAGTGTTGTACATGATTATTCTGGGTGTTTTTGCTCGACCCATATTTGCTTTAATAATTGGGCCGGGTGAAGTGCTGGACGGTGCCGTGAATTACGCGCATATCTATTTTGGTGGCGCGTCACTCATATGGTTCGCATTCATGTTTCAGGCCACGCTGCGCGGTACAGGTGAAATGGCGAAAGCCTCCACACCGTTCATTTTCGCCAACATTTTCCAGATAGGCCTCTCCGGTGCCCTTACCTTGGGTTGGGGGCCATTTCCGGCACTGGGGATATCAGGCCCTGCTGTGGCGGCGCTTGTGTCACATGGTCTGGTTCTTGTGTATTTCACTATTGGTGTACTGGGCGGAAAAGGACCAATCAAGGTACAGCCTCATAGATTTTCGTGGCTACCTATTAAGGACATCATGAAGGTTGGTGGCCTCAGTGTAGTGAATAGCATCGGCCTCTCGCTCACAGTAATCGTGGTTACGGCTTTTATCGGCAGGTTCGGTTCAGACGCGCTCGCTGGTTACGGCCTAGGCAGTCGGCTTGAGTTGATGCTCATAGGGTTCGCTTTTGGTTTGGGAGGTGCCCTTGTTACGGCCGTTGGCGGTAACGTAGGTGCCGGTCAGATGAGGCGGGCTCGGCGAATCGCGTGGACCGGAGCCGGTATCACCCTCTTGTCCACGGCTGTCATAGGTCTTTTCGTGGCTATCATGCCGGGTCTCTGGGTCGACCGATTCACCTCGGACCCAGGTGTGCATGCGATCGCTGTCTCATATCTGCGCATCGCAGCCCCTGTGTTTGGCCTTTTTTGTGGTGGCTATACCTTATATTTCGCAAGCCAGGGAACGGGGAACATGATTATTCCTGTCTCGATCACCTGGGTACGGCTTCTCGTCGTTGCTGGAATCTGCTTTGCTGCGGCGATTTTCGATTGGGGCCTGGATACGGTTTTTGTCGGAGTCGCGGTGGGGCTAGTCGTGGTCGCTGCCGGACACGTTTTGAACGTACTTAAAGGACCTGGGTGGCGATACGATTGAGTTGGATGGATTGATGAGTGTGCAAACGACCTTCCCTTTTGGACGGTCGAACAATTTCTCGAGCCATTCACCAGCACCGAACATATAAACACTGGTAATACGCCTCCACTCGTGACATCCATGTCCCTCACACTCCGTTGCCAGAAATTCGTCTCCGAGTACGTCGAGACGGGCAACGCAACCCAGGCAGCGAGACTTGCTGGCTACTCGCCGCGCACTGCGTACTCGCAGGGAAGCCGGTTGTTGACGTTTGTTGAAGTGCAGAAGGCAATAGAGATCGAACGGCAAACGCTTCGCGCGCGTGTGAAACTCGACCAGGATCAGTTAGTCGGATAGCTACTCAGCCTGTACCGGGAGGCTCGTGAGCATCGTGCGTACAGCGCAGCAGCGCGTTGCCTGGGGATGGTGGGCACGGATGACAGGGCTGGACGAGCCTGAGCCTCAAGTAGACAGCAATTTGAATCAGCTGTTCGAGGCTCTGGGTAACAGGGGTGCGGAGTAGAAGTTAGGGAAGAGGGAAGCTGGAGGTAGAGGTACTAGGGCGCTGAGGTTTAATAGTCTCTACCTGAGTTCTCGGAACGACCTAAAACGGGCAAACATCACGATAGTAACGATGAACGAGACCCCGTTACCAAGTATCAATGCTGTTTCGGCGCCAAACTGTTCCGCTGTAAACCCACCCAGCATCCAGCCCAACGGGAAGAGCTGCAAAGTCAGGCCGAATACTGCCATGATCTTGCCCCTCAGATGCTCTGGGGCATACGTCTGGAACAAAGTAGCTACGGTTGAAATGTAGAAAGATGCTGCGATTCCAAACAAGAACAACAACACTGCAGAGAAGTAAAAATCCCGGGAGAACCCGAAAAGAATAGCTACAGGGTCCCAGATAATAACCGCAAGGATCAACAGCCGGCCCTTGTGTTTAACGTCTCCGAGGAAGGCCAATCCCAAACCCCCAACAAACCCCCCGATTCCGAACGAAGCCATCAGAATTCCGAATCCCGACTCCCCTACGTCAAGGACGTCACGAGCATAGACCGGAATAATCGGAAAGATAAATCCAGCGATCAACCCCAGAGAGTTCAGGGTGACCAAAATCCGTAACGGTGGAGACGACTTCACGTAAGTAAGTGCCTCTTTTATATCGGCCAACGGATTCGATCCCGGCAAGCGTTCCGTACGTGTACGTGTCCTGATCTTCCATGTGGCGTAAATCATTGGTACGTAAATCACCGTTATCACGAAGTACACCGGCGCTACCCCCATCACACCGAGCAAAGCCCCACCCACCGCAGGACCAGCGATCCCCCCAACGGTAGCCAGCGACTGGTTAAGTGAGACTGCCGAGAGCAGTCTCCGACGGCCAACTATGTCCTGGACTATTGTCTGGGTGGCTGGCATACCGAATGCTATGGCACCACCTTGTGCAATCGAGAGAAAAAGCAAATGCCAGATAGAAATCGCGTCGATAACAACTAAGTAACCAACCACAACATTAACCAGCCCTAACCCTAGCCGCACCCACAGTAGGATGTCCCTCTTGGGCCAACGATCTGACGCCACACCGCCAACGAGGCCCAGCAAGATTATGGCAATTGCAGGCGATCCATTAATCACCCCGACCCAAGCCTGTGAATCAGTTAATTCAAGCGCAAGCCATGACTGCACTACATTCCGCATCTGAAACGCCATGAACAGCATCATGTTCGCTAGGAAAAGATACCGAAAATCGGTAATCCGCATGAGCTGCAGCACGGCCGGCTGTTCGTCGGGATCTTCCTGCAATATCGACTCTTGCTCGATATCCTGAGGTTGATCGTCCGCGTTCGATTCTTCGTCGGTACCTGAGTTCGCCATACCATCAAGTCTCTAACTGAACGGACGGTTGTGCAATCCGCCATCGCTCCGACGTTACCTGCTCAACTCCGGTAGTCCGTCACCTGCCACAGCACCGCAAACTCACGCCTGTACGGTAGCCGCCAGCACACGCTCCCTGAAGGCGCAACTACCCGCCGAGACTGCGCCACGTATTCCAGGCTCACGTCATGGTCGAGGACGGCGTGAATGATCAGCATGTGCGGGAACTGTAGTGCGAAGGTCCTGTCGGTTATGGACGGGCAGAGACCGCAGATCAGGTGCGAGGGTCTCTGGCATGCTCCGTACATAGGGCACGGTACGGCTCTGATTCAACGGCGATATATATATCTTGTTTGCCTTACATGTCTTTTTAACTACTTTTATTTTTTCCACTAAGACGAAATTCGTCATGGACTGACCTATTCTGTGCCCCATACGTCGTTTATGTTCCTGTACGATCCCGCGCCTCTGCCGTAATGGCTTACAAATTTCATAGGAGGTAACGATGCCCAATTTTATTATGAACATCCGGAGGGTCACGAAGCCGGGCCAAGAGGGGACCCTTATAGATTCTGCCGTCGAAACCTTAAAAGGCTCTAACGTTCAGGGAAACGTTTCTTTTGAAGTCTCAACTGCTGCTTTATCTGATTCCACTGTGACGAACGCGCTACTATTCGACAGCCTTTCGGATGTTGAAAAACTCCATGACGCAGTCCTTAGTAATCCAAATGCTGCGCACACTCAACTGTATTACGCGACCAATGGTTTGGCCTCTAAAGTCACCACCACCCTTTACCGAATTATTGATCCAATTGAACCGGGACCAGATGACCAGCCAGGCCCTGGGAAATATATGAGTCGAATGCTGTTAATGGCCAAAAGGGGGGAGGCTTCCAACCTGCTTAGCACGCTCCAAGGAATACGGAGCAATATTCCGGGTAGAAAACCCATGATTAATATGGCGGTTGCAGGTAACCCCGACCTTGTGCGAATTGTCGCTATGTACCGTTCGCTTGAAGAATTTCAGACTGAGCAAGAGCGAAGAAGACAAAGTGATGAAATGAAGTCGGCGGTTGGCCAAATCGGGGGACTAACCACGATGGTTCGTTCAACTCTAGCTAGAG
>CAUZJT010000200.1:0-4417 GCA_963580215.1 Gammaproteobacteria bacterium
TGGGCATAACAACGGATTTTTCACTACCGTAAAAGTCACCAGAGCTCATGTGTGCCACGTAAGATTTAGAGTCAGTTGACCAAGCGCCCATCGTATGAGGATATTTTCGTGCGTAGTTTTTCACCGCTTTTGCCGCACGTCTATCTGAGTTTCCTTCGCGAAGGACTGGGTTCACGGCACTGCCTTTAACCTTGTCATATCGAGCCTTTATTGATTCTTCTTCTTCACCTTGAGGTTCTTCTGGGTAGTTTGGGAGGTCAAAACCTTGTCCTTGAAGTTCTCGGATGGCCTCATGTATCTGAGGGTTAGACGCGCTTATGTTCGGCAGCTTGATGATGTTTGCCTCGGGTTTCTGGGAGAGTTGCCCGAGGTACGCCAGCTCATCAGGAACCTTCTGTACCTCGCTAAGCCTTTCCGGGAAAGTGGCGAGAATTCGGCCAGCAAGTGAAATATCTCTGATTTCCACATCGACACCTGCTGTATCGGTGAAGGCTTTAATAACGGGTAGGAAAGAATAGGTCGCGAGTCGCGGTGCCTCATCTGTATCTGTGTAGACGATCTTCGGTGATTCTGTCATGGATAATTCTTATGCCTTCTCTGGTAGGTATCTCGTGGATACTTTTGTTGCGTAATTTGCCCTGGTCAGGACAGCACTTTTCCCATATGAGGGAGCCGTTCTTCGGCTTCTTTCCCACAAATCAGGCGTTCTGGTGGGTTCATTCCCACTTACAAAGCGGTGGGTATTATAGATCAATAAGCGGGTCTTCGCATTTACCCGAAATTGCATGTCATAGTCGGTGTTTATTGGCGTTTTCCTGAGATGGTATACAAGCACTAACAGGCCTGTAGATGGGCCGATAGTGCCAACTATGGCGCGATCATTGATGGTGAAATGCAGTTCTAGGAGCTGAATTGAGTCAGCCGTAGGCTGTCCGGGCTGACTCCGTTACGCCGAAAACGTTTGTCTTATGCCTGCTTCGGTCAAACTGGCCTATTGTTCCAGAACTGAAACATCGGCTATCAGGTGAAGACCGGTTAGTGGAAGCGCCGGAGCGATTGGCAGGGTATTCTTGGTTTGCAACCGCGTTTTCCTGGGGAACGTTCACCTGATAGTCCAACGCTAGACTTGAGGTCGCGTGGCATTCGGAGATTAATGAGTTACATAGCTATAGGTTAAAAATAAGCCGCAGCCTGTTTCCTTTGCCAAACGCCATCACCAAATAACTGTTGCGAATGCATTACCCGTTTGTGGTAGATCTGCACGTCGTGCTCCCAGGTAAACCCAATGCCACCATGTAGCTGTGTTGCCCTGTTGGCGCAAAATTCCGCGGTATCAGATGCGCTTGATTTGGCGAGGTGTGCCGCTTTGTGTGAATCGCCTGGCTCAGTGTCATAAGAGCAAGCCGCCGCATACACGAGCGAGCGAGTCTGGTCGCCCAGAATCATCATGTTTACGATAGGGTGTTTGACAGCCTGAAAGAATCCGATGGGTCTATCGAACTGGCTCCTCACCTTAGCGTAATCCGCCGTGGTTTGAAGCAACCATTCGCATCCTCCTGCCATATCGGCAGAAATCAGCGTTAAGAGAGCAGGCATTGCCTTTTTCAATGTGCTGGCCCCGTCTTCGGAAACACACTCGGCAGCCACGTTATTGAAATTAACGTGCCCTTGGTCTCTTGTTAGATCAACTATTCTGTCAAATTCGAGATCAACTCCCTCAGCTTTCAGATCAACACAGTAAAGTTTGACTGTTTTCCCATCCATCGCCGAGACTAGCAGTGAATCAATTTTTTGCGGATCTTGCACATACCAAGAAGTGCCATTCAGTTTTCCGTCGTTCACGGTAATATCCGTGGAATCCGCGTCGAGCGAACCTTCCTTGCCGTAGATAGCTAGTGTCATGCTGGTGCCTTCGGCTATTTTTGATAACCATGACATTGCCGAATCTGTTCCAGCCTCGCGCAGGGCGAAGGTACTTTGTAGTGTTGAGGTGAGTGGGGTCGGCATACTAGCGCGACCCACCTCTTCAGAGACAGCGATCGCGGTAACCAAGTTCATGCCGACGCCTCCGGCTTCCTCGGGAACGGCTAGAGCCGTCCAGCCAAGGCCTACCATCTCATTCCAGGCAGCCTTATCGTAGCTGCCAGTTCGATTTTTGCCGAAATAGGGGTCTTCTGTTCCCTTAATGGACTCACGGAGGGCCAGAAGAGGCTGTTTGTCTTCCATGAAGCGCCGCGCTGAATCTTTAAGCATTTCCTGCTCTTCTCCATAACCAAAGTCCTTGGGTTGAGCCATGTTTATTCTCCCTATTTGGTTTTTGGTAGGCCAAGCACACGTTCGCCCAGAATGTTGCGTTGAATTTCACTGCTACCGCCGGAAATGGTGCCGGTGTAAGTGTTCATATATCCCAGTGCCCAGCGTCCGTCCTCTTCTGCATTTGGGTCACCAATATAAAGGCTAGATTTCATTCCAAGCATGCTAAGCGCGGTCTGGTGGAGTTCTTGGCCAAGTTCACTTCCGGTGAGCTTGCTCTGTAGCGGTATTCGCATCGCGCCACCGTTTAGTTCTTTAACACCGAGTCTTCGGAAATTTTGTGTTGCAGCGTCAGTTCTTTCGTAAAGCTTCATCAGCTTGTCTCTCCAGATTGGATCCTCCCAAAGGGTGCGGCCGTTCCGCTTTTCACGTTTTGCGAGCGCAATTAGTTGCTCTATTGCTGCAAAGGGTGATTCGCTGCTGGCGATCGCGCCAACGCCGGTGCCGGCTCCGCGCTCGTTGGTCAGTGTAGACATGGCGACCTGCCAGCCTTTTCCTACTTCATCTATGCGGTAATGGTCTGGTACTACAACCTCCTCAAGAAAAACTTCATTAAAGCCGGACTCGCCAGTCATCTTGTGGATAGGCCGTACAGTAACGCCCTGAGCCTCCATAGGACTTATGAAATAGGTGATACCGTTGTATTTGTCGTTCTTGTCAGTCCGCGCGAGCAGCAGCATCCATTTAGCGAAATGACCAAGGCTGGTCCAGACCTTGCTGCCGTTGACCACCCAGTTGTCTCCATCCTTTACCGCGCTGGTTTGAAGGGACACTAGGTCAGAGCCTGCGCCTGGCTCGCTGAAGCCCTGACACCAAATATCTTCGCCAGAGAATATAGGAGGTAGAAAAGATTTTCTTTGTTCCTCTGTACCGTGAGCCAGCAACGTGGGGGCTGCCATGCCGAGGCCGATCCAGTTAATGAAATAGGGAGCATTGGCTCGCCTTACCTCCGTACTCGCGATTTGCTGAAATTTATCGTGCCCATGGCCACCATATTCTTTTGCTACGTCTGTCGCGATTAGGCCAGCTTCATAGCATTTAGCCTGCCAGTCCACTAGATAAGTGCGATGGTCTTCGGACGTCACCTCGTAGGCCGCTTGGGGCAGGGGGATCTTTGTCGCTGGAGGTTTGTGCTCTTTAAGCCAAGCGCTACAGTATTCTCTGAACTCTTGTTGTTCTGTGGTTTCGGTTGCGGCCATATTAATCTCCATCAAATTTCTACGAGTGGAATTAACCATAGCTCGTGGCAATGGGCAATTTTTATAGGTTAGACAACTGCATTGGGATGGCTTGGATTGATGGTGTAATTACGTTTGGTCGAACCTTGGCTAACGACACCAATTAGCGTTTAATCTACGAATTGATCAAAAAAAGCGTGAAAAGGAATCGATAATGGACCTTCAAGCCTTTCGAAAACAAGTCAAGGCGTACATCGGAGAAAAGTGTCCCAATAGTATGCGCAACAAAGCGGTCCACTTTGAGGATGCTTTTGAGATTTATAATAATGTTGCGGCCGACAAGTGGAGGGATGCAATGGTCGAGCGCGGCTGGACTGCACCCACCTGGCCCACCGAGTACGGTGGCGGCGGTCTCAATTTCGAGCAGAACCAAGTGCTGCAGCAGGAAATGGCGGCAGCTAAGGCGTTACCCCCTTTGGTGGGGATGGGGCTAGGTTTGATAGGCCCGACACTTCTTGAATTCGGGACTGATGAACAGAAGACGCGCCATTTACCTAAGATTGTCAGTGGCGAAGTTCGCTGGTGTCAGGGGTACAGTGAACCCGGTTCTGGGTCTGACCTCGCGAGCCTCCAGACGAGGGCTGTAATGGAAGGTGATCATTTCGTGCTAAATGGCCAAAAGATATGGACTTCGGGCGCGCAGCACGCTGACTGGATGTTTGCTCTGGTACGAACCGACCCGAATGCGGCGAAGCATGATGGAATCAGTTTTGTATTGCTTGAAATGGATCAGCCGGGGGTGACTGTAAAGCCTATTGCGTTGATCTCCGGATCGTCACCCTTTTGCGAAACCTTTTTTGATAGTGCAATAGCGCGTCGGGACGACCTTGTAGGGGAGTTGAACAAAGGTTGGACGGTGGGTAAAA
>CAUZJT010000201.1:0-4408 GCA_963580215.1 Gammaproteobacteria bacterium
AGAGATTTTAAAAAAATATCTACCTCTTTAACCATGCAACCTATCCCCTTTACGAAATATTGGTGATCAAGATTGTTATGGCTGGAGGGTTATGACGGCGCCTTTCGCATGAGAAACAGCCAGCAAAAGCAAAACCAAAAGCAAAAGCAAAAGCAAAAATAGTGTGACCAAAACGTGACCGACAGGAGTCCGTTGCTGCCCATTTGAGTCACATTCAGTTACAAGCGCGTGGGATCAGCGCACATAAGTGGGCGATTGAAAGGTAGTGTGGCGGGCGGTAACGCTCCTCACACGGCAAGGTTGCAAGTTCGAATCTTCCACCTGCGGGTCTTATGGTCTTTTCAACAACCGATCGGCTCCGCAGATAGATCCCCTGGTTTACAATCGAGCGGTGATCCGGAAAGAAAGTGGACGCGACATTGCAAAAGCGCAGAGCATGGGGCCTGACGTACAAAACCAACGGCTCGTGACCCTACTTTTTGCTGATGGTGGTCTTCGATCAGTCTCTAAAGATTTCTACTGATCGAGGCCAAGGGTCGGCACAACCCGGATGCATACAGCCTTAAAAGCCTTGAACTACTAGCTGTATTTGAGTACGCTAGAAAACTGATCCTTCAGAAATATTATGGGGCAATTTAATCTAGTTATTGCGCTTAGCGTTTTGTTGTTGAGCGCAACTGTCGCCTATGCGGCAAAGGATCCTCCACCGGGAACTGGGGTCGATTCATCTGTCAAAGCGAACATCTTATTGTCGATCGATAACTCGGGCAGCATGGATTGGCTGGTTGACGCGGTTATTGGTCCGTCTGGCACGCCACTTCCCAATACATCCAAGAACCCATATAAGCCATTTGATATCGCTGTGTCTGGTGACGGAAGTTGGTACCTGGCCCATGGCCTGGCTGACCACCGTGTCCTGACATTTCGACAATACAACTCTGCGACAAACTGGGTTCGGGATTACGGGACTGGCTTTAATGTTCACAACGACGATACAGTCCCCAATAGGATTGCGATCGACAATTTAAACAATCTTTACTTGGCCAATTGCCACACTGGGCGTATACATAAATTTAATTCGAGTGGTGCTCATGTCGAATCTTTTGAAACTGAGAATCCTTATGCCATTGATGTGGATTCCGATGGCACGCTGTTCATAACGGCGTCGAACAGTACTTGCGATAGCATCGATATGGGACCTTTTCGTTGGAGAAAACTCAGCTCATCTGGAGTCGAGCTTGGTGAGTGGACAATCGGAGACGAAGGCGAATGTGTTGGGTGCTTCCCCCGGGGTATTTCTGTCTATGATGATAAAGTCTATATCGTTTCTGACCACTTTTTTAACAGTTGGCGTTATGCGAATAAGCACCCCGGTATCAATTCTTATTGCCGCAGGGGGTATCCCGTTCGTGTCTATGACAAAGAGACGGGTGATTACGAGTCGACATGGTGGGCAGTTGGTGGTACTGATATCGAAGCGACTGAAAACGGTGTTTATGTCGTTGGACGACATGCTGACAATGGTGGATCGACATCAATCAGTTGTGGGGGCCACGTTGGTAAGTACTCACACGATGGGGTTTTCATAAAGCGATTTGCACCAAAGGCAACGCCACTTGATTTTTGCGGCGATTTGGAAGCTATTCACGAGCCCATGGGAATGGGTTCCGACTCAGCCGGTAATATTTATCTCACGGGTGGTGGCGAAGCACCTTCTAAGTCTTTTGCCAAAAAATTTGACAAAGATGGAGCGTTCATCGCTCAGGTTGTGGTTAGCCCATCTCGGGAGAACGCCATTAAATGTGTGCTGACACGGCTGATGCAAAACGAAGAGGTCACGAGTAAGGCGAATTTTGGCCTTGAGATCTGGTCGGATCGGCCATGGGCCGGGAACACCAAGATGTTGATCAAGGTTGATGAGAATGGGGCAGAAAACATTCTTCCGCTGTTGTGTGATTCGAGTGTTAGCAGTTGTACCGCCGCCTATGATTTACCATTTGGGAGTCAAGGAGGTACTGACCTTTTCCAGGGGCTGCAGGTAGCAGAGGACTATTTTAATAACCGCGCGCCAGCAGGTTTTACACCTGGACCAATTGATCCTAACCAACCATGCCAACAAAACTTTATCATTGTTCTAAGCGATGGCGAGGGCTGGGGCAGCCCAAATTCTGTGGCATCAAGGCTATTAAGTGAACTGAAAATTAAAACCTTTGTTGTCGGTTTCGCCGTTGATTCTGATGCTAGCGCCGTAGAAAACGCTTACCAGAGTTTGTCGGTTGCCGGTGGCACCAGTCCGTTTTCACCTTTGTATGCAAATGACGAAGTCGGGCTTCAAAATACTTTGTTGTCCTTCATTGCGCAAACCCAAAGATCGGCGTTGAGTTATACGGGTACAGCGCCAACAATTCCATCAGGCTCGGGAGATAACATTTATCAATCGAGTTTTACTATTCCGCGATACGGTCAGTGGACGGGCAAGCTAACTAAATATGCCTTAAATTCCAATACCGGCGACGTTGGCAGTTCTGTTTGGGAGGCCGGAGAAGAGCTCAACGGTAAAACTGCAGTCGATAGACAAATCTGGACTTCAACAATAGGAATTGCTGCGGGGTTAAATAATTTTGCCACTGCCAGTTTAAGCGCACTAAAAGCACTAATGTATGACGATGTTACACCTCCAACCGATGACGAGGCGAGCAAGCTGATTAATTTTGTCCGTGGCCAGGATTCCTACGACGAGAATAAAAATTCGCAAACAACAGATCAACGAGATTGGAAACTGGGTGATATCTATCACTCCGAGATGGCAATTGTGGGGCCACCAAAGGCAATAGATACCGCTAAAGCCGGTGATACCAACACAGAAGAATACTTCAAGCTACAAAACGGCTACCAGGCGTTTATTGATGCCAATGCCAGCCGCGACACTATAATTTATGTGGGCGCCAATGACGGCATGCTGCACGCGTTTAAAGACAGCACCGGCGAGGAGTTATGGGGATTTATACCCCCACAGGTGCTGCCTAAATTACGGTTGATGGACTCTGGTGTCGAGCATGTCACCATACCGATCTATGGGGTTGATGGCTCTCCTGTGGTCAAAGACATTTATTACGGGGGCCAATGGCGTACGGTTTTAATGGCAGGCCTTGGCAGAGAAGGGTACGGTTATTTTGCTTTGGATGTAACCAATCCTTCGTCGCCAAGCTTCCTTTTTGCTTTTGAAAATGATCCGCAAAACGAGGTGATCCGCCACTGGGCTTCTAACGGCACATATACCCAGCAGAGCTACGGCAGTGTCTCTGTTGATTATGACTATAGTCAGGTAGGTGAAGCTTTAGCCCCACCTACAATCTTCTTGGTCTCTGACGGAGGGTCACAAAAATCAGTGGCTGCGATAGGCGGCGGTCTTAATAACACAGATGACAAAGATTACGGCTTTGCCGTTTATCTGATTGATATTGCGGATCAGGGTAAAGTGTGGAGAGTGATTGATCTGCCTGATGCGGCCGGCGGATTTAACAATTCGCATCCGGCACAGGTTACGGCCGTTACTGCAGATACCACCAGTGCTGCGACCTACACGCCGCGATACAAAGGCGCGATGCTGTATTCGGCAGACATGGAGAGTAAGGTATTTAAGATCGATAAAGCCAATATGGGTAGTAGCGGTTTACGCGACTCCACACAGTATTTTGATGCCGGGGGGAATGATGTTAATCAACGCGCGTCATTTAACCCGGTCACGGCATCAATCGACAGTGCGGATAAACTCTGGATTTATTTTGGCACAGGCAATCTAGACAGACTGCAGTTATCGTTATCGACCATTCAAAACCGTATCTTTGGTATAAAAGATACCCTGTTTCCTTGGTTTGACAACTCACACTCTACTAACTACTCCCGTTTAAAAGATGTGACCAATGAAGGGGCGGCCTGTCCCGGAGAAAGTGATAAGGGGTGGTATATCAATTTAGGGCGCGATGAAAAAGTTACCAGCAAGATCGAACTCAATAAGCAGGTCTTGTTTGTGCCGATTTATAAGCCAGATACTACTCAGCCTTGCTTTCCTGGCACCAGCACATTGGCTGAACTGGGCTACAGTTGTGGCAACTCACTCAGGCGAACCACGCTTGGCTCGGGGCACATTACAGGCGTTCGGATCTTTAAAGATAAGATATATCTTGGAATAAGCGGGATTCCTGATTCTAACAGCCAGGCCGGGGTTGCCCTTGGGAACGGCCTTACCCGGAAAGGCAACATCATCTCAGGCGCGCCGGTAGCAGCTGAATCGAGCAGCTCCCAAGAGGCAGTGCTTGAATCCTGGCGGGAGAGATTTTAAAAAAATATCTACCTCTTTAACCATGCAACCTATCCCCTTTACGAAATATTGGTGATCAAGATTGTT
>CAUZJT010000202.1:0-4341 GCA_963580215.1 Gammaproteobacteria bacterium
GAGGCTTGTCCAACCTGTCAGGGCCGCGGCACGCAGAAAACAGCGCAGACCCTGTGTTACGAGATCTTTCGAGAGATTCTGCGTGAAGCGCGCGCATTTGAGGCCAAAGGTTACCGGGTTATGGCGTCGCAGGCGGTGATCGACCTGCTGCTGGACGAGGAGTCGACTGGGCTTGGCGATCTGCAGGCATTCATCGGCAAGCCGATCCATCTGCAGGTCGAGCCGGTGCATAACCAGGAAAGTTACGACGTGGTGCTGATGTAAGCGATGTCCGCGCCCACTAAATGCAGGCACTGGTTTGGCTTGTGGTTCGGCCCGGCGCTGTTTGTCTGTGGTTTTAGCGTGTTGGCACAAAGCGGTGTAACCCAGATTCAGGTTGACGCCCAACTGGACCCGGAACAGTGGCCCGCGCAGCCGACAACCCCAGCTCTGTTGGCGCTCAACCCTGTACAGCAGATCTTGTCACACTTTGAAAGCGCACGAACCTGTCGGATCAGCATCCGCTATGGTGCCGGGGATGGGGGCAAGTACTGGGCTCGGGATCTTCGAAACTGGCTGGTGTCTTTTGGAGTTCCGTTATCTGACATCACAGTTGAGCCAGCTGCAGGCCCCCTCGAAGGCCTGCAACTCGTGCTGGAGAAGTCGAATCTGTCAACAACCGACTAAGTGTATCCCCCGATGAGCGATTCAAATCAGAAACTGATTTTTGCGGCCGTACAGATGAATTCGACTGCGGTGCTCCAAGAGAACCTCGATTGTGCACGAGGCTTTATTGAGGAGGCTGCGGCGGCAGGCGCGGACATCGTGGTCTTGCCCGAGAACTTTTCATTGATGGCTGCCACGGGCCCCCAGCGACGCGATGCGGCAAGGCGGGCTAATGAGGTCGAAGCCATGCTCTCCCGGGTCGCACGGGACCAGGGCGTGGTGATTGTTGGTGGCTCGACACCCTTACCCGCCGCCGATGGGCGAGTAACCAATACCTGCCTGGTATTCGATCGTTCAGGCGAAAGAATCGGCCGGTACGACAAGATGCATCTATTTGATGTTAGCGTCTCAGCCGAGGAGTCCTATCAGGAGTCGAGCTATATTGCACCGGGCAACAGCCCGCTTGTCGTGACCACTGAAGGCCTCACGCTGGGCATCACGATCTGTTATGACCTGCGCTTTCCCGAGCTGTACCGATACCTGGGAGAAGCTGGGGCAGAAATTTTCACTGTGCCTTCGGCATTTACCGTACCTACAGGCCGCGCACACTGGCACACCCTGTTGCGAGCCCGGGCTGTAGAGAACCTGGCCTGGGTGATTGCCCCGGCTCAGGTTGGTACGCACTCGGGTAAACGCAAGACTTTCGGTCACAGCCTCATCATTGACCCATGGGGCGATATTCTCGCCGAGCATATGGATGGCCCGGGTGTGATTCTGGCCGAGGTCGACCGGGATCGGGCACATACAAAGCGCCGCCAGTTTCCAGTGTTGCAACATAAAGTACTGAAATGACGTATTTGATTTGTGATTTTTTCGAACGTTAGCGCTGTTAGGCAAGAAACTTCTCACGATTGGAGAGTCCCTCACATATAAATAGGAGTTTTATTACGTATGTAAGACAGTGTTAAAACGGATACCCCGCCACGAATTTTGTTGTCTCAGATGAAAAGATTGATATTGGATTCGCCGGCATGTTCGAAATAGGTTGCCGCCCCACCCAGATCGATCTCGTCGATCAGGTCCTCGTGCTTAATATCAAAAAGATCTATCGTCATCTGGCAGCCGATCATCTTGACATCCGCTTCCAGACAAAGGTCACGCAGTTCTGCCACGGTGGCTACCCCTTTGGTCTTGATGGTGTTTTTCATCATGCCGGTCATCATGGCCTGCATTCCCGGGATTGCCGTACCCAGTACAGGGAACCACTTATCCATTGCCATGGGCATAGGCATACCCGGGTTACCCAGCGGGCTGACCGAAAGGCTGAGATCTTTTTTCAGTAACTGCAGCCCGTAGAAGGTAAAGAACATGGTTACGTTGTATCCCAGCGCCGCTGCAGTAGAGGACAGAATAAAAGGCGGATAGGCCCAGTCAAGGGTGCCCTTGGTTGCGATAATTGTCAGACTTTTTTCACTCACATGAAATCCTCCAAGAAGTTGTAAGGCGCTAGTAAGGTCTGTTATCAACAGGCGCTTTACGACCAGATAAACCGCTTGATTTAGTCGCCTTTTTTCAAGAAAAAGTGGAACTCGCTGTTAACCTCTGATGAGTCCAACAGCGGGTTGCCGGTTTGTGTGGCAAAGGCCTGAAAATCCTTAACCGATCCGGGGTCTGTGGCTGTGATTTTGAGTACTTCACCGGCCGCCATACCGTTCAACGCCTTTTTGGCACGCAATATCGGCAGCGGGCAGTTCAATCCACGCGCGTCGAGTTCCTGGTTAAAGTCGGGCATAGTTTTGTTTCCTCACGTTTGCAGTAGATAGTGACATCCGTTCAGCGCTGATCTTTGTTGGCCGGTCGCGCACTCGGTGGAACCGAGTTAACTGGCTGAACGATGCTCCCATAACCAGAAGGGTCGCTTTGCAGTTCGCGGCCCCGATCAAGAACAGCAGTTTCAGGGGACGGGGTGATACACAATATATTAGTAGATAACCAAATTTTAAAACATATTCCGATGCAAAGTACAAATTCTTTTTAGTTTTGCTCGAAATCTCAGATCTGACCGAGTCGTTGCCGGGTCGCTGCAAGCTCCAGGCAAAGGGTGAAAACCCCCATGGCCTGGTGAATATCCTCGAGTGGAGGGAAAGTGGGCGCTAAGCGTATATTTGCGTTCATTGGGTCGAGACGGTAGGCAAAGGGTGCCCCCGCAGGGGTGAGTTTCACCCCAGCCTGTGCGGCCATTTCAACTATTGTTCGAGCGCATCCATCGGGCCCATCGACACTGACAAAGTAGCCGCCATCTGGATTAGACCAGGTTGCGACGCCCTTTCCGCCAAGGTCGCGTTCAAGAATTTCCTGGACCAGTGCAAATTTGGGCTTGAGAATCTCGGCGTGGCGGGCCATATGAGCGCGAAGTCCATCAATATCGCCAAGAAATGCCAAGTGGCGTAACTGATTAATTTTGTCCGGGCCAATAGTTTGAACAGCCAGGTGGCGACGGGCATCGTCAAGGTTGGCGGCACTAGCGGCCATCGCTGAGATACCAGAGCCGGCCAGTGTCATCTTCGAGGTCGAAGCAAACATCAGCACTCGGTCCGGATTACCCGCGTCACGACATTCGCTCAGGATATCCGGTACCGGTGTACGTTTTTCGCTCAAGTGATGTTCGGCGTAGGCATTGTCCCAGAAGATGCGAAAGTCTGCTGCAGCCGCCATCCGAGCCAGCCGCCTGGTCGCAGCCTTACTGTAGGTAATCCCCGTGGGATTACTGTAACGGGGTACACACCAGATTCCTTTAACTGACGGGTCAGCCACGAGTGCTTCAACCCGGTCCATATCAGGCCCTTCGTCGGTCATCTCGACATTCAGCAATTCGAATCCCAGGTGAGCGCTAACCTCGAAATGGCGATCATAGCCAGGCGCTGGGCACAAAAAGCGCACAGTGCCTTGCTGGCCCCAGGGTTTGTCGCCGCCGGGCACGCCGAAAAGAACGCCTCGGGCAACGCTGTCATACATCAGGGTCAAGCTGCTACTACCGCCGACAATGACATCTTGGGCCTGGCACTCAAGAATGGCAGCAAACAGCGCTTTTAGCCCGGGCAGCCCATCGATACCTCCGTAGTTACGACAGTCAGTGTTGTGTGGATCACGGAAGTTACTCAAGCCGGGTAGCGAGAGGAGTTCCCCGGCTAGGTCAAGTTGTTCGGGGGCAGGTTTGCCACGCGTCATATCGTGTGACAGGCCGGCATCGCAGGCAGTTGCGAACTGTGCCTGCAGTTGCTGCTCACGCTCTTTCAATTGTTCATAGCTGAATGTTTGCAGCATAGGACTCTCCACATCATGCGCCCAGGCCATCGGGCGTGTATTTGTAATTGAGGGCTGATCTGACCCAGCCACACGGTCAGCGATTCTAAAGCTCGGCCGCGTTGAAACCAAATCCCGCCTGACAGGGGCTTTGTTAAACTAGCGTGGTGAATAGGACAGGGTTTAAAACTGAGTGGTGTCGTCTGTCCTTCGGGCTGTTCGTTGTTTTGTCCCTAGTGAGTACCGGCACGGTCGGTGAGGTGAACATAGCATCATCTCTCGGAGATACCCGCGTGGGTATCGTCACCACCCCTGAAGAACAGTCGATGGGCCGTCAGTTTATCGCTTCAGCGCGCCAGCAGATGCGTTTCATAGATGACCCGCTGCTACTGG
>CAUZJT010000203.1:0-4319 GCA_963580215.1 Gammaproteobacteria bacterium
TGGAATGGAGTCCGGGTGGAGTTCTACTCAACACTCTTTGTATTTCTTACGGACGCATTCACGGGCAAATCTTTGGGCAGTTTCAAGTTGGGGTGGGGTCAGTACTTGCTCAACGGTGTCTCGTAATTTCCCTCCGCTCTCATTTCCATTAGACGCAGCGATACTTCCCCACATATGGGCATAAATATCATCCCGTATGACACCGTGTCCTTTGTCGTACATCCAACCAAGATTGGATTGAGCAGAGGCATCACCCTGTTCAGCAGCAAGAGTATACCATTTTACGGCAAGCTTATAGTCCTGCGGAACACCGTGTCCTTTGGAGTGCATATAGCCAAGATTGGACTGAGCACCAGCGTTCCCCTGTTCGGCAAGGGGTTCCCACTCACGAAGGGCGGTTGCGTAGTCACCACTCTTGTAAGCAGCGACACCCTTGTGAAACTCAGCACTCGCACTAACCCCCGCACTTCCAAGAAGCACGGCAAGGGTCAAGCAGATGGTAGCGGTCAGGTTTTTCATACGCGAATTTTAGGGCGCATTGTCGACGATAAAATTGGGTAAGAAGGTATATTTCGAAATATCCACTGTCTCATTTAATTTCCTAACGCTGCTGCCATTTTTTGGGTGTCATCGAAAATTATAAATTCGGTTTCCAGTCCATCTTCCACTAGAAACATATGAACGCCGTTGGCATCTAGATTATCCGCCGTGTATTTAACAAAAACATGCACCCGATCGCCCTCTGCTACCACGTGTAAAATTTGCAGATCAAAATTTGGATAATCAGTGGGTAGGTGCGAGAGAAAATTATCTCTCCAGCCTTCGAAACCTTTATATTCCCCAGATCGTTTGTGATTACCACTAACTTTAATCACCGCCTTTTCGTGAAATATTTTTCCTAGACTTTCAAACTTCCCTTCAGAAAAGGATTGATATCCACCTAAAACGATTTCTTTTGGAGTCATAACTCCATTCTTTCTTTTGCCTGTCTCCAAACATTTTATATAGCCTCCCATGCATTAGGTATCAAATATTTTACTCTCGGAGATAGATGATAAAACCAAAAATTTTGATATTTCTTTAAATCGATTTTGATCTCGACTTTCTGCGCTTGCCTACCCACAAGAACGATACATCTAGCTGTGCTAAGTATTTCGCACCGACATCCTCCCGTTTCGCAAGGGGTATCCATTCACGCAGAGCGGTTGGGCAATCTCCACTTTGGTATGCGGCAGTAAGGTCATTTATCTTCCACCGTACTAGCCCATAGCAACTGACCGACACGTTCATAATATGGCGGAACCATGGTGATTTATGGTTTGCTCAATATCCAGTTGGTCAAACAACACTAACCTAATTGGGCCTAATCCTAATTCACTATAAACAACAGCTGGCAGTGACCCGGTGATGCGTCGTTGGGTCCAATCTACGTTGCAACGGAATTGGAGCCTTGCCGCTGGATACGTCAAACGGGGGTTTCCATTTTATCTGTCCGTCCTAGACAATCCGTGCCAAACTTTTCCTATGAGGAAATTAACAGCCACCATCTGGCTGACTCTTACCGTGCTTCTTGGAAGCGTTGGAGCGAGTTAGGCGGAGGTTATCCCAAGCCTTAACGGTCTGCGTAGCAGCAGATTGATCACCAACCTCGCCGCGAGCATCGGGTCTTCCTAGTTTGCAGCGGATGTGATGGAGAAAAAAGTGAACGTTCGATTTGTGATCAGTCTGGCGATGATTTTCATCGCATGCGGGATCGCTGGGCTGGCTCTACCCCACCTTGGCGCGCCTCGCTGGCTGATATGGGCAGTCTCCCTCGTGGCGGCATGGGCCATCTTGGCAAAGCGGCACCCTGCGCAGCGCAATTCCGACGCAGGGTGATCGACTCGTCGCGCATTGCCCACACGCTGGTCGAAATGGCTAAATTAAACGACGCTGCCCCTCAAGCCTGGCTGACCGATATTTTTGGCCGCGCCGCCGAGAATAAGATCACAAAACTCGACGAACGTTTGCCATGGCGTTACGCTGAATAGTCAGCATAAGAGGGCCATCCGTCGTGCAATAGAACAGGATCATCGGACGGTTACCTCGGGCATTACGTAATCATAAGGTCACTCCACTTCTCCCGGACAAGCACTGATTGGGTTTTAAATGTCAGAACCTACCGAAGATCGTCCAAAAGAAAGCCGCAATTTGGTCGGCCTTTTCGCATTCATAGTTATCTGCCTTATCATTTCTGGAATCGGCGGCGCCATCACGGCAAGCAGTGTCGAAACTTGGTATCAAGCTCTCGAGAAGCCAATTTTTAATCCACCTGATTGGGTATTCGCACCTGTTTGGACCTTACTCTATATAATTATGGGCATCGCCGCTTGGCGTGTATGGCGACTTCGATCATTCGAAGCGACGGGCAAAGCCCTTGGAGTCTTCGCTTTACAGCTTGGCTTCAACCTCGCCTGGTCTTTTCTGTTTTTTGGATTACAGCGAATTGATTTGGCGTTAGTCGAGATCGTATTTCTACTCGTCGCGATCATCGTCAACGCGATCATGTTCTGGCGTATAGATCGCCTGGCGGGACTGATGCTCATGCCCTACATCGTATGGGTCACTTACGCGACAATTCTGAATGCCTCACTCTGGTTGCTCAACAAGGCCTAACTTTAAAAAGTAAGCTCAAAAACCGCGAGACCGGCATAGAGCGCACGTCCTATAGCGACAAGCCCAATTCAACGGAGCTGCGTCCGGTCCCATGAGTGCGTCCAGCCGATGAGGCACAAAGCCCCTCGAAAGGAAGCTCGAAAATCTTCCAGTCCGCTCCCGCGGTGAAATACGCCCGATAGGACTGCCAAGACCAGACATTATCGGACGTGCGGAGATGAACCGAGTATTTTTCGCCATTGCCACAGACGGTGATGCGCACTCCGGTATAGTTGGAGGCATCAAGCGTCTCGCATGAGTGTGTCAGGTCGAGTGCGGCTTGGATGAAGCCGCCGTCATTCTCCAGACGAACATCGCCAGTCAGTCGCAAACAGGGGAGACGATCTAACACGTCGTGAAATCCGGAGGCCTCAGAGAGTCCGCCCATAACTTGGTCGCTGGCACCGCGCCACCTAATGCCCAGCTCGGAGACGAGGGTTTCATCCGCAAAGTTATCAATCAGTATAACCCTACACTACGCTCAAAGTTAAAGATTATACAAAAAGGTCGTACCGAACGACCCGATGCCCGCGATCGACTTCACCCATCTTCGTCTTAGCAGGCCTAGCCTAAAATCATCAGTCGCGAACGTTGTTTTCAAGGGTAGTCAGATTAAACAAATTGCCCACAGAAATTTTAACTACGGCTATCTGGAGCATAGATCTACTGGCCAAAAGCAATCGTATAACTAATTAAGCTTGATCGGCCAGGCTCAGGCCTTTAGACGGGCGTCGGTGCAAATCTTCCATTGATCTATTGGACGAGGTGAAAATTGTCAGATACGGAAGCCAAGACGGTAATATACTTTGATGGCTCTTGCCCACTATGTAGATCCGAGATGGCCATGTATGGTGAGAGAGACATCGCAGGCGTCCTGCGCCTCGTGGATGTTTCTAATGCGACTACCACGCTTCCACAAATTGTTGACAGGGAGAAGGCCATGTCGCGTTTACATGTAATCGCGCAAGATGGCCGAATATTCACTGGTGCAGCAGCGTTCATTGAAGTCTGGCAACACCTGCGAGGATGGCGCTGGGCGGCCAAGATTGCTTCACTGCCGGGCATTCCATCAATCCTTGAATGCGCCTACTGCGTTTTCCTGAAATTGCGCCCCGCACTCGTACAATTATTTGCAGCCATACAGCGCCTGAAAATTCCGGGTTAGGGTCAATATGAGTGAAACAAACCCATCCACAGATCCGACGGCTGGCTTTAGCCTAGAATCATTTGACCCCGACGGCATCGCGGTGGTGTTTGGTTCAACTGGGGGCATTGGCTCAGCTCTTCTTTCCATTCTGACCGAAGTGGCTTACTTCAAGACGGTACTCGGCTTTAGCCGCCAAAGTTCGATTCCAATCGACCTTACCGATGAGCTCAGTTTGGAGCGAGCAGCTAAGGTAGCCGCAGCGGCGGGAGAAATCCGCCTTGTTATCGACGCAACTGGCTTTCTTAATGATACGGATCAAAAACCCGAGAAAACCTGGCGCGAACTCGATGCGCATAAGCTTGCCAATGCCTTTGCAATCAACGCAATTGGGCCGGCGCTTCTCATCAAGCACGTGCTGCCAAGAATGCCGCGGTCGGGGAAATCAGTGCTCTCCACGCTGTCCGCGCGCGTAGGCTCT
>CAUZJT010000204.1:0-4297 GCA_963580215.1 Gammaproteobacteria bacterium
GACCTACGCCTGACGCCGCGGGTATAATGCGCGTCCCTCCGGGCCGTTAGCTCAGTTGGTAGAGCATCTGACTTTTAATCAGGTGGTCGCAGGTTCGAACCCTGCACGGCCCACCATAAATTAAGACACTTGCAAGAGTTTTAAAAATCAGGAGGGAGGCGGCTGCCGCACCTTGAGTCAGTACCGCCCCCCAATTACTGATTTTCAGGCGCCTGGGAAAAGCCCCGCAATATCTGCGTTGTTGGTTTCCATCGGGTCGGGCAGTTCGGCGTCCAGGTTGTACTGAAACAAGGGCTGGCTCATTGCCTCGCGACAACGCTTGCCGGCCTCGATCCCGGAGAAGGGTCCATCGGGCATCCCCCCGCCAACATCGGTGAATGAGTAGTCCACTGCCAGTTCGACTGTCTGTACGATTTTTCCACTGTAGCGTTCAAGTGTTTCTTTAGAAGTCTTGTTGAGCAGGGCACCGACGGCCCTTCCGGTAAAGACGGGTGTTTCTCCACCTGGAAACGCTGTGGTCTCCGTGACCCCGGCGCCTGGGTACAAGGTCACCGCGTGTACGCCATGGGATTTGAGTTCGGCGGCCATATCTGCCGTGAGACGGTCAAGACCTGCCTTTCCTACGCCATACCCGATGTCAAAAAGATAGGTCACGCCGCCAAAGCTTGATACCTGTACCATCAGTCCGGACTGATTTTTTACCATGATGGGTGCGACCAGCGCACTCATCACATGTGCACTGCGCAGCCCGATCCCTATCGATGCATCAAATACCGAAAGTGGGCGCTCCCAGAATGGTTTGCCAAAATGCGGCTTGATGGCGGGTAAGCCGGCATAGGCGCTGTTCACCAGCAGGTCCACATGGCCCTCGTTGGCGTTTACCTGTTCTACGAATGCCTGCACGGCACTGTCATCGCTCTGGTCAAGCACGCAGGGCTTCACACTGCCACCCTTGGCGCCATCGGCCGCTTCCTCGGCTAGAGCTTTCAAAGCGTCTTCATTACGGGCAGTTGCGTAGACCGTACATCCCTCTTCGCGGGCAAGCACGAGAGCAATACCTCTACCAAGACCGCGAGACGCCCCTGTGACAATACACACTTTACTCATTCTAATCTCCTGATTTTGATGACATGATGAATGGCGAATTAAACCATAACGGTACCTATGGCAGCCATGTAAAACCGTAAGTATCTCCGCCTGACGCCCATTTCTACCTTCCTATATTCCTTTTCTTGACTGTGCAATTTTTGTTGGCACCGTGGGTAAGCCAAAATGGCACTACCAAATACCTTTTTAAGGAATAAAGAAGTAAGCTCCTATACCTCGAAGTATCGTGGGCCAATTGAATCCTCAATTGGCGGTAATATCACACGACTCGATCAGCAACGACTCAATATCAATTTTTCAGATGTATCCAATTTAGATCAAAAGCCGAATGTATGCCTGCAACCAACCATTAAGCGTGGCTCAACAATTATCTTGCATATAGAGGCAGGTCCATGTATCCGGACCACAATCTGTTAACAGGCGCTCTATACTGACCATAGTTTTCAAAGAAGCATATGGAGTGAATTATAGACGATACGATACATAGTGGAAGCGGCCAGAGACGTCGAAGTGTTTCAGTGTTGTGCTCAGTGATACTGTGGTTTGTATCTACGATTGTTCATGCACAGCAACACCAAGATGGATATATACCAAGACTGGCTATTGAAAGATCCGGCATGGAATCTTGACTCACCTTTACGGGTAGATCGCATAAGCAACTCATATTTTGTGGCGACTACGATTAACTTCGAGCAATCACCGAACGGTGATGATGGTGCCTACGTTGGCATACAACAGCGCACAAGCAAAACCGATCGAATCGCTATTTTTTCAATCTGGAACGCTAGTGCGGCCAAACCCGCCTCAAGATGTCGTGACTTCGGTGGGGAGGGAGATGGCAAACAGTGCACTATCGACTTCGACTTTGACACGTCTCGATGGTACACACTTCGAGTGTGGCGGCTCGATGTTAGCCAAGACGGTCAGTGGTGGGGCGCATGGGTCATCGATGACCAGGGGCAGGAAACATGGATAGGCAGTATCGCAGCTCCGTTGGGAACAGGCGATATCGCACGTTCATCGACCTTTCTAGAGTATTATGGACCACCACGGCCATGCGACAACCTCAAACCGGCTACAGTAGTTGCACGACGACCTTTTTTCAACAACCGTTCGGCAGAAGCCAAGAAAAGCGGTAGCACTATTGGTGTGTGCGCCGATGGCGTTGTAATACTAAATGATACAACCGCTGAATCTGTAATAACGATGGGAGTGGGTGAAATCTGACATATTGGGATGGTGATTCCCACAGCGTCATTGTGTTCCGCAAAAATTGAAGTTCAAGTCAGCAAGGAATCAGTTTGTAGGTGTGATGCAAGCCGTTAAGGATGGATTCCGTAGCAACACGAAAGCCATCAGCAATATTATGCCTTTGCCTATATTGGGTCTGTCCGGCAGAGCAAGTGTTTATCTTGTTGAAGAATGTGAATGTTGAGTATTCAGACAAGTGGGATTTTGGGTCGAGTTCTGTTGCCTGCTTTCACCTTTGCGGATATATATCACCTGAAGAATATTAATGATCGTGGTGATGCACCGTATTACCCAATTGATGCTCTAGGCTCAATGCCTGAGGAAACAACGCCAGAACGTACCCGACATGAGTCATTCCCGAAGTGGACTAAGAATTGGGGTGAGTTTGGCAATCGCATGACCCCGCGATGTGGGACAATCGACAGACCATGCACCATGTTCGGCGCTTTAATGAGACAGAGGATCTGAGAGGCATCCGTCGAACCGCCATCTCCAGTGATGGTCCAGCTACGCCACAGGTAATCCAGGCATGAATCGCCATAATCCCCCATTGCTGGGCTATGCTGACCGGCTATCTGCCAGACCCAAAGAGATGGTCGAGGTTAAGGTCAGCAGTTATATAGACGGTGAATACACAGCGCGTCTTGTGCGTACGATTTGCGCCGACCCAAATCCTGAAGGAACTGGACTGGTCGAGGAAGCAGTCGATTGTAATTTTGCGCGCGCTTATCCGGCGCGGGTGCAGCCGTTTGTGCCCGGATCCTGTCTGAAAGTGCCCTTGGCAGCAGATAGCCAGTTGCCTGACTCGTTTACGGTGACCGCAATGATTTGGCCAACGAGGCCTGGACAAGGGGCCCAGGCAGTGGTTTCAGTGGGGGCAGCAGAATCTGGGTGTGCATTTTTCTTAGGCCTGGACGGTGCTGGTAAACCCAGGGCTGCTATCAGGATGGCCGATCACCACTGGATCGAATGTGTGCTGGACAATCCGATCGGTGATCGTTACTGGGTCCGGCTCTCGGCCAGTGTCAGCCATTCAGAAGGTTTGCTGACTCTGCGTTGTAGTGGTGATCAGTTCACTGAAGCTTCGCACGCAGAATTCAGCGGATCGAGCGCACTGAAGTTGGAAATGATGAACAGTCTGATGGTTGCGGCATCTGAAAAGACTGAGCGACAGATGCACTTCAACGGCAAGATAGACAGTCCGACGATTTATATGGGACAGCTGAATCTGGATATGCTGGAAGCGCAAACCAGCGGTGTTCCGGTGTTTGCTTGCTGGGATTTTTCACGCGACATATCCAGTTGTCATGTTGTCGATACAGGCCCCCTCCAGTTGAGCGGCGAGTTGGTAAATTTCCCCGCTCGCGCAATGACAGGGGCCAATTGGGATGGTACTGAGATGTGTTGGCGGCACTTGCCGAACCAGTACGGCGCGATCCATTTTCATGAAGATGACATTTACGACTTCGAGTGGGAAACAGATTTTGCGTTTGTGGTACCTGACGATCTTCAATCTGGGGTCTACGGTATTCGACTCGAGCAGGGAGAGCAGCATGACACGATCCCATTGTTTGTCTGCCCGCCTCGCCAAAAACGGACTGCCCAATTATGCGTCTTGGTGTCGACCTTTACCTACACGGTCTATGGTAACCATGCCCGACCAGATTACGAGCCTTCTTGGCTCGACAAAAACGAAGCCTGGAATGCTTATCCCTGGAACCCCGCCGAGTATCCACACTATGGGTGCTCTACCTACAATTTTCACCTGGACCATAGTGGTATCTGTCATGCCAGCCATCGCCGGCCATTGTTTAATCTGAGGCCTGGCTATCTCACATTCGGTGCAAACGCGTGTTCAGGATTGCGCCATTTTCAGGCCGACAGCCACCTGACAGCCTGGCTGGAAAATCAGGGGTATGCCTACGATGTTATTACAGAC
>CAUZJT010000205.1:0-4289 GCA_963580215.1 Gammaproteobacteria bacterium
TATCGGCTCACCGCTACGATGAATTGGTGCGGCTATTGGATATAGACCGCCCGACACTCGCGCGGGCACTGGCTTTGATCCACTCGCTGGACCCCAAGCCGGGCGAGCGCCTCTTCGAGCAAGTGGCGACCAGTATCATCCCCGATGCAATGGTGCGTCGTCAGGGCGATCGCTGGACCACCTCTTTAACCCAGGAAAACGCCCAGCGAGTCCGGCTTAACGACCATTACCGCCAGTATCTCAGGGGCCAGGACCCGCCAACACAGAAATACCTGCAGGAGAACCTGCGCAATGCCCAGTGGTTCATCCGTAGTCTCGAACAGCGGGACAGCACCATCCTGCGGGTCGCACGCGAGATCGTTGATGTCCAGCAAGGCTTTATGGACTACGGCGATTCGGCGCTCGCTCCCCTGACCATGCGCGTTATTGCGCAACGACTCGAGTTACATGAATCGACCATCTCTCGCGCCGTCGATCAAAAGCATCTGCTCACGCCCCACGGGGTTTATCCGCTAAAATATTTTTTTTCAGGTGGGGTGGGGGAGTCGTCCGGGTCGGCAACCTCGGCCCGTGCGGTACAAGCGCGGATCCGCAAAGTGATAGAATCCGAAGCCCCGTTAAAACCGGTGAGCGACAGCCAACTGGTAACGATACTCGACAACGAGGGTATCCAGATCGCCCGGCGTACAGTGGCAAAATACCGCGAGCAGATGAATATTCCCCCCGTGACCCAGCGACGAAGTGTCCTGTAGCCTAATTCTCAAAAGAGGTTTTCCATGCAACTCAGCATTACCGGTCAGCGCCTGAAAATCACTAATTCGCTGTGTGATTATGTCGGTGAAAAGATGAACCGCTTCGTTCATCATTTTGACGAGCTTAATACTATCCATGTAGCCCTGCACGTGGAAAAATCGCACCACCTTGCCGAGGTGGCCGTTAATGCCCGAGGCATTCAATTGCATGCACACGGCGAGGCTGCCAATATGGGCGCCGCAATCAATAAACTGGACCGCCAGGTCATGCGACACAAGAGAAAAACAACTGATCATCATCAGATAGATGGTGGCATCAAAACGATGTCAGAAAAACCATGAGCCAGACCGCACCTAACGCCGCAACCACCAGCGCGGGTCCGTTGCATACCCTGTTGACCCGTGACCGGGTCGCTGTAGCGATCAAGGTATCAAGCAAGAAACGCATGCTGGAAGAACTGGCAGAACTGCTCTCGCGGCAACTGCCCGACATGGATCAGCATACCGTATTCGCCGTGCTCAACGAGCGTGAACGCCTTGGCAGTACGGGTATTGGCGACGGAATTGCCCTGCCCCATGGTCGACTGAACGGCATCAGCGAGCCGATCGCTGCCGCAGTGCGCTTACACCAACCACTGGATTTTGATGCTATCGACGATAAACCCATTACGCTCGTGATTGGCCTGTTGGTTCCGGCTGAAGCCACTGATCAGCACCTTAGAATACTGAGTCAACTCGCCGGTGCATTTTCTGATTCGCCGTTCCGGCGAGAGATCTTCAAGGCGACTGATGCCGATACCCTGCACCGTCTGCTGACTTGAGTTTCACGCTGTGGGCACGCCTGAGTAAATAAGGTGCCCAGTCACTCACAGCATCGGCGAGACCCGCTTAGCGATGAGACAAACACAGCGAACGTCCACTATGGATCTGATCATAGTCAGCGGGCTGTCCGGATCCGGCAAGAGTATCGCCCTCCACGCGCTAGAAGACCTGGGCTACTTTTGTATTGATAACCTACCGGCTGTCATGCTGGTTCAGTTGGCACAGGAACTGCAGCGCGCTTCATCCGGGTCTGAGGGCAACGCGGCGGTCAGCATCGACTCGCGCAACCGTGAATTCCTGCAAACCCTGGATCTGGGCCTGGCCGAGCTGCGTGCCGCGGGCTTTGCGGTTCGAATTGTCTTTCTTGAAGCTGACAACAAAAAACTGTTGCAGCGCTACAGCGAAACCCGTCGACGCCACCCGCTCACCGACAAAGACACCCCCCTGCTCGAGGGCATCCTGGAGGAGCGTCGCCTGTTGGGTCCGCTGGCCGACGCAGCTGAGAGAACCATCGATACCAGCATCACGACCCCGCATGAATTGCGTGCCGTTATCCGTGAATTTGCCTTTGGCGAACTGCAGAGCGGCCCAACCCTGTTGTTTCAATCTTTTGGCTTTAAACACGGTCCGCCGGTAGATGCTGACTATATCTTCGACCTGCGCTGCCTACCCAACCCTTACTGGGAAAAGGATCTGCGTGATCTGACCGGGATGGATACACCAGTGATCACCTTTCTCGAACTCTCTCCCCTGGCTCATGAGATGGCCAATCAACTCATCGCATTTCTGACACATTGGCTACCGCATTTCGACAGTGGCGACCGTAGTTATATGACCATTGCCCTGGGCTGTACCGGTGGACAGCATCGTTCCGTGTACATGGTCCAGCGCCTGGCAAAAGCGTTCCACAGCGCTGACCGTCTGGTACAAATCCGCCATCGCGACCTGCACCCCATAGCCCAGGCCGAAACTGTATGAAACTGCAGCGCGAGCTACAGATCGTCAACCGGCTGGGCCTGCATGCACGGGCCTGCGCCAAACTGGTTAAGACAGCAAACCAATTCGAGAGCGATATTGTTTTGCGCCAGAACGAACACCAGGCTGATGCCAAAAGCATCATGGGGCTGATGATGCTGGCAGCCACCCAGGGAACCAGGCTCACGGTGATCACCAGCGGCGCTGACGCTGAAGATGCCATGACCCAGGTGCAACACTTAATCAACAACCGTTTCGAGGAAGATGAGTAATGCTATCCCTTAGCGGCACCGGTATCGGCCGGGGAATCGCAATCGGTCGCGCTATTGTCCTCGATCAAGGGCATAACGATACTCCCTATTACCACATCAGCGCCACCGCGCTGTCTGGCGAAATCGAACGCTTCAATCACGCAGTGGATGCGGTGCGCGCCGACCTCAAACGAGTCCAGCGTAATCTACCGACCGATGCACCACCGGAAACCAGCGCATTTATCGATGTGCACCTTCTCATGCTGGACGACCCAGTAATTGCCCAGCAACCGGTACAGACCATACAGGAACAACAGCAAAATGCTGAATGGGCACTGAAAAGTCACGCCGACACGCTGATCGATTTTTTCGAGAAGATCGCCGACCCCTACCTGCGCAGCAAGAAAAATGATGTTGCCCAAGTCGTGGGGCGAATCATGGACGAGTTGGCACGCAGCCAGGGCGAGCAACCGCCTGACCTCGCAACACTGGGTAGCAGTTTGGCAGAGCAGATCATTGTGGCCCGTGACCTGACCCCTGCCGACACGATCATGCTGCGCGGCCGGAATATGGCGGCTTTTGTGACAAGCCTGGGTGGACCCATATCCCACACAGCGATCCTTGCACGCAGCCTCGGTCTGCCAGCCATTGTTGGACTGCATGACGTTATCGACACCATTCACAATAACGATCTACTGATAGTAGATGCAGCTACCGGCACGGTACTGGTCGCACCCGACGAACCGCTGCTGACGCAGTTTCGCGAGTTGCAACAACAGCATCTTGAACATCAGCGGCGCCTGACACTGCTCAAGAGCGAGAAAGCCGTGACCCAAGACGGCGAGGCGATCACCCTGCTGGCCAATATCGAGCTTCCTGAAGATATCGAAGGTCTGCGCTCAGCCGGCGCGGCCGGTGTCGGACTGTACCGTACCGAGTTCCTCTTCATGAATCGCCCAAAGCCCCCCAGCGAAGACGAACAGTACCAAGCGTACTGTCACGTACTGCGCAGGGTCGAAGGCCCGGTGACGATCCGCACACTAGATCTTGGCGCTGACAAGCAGGTCGATGGCAGTCGGCCTGATAGCGAGACGACTGCGACCTCGGCGCTGGGACTGCGTGCCATTCGCCTGTGCTTGAGCGAGCCATCCCTGTTCAAGCCCCAATTGCGCGCCATTTTGCGCGCAGCGATTCATGGCGATGCGCAGATAATGATCCCGATGCTTTCCAGTTTGCACGAACTTGAACAAAGCCTGGCATTGGTTAACGAAGTCTGCGCCGAATTGGAGCGTGAGGGGGTGGCATTCAATCCGAAGGTACCACTCGGTGGCATGATCGAAGTACCCGCAGCGGCAGTTTCAGCGGACCTGTTTGCGCGTAAACTCGATTTTTTATCTATCGGCACCAACGATCTGATCCAGTATACGCTGGCCATTGATCGTATCGACGACAGCGTCAACTACCTTTACGATCCGTTACACCCTTCGGT
>CAUZJT010000206.1:0-4283 GCA_963580215.1 Gammaproteobacteria bacterium
TAGCGACAGATCATTGTTGTTAGAGTGATCGAAAAAGCGGGGCATTAATACTGCGCTTTACGGCTGTATTACCCATACTGTTCCGGGTCTGGTAGGAATACAACATATCTCTCCCATATTCAACGAACCGTGCGAGGTAGAGTCGCTCACGTTCGAGCGCGAAGGCTGGCAGTTGGTGCGGTGCATTAAAACGGGTCTGGTATTCCTGCCCAATCCATCCCCTTAAAACGCAAGTGAAAAATCCCTGGCATGGGAGCAGAGCACGCTTGTTGAGCGAGAACGTCGTCGTCAATCAGAGCCACTGTTTGCGCAAGTATCAGCGCTGACTGAAGCGGTGCGACGAAATGTATTACCGCATAGGAATAAGATGTCAGAGGTTTCCTGGTCGGTAGTGGGGAAGGAAAGTCGAGTTCGACCTGTGCGGATATTGGATGTTGGATGTGGCACAGGTAACCTGATGGTTGATCTTGTAACTCGTTTTTCCCGCCTTGGGGGAGCGGTAGTGCCTATCGGTATTGAAGTCTCCGAGGCGCTATCCAAAAAAGCCAACGCCCGTTTTAGGCCTTTGGGTGGCCAAGTGATTTTCGCCAATGCACTCGATGGAACAGTCCGGTCAGAGATCGGCACTATCAATCTGATAATAATGAACTCGTTTTTGGAGCACGAGGCGAAGCCAAGGGTATTACTTGAGAACCTGGCACCTGTCTTAGCAAGTGACGGGGCTATCGCGATCAAGGTGCCAAATTGCGCCTCCTGGAACCGGGTGATTCGTAGAGCGAAGTGGTGGGGGTTTCGCTACCCGGATCACGTTAACTACTTTAGCCCGCGAACATTGAAGCTGCTGGCAGAAGTATCGGGCTACCGCATGGAACCCCAGCATATTACAGATCGACTACCCTTCAGCGATAACATGTATGCTGTGTTGCGGATAAAGTGATCTGCCCAGATTAATTAAAATGGGTGATTACCGCCTGTGGGATCATGGCATTCGCCGGCACTGATCTTTTTGGCACAGGTTTGGCTTGAGAGGGATCATAAGCAGACAAAGCTTGCCAGTGTAAACCTGCATAGACGCTACTTTGTATCGCTCATGTAGTTGTGGGGGCCAAGGCTTTTTTGCATTAAAGCGTTTACACTTGCACCCATGGCAGATTTACCCCTGGTTATTGAAATATTAACCAGAGAATAAAAAGATCGCTGCAGTCGTTTTAAGACTAACCCTTTTTAGGTGGTTGTCGAGATTCTATCGTGTAGAATCTGGCGCGGGTATATCGGGTATATATAGTAACCATAGTCAATCAAGAAAGGAGTTATGCAATGCGACGTTTCGGAAAAGGTTTCTTAATCATGGCGTTTAGCTTGCTGAGCGTATCCGGCAAGGTTGTCTTGGCAGCCGATCCGGTTGAGCGGGCAATCATAGCCTGCGAAAATGAGTTAACCACCTTTTGCAGTACCGTCACCCCGGGACAGGGTCGATTGATGATGTGTCTGGGCGCGCACGAGGATAAGATTTCTGTTGGTTGCGCGGTTGCGGTCTACGACGCGGCTATGGCCATTGATGCCCTGGCGGGTCTTATTGCTGCCATTGGTACAGCCTGTGAGCAGGAGATTGTCGATCATTGTGCAACGCCGGCCAGCGACACAGAACTTGTTGTCGAGGTTGGGCAAGGGCAGGTAGTGGCCTGCCTGGCGGCACACGAAGCGAAACTTGGCAACGCTTGCAAAGCAATCATCACCGAACTGCTAAGCGATTAGTGATTTGAGCGGGGGAGGTGAAGCCTTGCCCATATCGAGCTTTCCCGTTATCGTTTAATTCGGGATTCCCTGCCGGGCTGAGAATTAACCGGGTCGGCTAGCGTAAGAAGCTTTGCTCGTCGGAGCAGAGATGGCTCCACCTGCAGTTGCTAGGTGTGCTTTAAGTTCCCCTTTGGGCTGTATAGGCATACCACTAAGACGCAGGCCAAAGTTCGGTGGAGGCAAGGTCTACTCCCGACGATTCTGCAGATTTCACAGCCAGTAGATCTGCTCATAGCCTTCAAATATATTGGTTGTTCCTCCTATACTCGTCACCATGCAACTGCAACCTATCGACGATGCACCATTTGGGGTTAATGCGCCTGGGTTTGACTGCGCATCAGCGGACCCTGGATCGATAAAGGAGATTCGCAGCGCGCTGCACCGCGATCAAATCGTGGTATTGCCCGGGCAAGCGCATCTGACACCGCAACAGGAGGTTGCGTTCTACCGTTTAATTTACCCCGGTGGCAGCACTGTCTGGCGTGATCAGACCCATAACCCCTGGGAAAGATACAAGGTTGAGCAGGGTAATAAGGCCGGCACTTACCAGATTCCCAAAGTACCGGGCGTACTCGTGCTCGGCAAGGGCAACATCGACCACTACGACCTCAAGGTTACTCTTGGCGGGGACCGCGCTGCGTACGGTGGGCAGGCAGGTTCACAAGTACTTGGTGGTGGTGTGCTTCAATGGCATATCGATGGCGCGTTCTATGAGCATGCTCCCGGTCACTATACACAGATGCGTTGTATCGAGGCTCCTGCAGGCAAGGGCCATTGGCTGACCAGCACCGACGACAAACAGAGCCGTCTATGGTGTCCGGCCGGATCAACCGCCTTTGCGAGTGGACGTGTTGCTTACGACTTAATGCCTTCTGATGTCCGACAACAATGCCTCTATACTCAGGTGCATTATCTGCCTCGGCCATTTGAGGCGACCTACAGGCTAGGTAACAGTAGCAACGGTCTGCGGGTCGTCGATTCCGAGGCCGAGGCTCGTTTTAAGAAGGGATCAGAACCGCCTGGCACGGCATTTAATGATCCGATGGCACAGGTCTACCCTCTGGTGTGGACCTGCCCGGCAACAAAAACTCAGGCACTTATGCCACAGCCACGTTGTCTGTCCTACCTCGAGACAGAAACCGATTCGCAACCCGTCTTTCTTGGTATTACTGAGTCGAGACAGTTGGTCGAATCCTGGATGCGTCCTGCAATAGCTGCCAAAAGCGTCTACGTGCACGCCTGGCAACCAGGCGATCTGGTCATCTGGCACAACCGCTCGGTCTGGCATTCAGCCACCGGCGAGCTCGCGCAAGACGACCGGCGTGTCATGCACCTTACCGCTTACAACAGCAGTGAAGTACCGGTTTGTATGATTAACTGAAACGTATTGTGGGGGCAACATGCCTAATTGGCGGATCAAGAAATGGAAGAAGACCGCATACTAAGCTTTGATCTGGGAAGCCATGTCTTTGTAGTCAGTACCGAATCTGATATGGCCCAGCGCCTGTTTGACCAGGGTGTGAACTGGTGTTTTGGCTTTAATCAGGAAGAAGGGCTTGCCTGTTTCAAAAAGGCGTTGGAATTTGACTCAGATTGCGCAATGCTGCATTGGGGAGTGGCCTATGCGGCAGGGCCGTTTTACAACATGCCCTGGTGTGATTTTAGCGAGCCCGAAGCTGTTGACTGCACCGCGTTTTGTCGTGGTCATATCGATCAGGCGCTGGCGCTCTCGGATAGCGCTACGCCACCTGAAAAGGCGCTGATTAGGGCACTGGCCGGGCGAGTTCAAAAACCGCACACTGTCAGTCAGTCGGAATATGACAACTGGGACGATGCTTACGCACAGGCCATGCGCAAGGTTTACTCTAACTTTCCCGAAAACCAGGATGTCATGGCTCTGTTTATTGAGGCGATGATGACCCGTACGCCATGGCGGCTGTGGGACGTCAAAACAGGACTACCAGCAGTTGGTGCCGATACGCTTGAGGCAATCGCGGTCTGTGAAAAGGCGATTACCTTGGCCGATGAAAGGCGCGAACAACAACATCCGGCGATTTTACATATGCATATACACCTGCTTGAGATGTCTCCCACGCCCGAGCGGGCAATGGATTCAGCCAATCGCCTTTGCGGGTTATGCCCGGATGCAGGTCATATCCATCATATGCCCGGGCATATCTATGTTCTGTGTGGTGAATATGAAAAGGCCAGGATTGTGAGCAAAGAGGCCATCCGCGTGAACCGCAAATACCTCGCCTACGCTGGACCTTACAACTATTACACCACGGCACGGTGTCATGACCTGCATCTGATGATGTATACCTGCATGCTTCTGGGACAGTTCGAACCCGCAATGGCTGCCGCGCAAGAGATTTGCGACAACCTGCCCCCTGATGTGATAGATATGAAAGACAAGCCGTTTATCGCAAGCACGATGGAGGGCTATTACGCTATGAAAATGCACGTGCTTGTGCGTTTTGGAAAAT
>CAUZJT010000207.1:0-4244 GCA_963580215.1 Gammaproteobacteria bacterium
CGGATATGCCTTTTTCACGGATCTCAACTAGGCTGATACCGGTGACCAGCAACGCTTCCGGTTGCGGCAGAACATCAGTTCCAGGCCTGCCCAAAAAGTTCTGCGGCGGTTGAATTTCATTTAGATCCAGATCAGTCCTAACCCCTGCAAATTGCAAGGGCCGATCCAGAATGGAGTCAATTCCAGTGGTTTCAAGGTCGTACCAATAAAGGGTTTCGGTCATATTTGGCTCTGGAGAGAGTTCTACTAAAGGGCAACCCACCTAGTGTGTATAATCTCTGCTTTTTGGTCAAAGGCATTTCATGACCTTATCTAAAAATCTCATCGGCCTAACACTTGGACCGCTACTTGCCGCTGTGGCTTTTTTTACACTTCAGAGCTTTGCCTGGGAGGCATCTGCTTGCTGGACTGCAGCAGTCGCCGTTATTTGCGCAGTTTGGTGGATCTTCGAGCCCATACCAATACCAGCGACTTCCCTTATCCCGCTCGCTACCCTGCCGATCATCGGTGTACTAACGCCAGCGCAGGTTGGCGAATCCTACGGCTCGCCACTAGTACTACTGCTAATGGGTGGTTTCATTCTGTCCACGGCCATGGAAAAAAGCGGGGCGCACAGGCGAGTCGCTCTTGGCATGGTTAACTTGTTCGGTGGGAACAGCAGTCGCAGGCTCGTGTTTGGCTTTATGGCTGCCGCTGCAGTCCTTAGCATGTGGATATCGAACACCGCAACTACCCTAATGTTATTACCCGTAGCACTCGCAGTGATCGAAAGGTCTGATGATGACAATCTTGCCATTCCCCTGCTCCTTGGTATTGCCTACGCCGCGAGTGTTGGTGGAATAGGTACACCCATAGGTACCCCTCCCAATCTGATCTTCCGGGAAATCTATCAGCAGAACACCGGTATCGAAATCGGCTTTCTAACTTGGATGAGCTGGGGCGTTCCCGTCGTGCTGATCTTTGTGCCCATTATCGCACTATGGTTAACCAGACGGCTCAACCATCAGGGCCATGTAGATATGCCAAAAGTCGGAGCATGGCAAACGGAAGAACGCCGGGTATTTATCGTTTTCACCCTTACCGCTTTAGCATGGGTAACCAGGAGTCAGCCTTTCGGGGGATGGAAAACCTGGCTGGAAGTCCCCGGCGCGAACGACGCTAGCGTTGCGTTACTGGCGGTAGTAGCAATGTTCCTGATACCTAACGGGAAAGGCAGTCGACTACTGGACTGGGAGACGGCAAGCCGCATCCCTTGGGGAATGTTAATTCTGTTTGGCGGCGGCATCGCCATTGCAAAAGCGTTTGTCATTTCAGGTATGAGTGCAGCTCTCGGCAATGCACTGGCAGGAATCGCCGGCTGGCCAATACTCGCTATGATCGCAGTGATTTGCCTTTGTATTACGTTCCTAACAGAGATGACAAGCAACACTGCAACAACCACGTTAATGATGCCAATCCTTGCAGCTGCGGCTATCGCAGCAGGTATAGCACCTGAAGTCCTTATGGTACCTGCAGCGATGAGTGCAAGCTGTGCATTTATGTTACCCGTCGCCACCGCGCCCAACACGATAGTCTTTTCTGCTGGCAGGTTTACAACCAGCCTGATGGCTCGTGAAGGAGCGGCGCTTAATTTTGTAGGCGTCGTTGTGATCAGCGTGATGTGTTACCTACTGATTTAAAAGTACTAAATTCTGCGTCACGTTCTGATTGCGACAACCTAGCAAGCCTTGAAAGTTCTCTTTTAAACTGCTCAAAGCCCAGCTTTTCCAACTTAACTGTTAACAGCGGGACCAATTCATTATAGTCCGCCACAGTTTCCAGTTTTGCATTACTCATAGGCTCCTGCATCCAACGGTAAAACTCTTCACCACCTGCCCAGGACTCAAATAACAAGGAATAAGCATCGCGCATTTCCTGGAAGATGGCTTGCTTATTTAATTTCATCTCAGACACCGATATTCCAGAGTCATACAACTGTCCCAGCCTATTACGTGCCTGCATGATCAAAGCAATGACGGAATTCCTTCGGGCCAGGCTTAACCTGTATCGATCAAACCGATGCGATTCCCCCCGAGCCAGCAGCCATTTTTCCAGCGCATACAATTCAATAGTTGTTGCCAAACTTTCATTGAATCGGGTGTCATCTTTAATATAAACAACTCGGTGCGCCAGCTCATGAAACAATAGTGCTGCGAGTTTCTCATCGGAACGAAACAGGAATGTATCGAGCAAAGGATCGTTAAACCAGCCAAGTGTAGAATAAGCAGCTACCCCACCCACATAGACTTCATACCCTTTATCCTCGAGGCGCTTTGCATATCTGCCCGCATCGTCTCTCTTAAAATAGCCGCGATAGGTCACGCATCCTGCCACAGGGAAGCACGATGTTTCGAGCGCCAGCTCATAAGGTTTCGTCGCAAACACATTCCAGACAACATAGGCTTCACCCGTCTCCACATAACTCAGATAAGCGCCACGGACTGGCAGGCCAATGTCTGACGCAAAACCCAATATCTCGCCTGCTATTTCGATCCGGTCTCGGAGAGCAGGGTCAATCTTTGATTGCAGTAATTCATCGGTGGGTATTCGGCTCCACAACAACGCAGCCTGCCCCCTGGCTGCCTGATGATAGAAATGCAGACTTTCGCATGCGGACACAAGGGTCAACAAACAAAACGTGATTGAGACTTTAACTATTCCAAGCAATACAGACTCCCTGCATGACATCTTCATAGAGAGGTTACAGGACAAACGGTGCAAAGTGAGTTGTGTCAGCAGTAGCGACTGGAAAGACTGCCTGATAAAGTATCCTCATGTACACGGAACACTTCGGCCTTACGGAAGCCCCTTTTTCGATTGCGCCTAATCCGCAATATCTATTTATGAGTAGGCGCCATCGTGATGCGCTCGCTCACCTGCTCTATGGCGTTCAATCCGAGGGTGGTTTCGTCCTGTTAACCGGTGAAGTAGGCACAGGAAAGACCACATTGTGCCGATGCCTGCTTGAACAGATCCCCAATGATGTCAAAACAGCATTCGTACTAAACCCACGGGTCGGTGCAACAGAGCTTTTGGCAACGATTTGCGACGAATTTGGCATCGGCTATCCTGATACGGCTTCGCTAAAAATATTGGTCGACCGACTAAACGTCTATCTCTTAGATAGTCACAGCAAGCACCAAAAAGCTGTGCTCATCATCGATGAAGCCCAGAATCTTTCTTATGAACTTCTTGAGCAGCTGAGACTACTAACTAACCTGGAGACAAACGAGCGAAAGTTACTGCAGATCATTCTGCTGGGACAACCGGAACTGCTGGAAATGCTGAAAGACAAAAGCTTGCGACAGCTTAGCCAGCGAATCACCGCAAGATTCCATCTAGACGCTCTGGATTCAAACGAAACCGAAGCCTATATTATTCATCGCCTAGCTATCGCTGATGGCGAACCAGAACTTTTCACTCGGTCCGCTACGAAAAAGGTCTATCGAATCAGCGCCGGTATCCCTCGAGTTATTAACCTTATCTGTGATCGTGCCCTGTTGGGAACCTATGCCGAGCACAAACGGCAGGTAACGCCACGAATCATTAGTCGCGCAGCTGATGAGGTCCTTGGGACTCGCCGCCATCGAGCGAAACCCATCCGGATAGCCTCAATTACCGCGGCATTGCTGATCATTACTGGCGCTTGGGCGTTGTTTTCCAGAGAGGCGGCTACCCCTGCCGCCACTATAATTCCGTCTAGCGAGACTGCATTAATAGTAACTTCTACGGGACAGACACGAACCGACCCACTAACGGCCAAACTTAGCGTCCGTGGGCATGTCGCTATTTCCCAGGCATATCACGATCTGTTCGCTCTGTGGGGAACCAGCTTTGAAGACAAGGCTTCAAAGCCTTGCGCACTTGCGCCGGCCATTGGACTCAGTTGTCTCGAAAGCGCATCCACACTTTCAGGCCTGAGGAAACTAAACAGGCCCGTTATTGTTAAACTAAACACTGAATATTTTACGCTCACGCAGATACTAGATGACACTCTCACCGTAATCGCGGGATCGAGCCAATTTGAACTGACCCAGGCTGAGTTTGAGTCAAACTATAATGGCATTGCCCAAATGCTATGGCGGATGCCTCCCGCTTATAATGCACCGCTCAAAAAGAATGACAGTGGTGCAGCAGTAGACTGGCTGGTTGTACAACTTACCATGACCGAAGGTCATTCGCCTCCACTGCAAACAGGTTTCATT
>CAUZJT010000208.1:0-4234 GCA_963580215.1 Gammaproteobacteria bacterium
TCAGATCGGCGGGGGCGCTTTGGAATCTTTGCTGTCGGTTCGGTGGTTGCTGCTGGCTTGGCCGGCGCTGTAGTCCTGTTTGATGCCCCTGTGCTGATCATCAGTCTGCTGACGATGGCAATGGCTGCGCTGGTTACCATTCGATCGGGAGTCCTGGCAATGGCGGTTGATCACGCCAGTAAACATGAGGCCACTGCGTTGGGCTTTGTCTTTGTGGTGCTCGACGGCGTTGGCGCCCTGGGCGCAGTGCTTGCAGGCCTGGTCGGGGATTTCAGCCTGGTGGCCAGCTTTGGGCTTGCTGGAGGCTTATCTTTACTCGCAGTGGGTTTTATCGCAACCGCGCGGCGCTGATCACCTATGACGCTGGCGTAACTTAGCGCTACTGGTAGAATTCTTATATACTGTATAAATATACAGTAACTAGAGAAAACACTGTGTCCGGCTATGCCGAACTGCACTGCCTGTCAAATTTCAGCTTTCTACGCGGCGCCTCACACCCTGCCGAACTGGTCCGCCGAGCTTCTGAGCTTGGTTATCGGGCCCTGGCACTGACGGATGAATGCAGTATTGCCGGCACAGTGCGGGCGCATGTCGCGGCACAGGAGCTGGGCTTACAGCTCATCATTGGCAGCGAATTCACGCTGGAAAACGGCAATAATCTGGTTCTGTTAGTAACCAATCGAGAAGGTTACCGCCACCTGACCCGGTTAATTACCCGGGCGCGCCAGCGTGCAGGCAAGGGCTCGTACTCCCTGAACATTGACGACCTTTGCACTAAGCGCCTGCAGAACTGCCTCGCCCTGCTGCCGTGTGACCCGACTCCAGCGCCAGCCAGCACTCTTACGGAGCGCTACAGGGCCCTGTCTTATCACGCGAGGCATATCCAATCATTAATGCCTGGGCGAACCTGGCTGACACTCGAGCAATCCAGTAACGGAGGTGATCAGGCACACCAAAAAGCGCTGCAGGTTTTGTCACAAAAAACAGGTGTACCCCTGGTTGCCACTGGCAACGTACACATGCACGTACGCTCACGCCAGGCGCTACAGGACACTTTAACCGCGGTCCGGCGCAGACAATCGGTGACTGAAATCAAGTATGACCTTGCACCCAACGCCGAGCGCCATCTGCGAACCTCAGCTGTTCTTGAGTGCATCTATCCTCGCACTTTGCTCGATGAGAGCGTAAAAATAGCCCACCGCTGTGATTTTTCGTTAAATGAGCTGAACTACACCTATCCACGCAAGTTCATACCTGCCGATCTCACGCCAACACAGTACCTGCGCCAGTTAACCAAAGCAGGCATGACCACACGTTGGCCTGATGGTCCATCGCTCAAAGTAGTTCAACAAATTGAACACGAACTGACTTTGATTAAGGAGCTCGATTACGAAAGTTACTTTCTAACCGTCTACGACATCGTTCGTTTTGCCCGCTCACAGGGTATTCTCTGCCAGGGCCGGGGCTCGGCAGCCAACTCAGCAGTGTGCTTTGCGCTTGGCATCACCGAAGTGGACCCGGCCCATATGGAGATGCTGTTCGAACGGTTTATCTCTCGTGAGCGTAATGAACCGCCGGACATTGATGTCGATTTTGAACATGAACGCCGTGAAGAGGTGATGCAGTACGTTTACCGGCGTTACGGGCGTAAGCGGGCCGCTTTAACCGGCGCAGTCATCACCTATCGCCCACGCAGTGCAGTGCGGGATATTGGACGCGCCCTGAATCTATCCAAAGACCAGCTTGATCGCCTGGCCGGTAATCTTGCCTGGTGGCAAAACGGGAAAGTTGTACCCCAGCGTGTGTGTGAAATCGGTCTGGACCCTAAGGGCCCGGTCCTGCGAAAGCTGCTGGCATTGGTCCAGGAGCTGGTTGGCTTTCCGCGCCACTTGTCGCAGCACTCTGGAGGCTTTGTTATTTCTCATGAGCCATTGTGTGACCTGGTGCCTATCGAAAACGCAGCCATGGCAGATCGGACAGTAATCCAGTGGGATAAAGACGATATCGATGCGCTGGGTCTACTTAAAGTGGACTGCCTGGCACTGGGCATGCTGAGCGCGATTCATAAAGCATTTGATCTGCTCAAGCAGCATCGCGGCAAAACGCTGTCCATGGCTACGCTACCCCAGGAAGACCCCGCGGTATACCGGATGATCAGCCGCGCCGACACCGTAGGTGTTTTTCAGATCGAATCTCGCGCACAGATGGCTATGCTGCCGCGCTTACGGCCACGCTGTTTTTATGATCTGGTCATCGAGGTTGCCATCGTCCGGCCGGGCCCTATTCAGGGCGACATGGTGCATCCCTACCTGCGGCGACGTAACGGTGAAGAGAAGGTCACTTACCCCAGCGAAGCAGTCCGTGAGGTGCTCGAGCGCACGCTGGGAGTGCCTATCTTCCAGGAGCAGGTCATCAAACTGGCGATGGTCGCTGCAGGCTTTACCCCGGGAGAGGCCGATGGCCTGCGACGTGCGATGGCTGCCTGGAAACGCCACGGTGGGCTTGGGCATTATGAAACCCGATTAATTGAGGGTATGCGTGAACGTGGTTACAGTGAGGCTTTTGCACGGCGCATCTACCAGCAAATCCTGGGCTTTGGTGAATACGGTTTTCCCGAGTCGCATGCGGCCAGTTTCGCATTATTGGTATATGTTTCGGCCTGGCTTAAGTGTCACCAACCAGCTGCATTTACCTGCGCTTTGCTAAACAGTCAGCCAATGGGCTTCTATACGCCTTCACAATTAGTGCAGGACGTACGCCGGCATGGCGTTGCCGTACGTCCTATTGACGTTATGAAGAGCGCCTGGGATTGCACATTGGAATCAGAGGGGGCAGATCTTGTATTGCGCCTGGGGTTAAGAATGGTCAAGCATCTTAGCTATACCGGCGCCAAGCGATTACTCGATGCGCGACAGCATCGAATCTTTACCAGCGCCGATGATCTTGCCCATCGCGCCTCATTGGAGCGCGGTGACCTACGCGCGCTGGCTAGCGCCAATGCCTTATCAACTCTGGTGCAGCATCACCGCCGTCAAGCTGGATGGCTGGTTAGCGGTATTGAGAAACCCTCCCCGGTATTTCCCCAACCTCATATCCGTGAAGCCACGCCATTGCTGAATACACCACACGCAGGTGAAGAAGCCTGCGCTGATTACGCCAGCACCGGCCTAACCCTGGGCCCACACCCATTAGCTCTACTGCGTAACCAACTACGAACGCTTGGCGTCATTACCAGCGATGGTATTGCACAGAAAAAAGATGGTCACTATGTGCACACGGCGGGAATCGTTACCACTCGACAACGGCCAGCCAGCGCTAACAATGTCACCTTTGTAACGCTTGAAGATGAGACTGGCAACACTAATCTGGTGATATGGCAGCGCCTGGCTGAAAACCAGCATCAGGTGTTGGTCGGGGCGCGACTACTTGGCGTTCACGGAAAAATTCAACGCCACGGCGATGTGATCCATGTCATTGCCGGCAGGCTGAGCGATTACACGGCCCTGCTGGGAAGCCTCACCACGCAAAGTCGGGATTTTCGCTAGGCACCGACAAAAGCCGATCACCGTCGAGTTTTCCCGCTTGCCATGGGCCAACAACTAAAGCTAGTCAAGATTAAAAGGGAGGTCATTGGCAGCACAAGCCGCCTGCACTGTATTACGCAAAAGACAGGCGATCGTCATAGGCCCTACTCCGCCGGGTACCGGCGTAATCGCTCCGGCGATCGCTGATGCCGAATCAAAATCCACATCACCAACAAGGCGGGTTTTACCTTCTTTACCTTCAATTCGATTGATGCCGACATCGATCACCACTGCGCCGGGTTTAATCCAGTCGCCCGGTATCATCTGCGGGCGACCCACGGCCGCCACCAGAATATCCGCTTCCCGACAAACCCCAGCTAAGTTCCGCGTTCGCGAATGCGCAATCGTCACCGTGCAGCTTTGTGCCAGCAGCAACGACCCCATCGGCTTGCCCACGATATTTGAGCGCCCTACCACGACCGCATTTTTACCGGATAAATCACCCAATTGATCCTTGAGCAACATCATGCACCCTAACGGGGTACAGGGCACCAGACCGGCCGCGCCCGTTGCCAGTCGCCCCACATTAACCAGATGAAAACCATCGACGTCCTTGTCTGGATCGATGGCATTGATGACCGCCTGTGAATCGATCTGATCCGGTAGTGGCAGTTGCACCAGTATGCCGTGAACCTTAGAGTCGTTATTTA
>CAUZJT010000209.1:0-4217 GCA_963580215.1 Gammaproteobacteria bacterium
GAGATAATAATGCAACGCTGACCAGATGTTTCCAGCAACCGCGAGGATTAACAGCGAGTAGCGGATGGATTCTTCACCATACTCTGGTTTTAAGGTGTCAGATAAGAACCCCGCAAACACAGGACCAAGCCCAAGCCCAATCAAATTCAATACAAACAACAGGATCGCTGATGCAGTAGAGCGCATGGCCGGTGGCACCAGCGTTTGTGTCATCGCAAATGTTGGGCCCAAATACATTGGCCCAAGGATGGCGCCGGGAATAGCCAGGACAATCGCCAGCATCGGGTCTCCGGTGGTATAAAAAAGCACCGCGAACGGCACACTAATAATTGTCGCAATACCAGGTACACCCATATACCAGCGCTTATCCGTCCTACCCATCCGATCGCCAAGATAGCCGCCCAGATAGGTGCCGATCATCCCGGTAAGCCCAATCAAAAAAAGGTAAGTTGACGTTTCGGCCAGCCCAAACCCATGCACGCGCATAAAAAAGGCGGGAATGAACAGACCCACCCCATATCCCACGAAAGCATGCAGCGCACCTGCGAATGATAAATGCCGAAACGCCTTCAGGCCCCATAGAAATCTGATTGTATCCGCTAACGGGACAAGATCTTTTTGTACCTCCACATGGTCCGGTTCAGAGTGTCCACGGGGAGGTTCTCTAACAGTGAAAAACACAACAATGGCGACGATGATGCCAGGCAGACCTACCACCATGAACGCCATGCGCCAGCCAAAGTACTCTCCTATCCAGCCACCAACTAGCGTGCCAATAGCGGCGCCAATGGGAATCCCTAGGGCATAGGTCGAGAGCGCCGTTCCCCGCTCTTCTTCCGGGTACATGTCAGAAATCAATGAATGAATTGGTGGTGAGCAGCCTGCTTCGCCAATACCTACGCCAACCCTTGCAATCAACAAGGTACCGAAGCCTTTGGCAGTCGATGTGAACATGGTCATCAAGCTCCAGATCACCAACGCCAACGCGACGATGTTTTTGCGGACACCCACATCCGCCCAACGGGCGATGGGTATGCCGGCAAAGGTATAGAAGATCGCAAACGCGATACCCCCAAGCAGGCCTAACTGCGTATCTGATAAATGGATCTCCAGCCGGATGGGCTCGATCAGAATGGAGAAAATCTGTCGATCGACAAAATTAATAATGTAAACCAAAAGGAACAGCGCTAACGCATAGCTGCGGTAGGACGGCGTTATAGATAAGGCTTTTTCTTCTTCGGTCCGGCTCAAATTCTACTCAAATCCACCGGCGTCCGGCGCACATCGCAATTTGCAATCAACACTAATATCATGAACCCCTCTTTAACGCTATGTTTGCGATCCTGAATTCGACGTTGAACAAACTGGATAAATAATTGAGCAAGATGGTAAGTTCCCGGAAGGTAGCAGTAGTCGGTGCAAGCGGCGTGGTTGGCCGCGCGTTGGTTGAACATCTGATACAGGGTGAGATACCGGTGGTGGGCCTGTCTCGTCGCCCACCAGCCGACCTTGCTGACGCACCTTTTCAGCCACTCGATCTAACCAGCCCAACTGAATGCGAACAGATCGCAGAATCAACGCTTTCGGACGTGACCCATCTAGTCTATACCGCACTCTTCGAGAAACCTGGCCTGATACCTGGCTGGCAAGAACAGGACCAGATGCAGACCAACCTCGCGATGCTCCGCAACCTCCTCGACCCACTAAAGACAAGCGGCAAGCTGCGGCATGTCACCTTACTGCAGGGCACGAAGGCCTATGGCGCACATGTAAAACCCATGAAGATACCCGGCCTTGAAAGTGATCCACGGCATCTACATGAAAATTTTTACTGGTTGCAGGAAGATTATCTTCGCGATCTTTGCCACGGCACAGACCTGCAATTTACAATCTGGCGCCCACAGGTGATCTTTGGCCACGCATTGCATGCCCCGATGAATATGCTTGCGGCCATCGGCGTGTACGCCACCTTGCAAAAAGCCGAGGGCTTACCCTTAACCTATCCAGGCGGTCCTTCCGCTGTTTCCGAAGCCATTGATGCCGACTTATTGGCAAAGGCAATCAGTTTAAGTTTCGATAACGACGCCTTCAGCAACCAGACATTCAACATTACCAACGGTGATGTCTTCCGGTGGCAGGACACGTGGCCAGCCCTTGCGCAAATATTTGGCATGGAAATCGGCGAGCCTGACAGACGGCTTCTATCAGAATCACTGTATGACAGGGAGGATGATTGGTCACGGCTGATCAGCCGGTACGGCCTCAAGCCTTATACAATTCGCGAACTGGTCGGCGATTCTTTCTATTATGCAGATGCCATGTTCAACACCTACGGCAATGCAGCCCCACCACCAGCGATCCTAAGCACTATCAAACTCCGTCAGGCCGGCTTCACGGAATGCGTTGATACAACCGCCATGCTGTCGCGATGGTTTCACAAGCTGGCACAATTGAGAATCCTGCCACAGCTTCGCTAGGTTTCTATATTCCTGATTCCCCATAGGTGTCCGATGGCCCAGGGCCCTCTGGCCCCAACCTACCTTCGCCACCAAAATGGCCTTTACCAGGTACATGGTTCACTTCCACACGAATACCGTCGGGATCTTCAAACAGAATCGAGTAATAACCCGGTGCAAAATGCGACCCGTCCTCAGGACCATGGATGATCTTGGCATCCACTTCTTTTTCGATAAAGGAGGAGATGGCATCAACATCTTCCTTCGCCCTGGCGCGAAAGCAAAAGTGGTGTAAACCGCTGGTATCCTGATCGAAGCTCACACTCTTCTTATCTTCCGGCGCCTCTCGAATCAGAATGCCGGTTCGGCTGCCTATACAGTAAAGTGTCGTGTCATTCTTGATCAGGGTTTTCATTTCCAAGAAATGACACAGCTTCTCCCAAAAGGGCAGGCAGCGATCAATATCGTTGACGGTCATCTGGATATGCGCAATACCATTTAACTCAACAGTCATAACCTAGTCCTCTTTTGCAGGTCGTCGAATCCACCGGCTGTTTGATGCAAAATCTTCTATAGCACCACCCGATTTACTCCATCCGTTAAAGCCCGGTTCCAGGTGAGCCACGTTTTTAAAGCCCATCGCTTTCAAGTCTCTCGCGGCATAGGCCGAACGCCCGCCGCCCGCACAAAAAGCCACGATGCGGGCGTCTTCCCTAAAATAGTCCCGGTAATAGGGGCTGGCCGGGCTGGCCCAGAACTCCATCATGCCTCTAGCTACATGTACTGCCCCAGGGATCGTCCCAAGCTCTACCAGCTCTTGAATTTCCCGAATATCGATCAGCAGCAGGCCCGGGTTCTCGGAAATTTCATCTTTCAGCTCATCAATCGAAAGGTTCTCGAGGTCTTGCTTGATTTCTTCTACTTCTGCAAAAATGTCAACAATCGCCAATTGAGAGTTCCTTTTAATATCAAAGTTTCAATCCCGCCATCATGGACATTCAATTTTCATGTGTCCAGAGACGTTTATACCCGTTACTCACTGGCATAGAATACCTTGATGCTTCAGTACTTCGATCATTTTTCAATCTATCACTGGTTTATCCTTGCCGTTGGAATAGGTATGACGACCGTGGGCTACTTCGTCAAACCTGACCAACCCATGACTCTCAAAACAGTAGCAGAAGTGATTAGCGAGTCCAGCCTCGTAGATCCCGAGCAACCCATAAAAATCAAGCCAATAGCAGAAATAGTCACCGAGCCCAGTTCCATAATCCCTCCTGCACCAATAGTCCGCAACGACATTTCTTACGACGGAATCTTTTCAGACGAGCTGAATGGCAAGGGAACAATTACATGGCCATCCCGACAGATCTACCGAGGGGATGTTCGCGGCGGCCTACCGCACGGCAAAGGCAATATGTTATTTACGAATGGCAGAACCTATACCGGTGAGCTCAGCCTCGGTAAACTGCACGGCAAGGGTGAACTGCACTGGCCCGATGGTAGCTTTTATCGAGGCCAATTCATCAACGACGTCGTTGCCGGTCAGGGGGATTACACCTCAGCTGTCGGCGATCGATTCCAGGGGGAGTTTGCTGATGAAAAACCCCATGGTCGCGGTACCCTTACCTTGACCTCTGGTGACATCTATATGGGCGAAGTCCACTATGGCGTTATTGAGGGAAGTGGCGTTCTCGCCTTTGCTGATGGCAGTATCTACCAGGGGGAGTTTACTGCCGGACGCATGCAGGGCGCCGGAGA
>CAUZJT010000210.1:0-4198 GCA_963580215.1 Gammaproteobacteria bacterium
GAGGCTCCATGGGGGTTAAAATTGGATGGTCGTTGCCAGCAAAGGCGATGGCACTCGCCCCGAGCGCCAAAGCAACAAGCGTTGTTTTGATTAATTTCATTGTTATCTCCTTTTGTTGGTCATGAAGAATGAATGTCCATTATCCACCAATATGGCCGGTACCAGATGGGTACTTGCAGAATGGGTAATAATCCTGATACCTCGGTGGTAAACAGATGGGGGCGATCACATGATGTGAAAAATTTGTTTATTGTTGACGGATCGATTTTTGTTACTTCGGGCGCGGTTAATCCCACTTCTACAATACAGGCATTGGCTTTGTATATTGGCGATAGCATCAAGAAAAATATAGCCAATCTGTTTCACTAAAAGTGGCTGACACTCGTGCATCGTAGGGGACGGAACACGGTTTTCACAAGCCACTCAATCGCCACTAAAGAGACGGAGACACATGGATGACTGATACAGTTGCTATCGTAACCCCCTATATAATTCCGGCAGAGCCAATCACCGATCAATGGTGGGCACATAAGGCTTATGTGCTGGTTCGGGTCGAGACACAGGACGGTATCGTTGGGTGGGGAGAATGTCACCTGTTAACTTTCCGCGAGGATGCGATGGTGGCGTTGCTGAACCGGCTAGCGGAATGGATCATTGGTCGACCCGCTCATGACATTCGTGCCTTTCTTAGAGACGCCTTCGGCAAGTTCGGGCAACAACGGCCCGGCGTAGGAGTCTACAGTGCTTTTGCGGGGATCGAAATTGCACTCTGGGATATTCTTGGGAAACGACTTGGTGTACCGATCCACCGCCTCTTGGGTGGAACGTGCCATGAAACTCTCCCGGTCTATGCAAATATTTACACACCTAATACGCATCCGCCTGCGGCTTATGGAGACATCGCGGCCCGCATTTGTGCGCAAGGACATACCAGGATTAAGCTTTATCCTTTTACCGCAGATACCACTGTGGATGAAGGGGTTGCCATACTGCAAGCTGTCGCCGATGCGGTTAGCCCCGATGTAGGCCTTGCGGTCGACCTGTGGCGGCATGCCACTCCGGCACGAGCCCTCATGCTAGCGCGGGCGATGGAACCATTTAACCTATTGTGGATTGAGGACCCGTTCGCTCCCACCGATGCCGCCAGCATGCGTTACTTGCGGGATGCAATTGAACAACCGCTTCTAACCGGTGAGACATTACCGACACGTCGAGAATTCACTGACCTGTTTGAACGTCGCGCCGTCGACATTATAAATCCGGATATCTGCCTTTCTGGCATTTTGGAAATTCAGGTAATCGCCGCAATGGCGGAGCCTGCCTACATCACCGTCTCACCCCATAATTCAAATTCCATGGCCTTGGGCACGTCAGCAGCAATCCATGCCAGCGCAGGAATTCCCAATCTGAGCCCGGTAGAGTATTTTCCGCTGTTTGAAACCGCCCTTGACGATGTCTGCACTGGCCGTCCACATATTGAGGGAGGCGAAGTCTCCATACCTGATACGCCGGGGCTTGGTGTTATTTTCGATGACGACGCCATGGCAGCCTTCCGGGTGTAAATGGAAAGGTGATGAAAAAAATATAAGGGGCAGATTTATTTAATATTAGTAGAGGGTAAATATGAAAAGAATCTATGATTTTAGTCGTACCCCATCGGCTCGATCGTCGGGCACATTCTGGGCGACGTAGTTCTACGATTTATGGACAAATCATCGCAAGATGATAGGAGAGAAAATGTACGATTTCTATAGCGACACGAAATCCATACCGACTACTGCCATGCTCGAATCGATAGTCTCAGCTCCATTAGGAGATGAGCAAAAGGGCGAGGATCCAACGACTAAAAAGCTAGAGGCGCGCATTGCCAAACTTTTAGGGAAGGAAACAGCTGTCTTTATGATCTCTGGGACGATGTGCAATGAGATAGCGGTTAGAGTGCATTGCCGTCCAGGCGATGAAGTTATCTGCGATACGTCTTCCCATCTTCTCAACTTCGAATGCGGGTCTCCCGCGGCACTAAGCGGCGTCGTGCTACATCCTCTTCAGGGGACCAACGGAATATTTGGCCCAGATGACGTGCGGAAGGCCATTCGTCCGTTGTCTCGCTATATGCCGGTCAGCAAAATGTTGCTGTTGGAGCAAACAGCAAACCTCGGTGGCGGTGCGGTTTGGCCCCTTGAAACGGTTGACGCTGTCGTTGAGGAGGCGAAGTCTCACGGCCTTATCGTTCATATGGACGGTGCAAGGCTATTAAATGCTGTAGCGAAGACTGGTATTTCACCGGAAAGGTATGCCAGGGACGTTGACACTGTTTGGATAGACTTCTCCAAGGGCCTAGGCGCACCCTGTGGCGCGGTACTGGCGGGGTCAGCAGATTTCTGTCGGCAGGCGTGGCGCCAAAAGCAAGCGTTAGGAGGCGCAATGCGCCAGTCTGGCGTTCTGGCGGCAGCATGCATCTACGCGTTGGATAATCATATGGAACAGCAGTCTATCGATAATGACCTGGCTGCCTCTATCGGAGAGCGAATAGTAGAGCTTCCACTGGTGGCCAACATGCTCCCCGTAGATACGAACATTATCGTATTCGATGTTGCGCCCAACGCACCAACAGCCGCCGAGATAGTTGATCGACTGAAGGAGCGTGACGTGCTCTTGGGGGCATTTGGTGAACGGAGACTACGAGTTGTCACATGCCTAAACGTTGACGAGGAGGCGGGAAACAGACTTGTCGCCGAACTGACGACTGTGCTGAGTGAGTGAAGAACATCAGGAGGTCGTTCAAATCTGCTTGTAACAGAGCAGGGATTGAGAACTTTCGCATTCATGACCTCCGACATACGTTTGCCAGTTGGTTAGTTATGGAAGGTGTCCCACTCTTTGAGGTGAGCAAACTACTTCGTCATGCCAGTATTCAGATGACTGAACGGTATGCTCATTTAGCACCAGACCATCTGTATGATGCAGTGGCTAGCATCAAATTTTCAGCACACGACAAATTAGGAGCAGAAACAGGTCAGTGAAAATGGCCTAAAAGCAGTGGAAAATGGTCGGGGTGAGAAGATTCGAATCTCCGGCCCCTGCCTCCCGAAGGCAGTGTCCTTCCAACTAGCAGCCTAAAAACCCTTTAAATAACAGGCTCCAACTCCAGGCAATCGGACCTGAAAGAACTCAAGAGGACAGCAACGGACCCAGTTTCAACTTACCCCAGAACAGGTACTCGGTTGATGGCCAGCCCCTCGATAACCTCGGTGTTGGGTGTCAGATTAAAGACTGCCGGTGAGATCTTGATCTTGATGGATCGGTTGCCTCCGCCCAGGATGATGTAGTCACACTGCATCACTTTTCCGTCAACCCACAGCGGCAGTGATGCGGGCAGAGATTTTCGGGCCTGAAATAAGATTCACCCATACAATCATGGAAAATGATATCGTGCCAGGTCTTTGGTATTTTTTGATTTGAAGATGACAGTTGAACGACCTCAAGGGTTTCAGGGATACCATCGCCGGCACGACTGGCAGGAAGATCCGGAACTGACCCATATCGATCGTGGGACGACATGTGGAGAATATCTGCGCCGTTACTGGCACCCGGTGGCTATGACGGGTGAGGTTTCTGACCTGCCGTTGGTGATCCAAGTGTTGGGCGAAGAGTTGGTTCTTTTCAAGGATAAAAGCGGTGAGTTCGGTCTACTGCACAAACACTGCTCACACCGTGGCGCCTCGCTCGAGTTCGGCATTGTGGCAGATCATGGAATCATTTGTTGTTATCACGGCTGGCACTATGGGGTCGACGGTACACTGATCCGCGCGGGCTCTGAACGTGAAAACGGACCGATCTGTAAGAAAGTGGTTCATGGAGCCTACCCGGTCGTCGAAAAAGATGGTCTGGTATTTGCTTATCTTGGCCCGCCCGAATTAAAGCCGCCTTTTCCGGTCTTTGATACCCAGGCCGACCGGAGTGTAGAAAAAGTACCGTTCTCCCTTTCGACCCCCTGCAATTGGCTGCAGATCTACGAGAACACTCAGGATCCGGTGCACGTCGTTCACCTGCATTCCAATGTTAGCGGTATCCAGTTCGGTGTGGCTTCCGGGGTGGATCAGATCATTGAATACCAGGATAGCCCGCTGGGTATGATCAATATCCAGACCCGCGAAGTAGGCGAATTTATCTGGAGCCGTACGGTAGAGTCGATTCT
>CAUZJT010000211.1:0-4197 GCA_963580215.1 Gammaproteobacteria bacterium
GACAGAAGCCGAACAAGACTAGGTCCGCGATAAAATGGTAGAGACCACGCTGACCTATCAAATGGTTACGTCGTGTAAATAACCAAGGTTCAAGCACCCTTGCACAAGAGTAGAGCCAAACAGTTATGAGGAAAGAGTTTTGCCGGCATTGCGTCCAGCCAATATATCCTGCAATTCCTGAGGCGCTACTTCAAATCCCTCCGACCGGGAGGCTTGGCTATTGATCTTGCCAGCTGCCGCCAGCCGCTCCACCCGCGTCCGGGCTTCGGCTCATTCCAACGGACGCTCATATCGATTGAAATCAATGATCGTAGAGCCCTGGCCCTTGCGAACCCGCACATCGGCCATTCCCTTTCAGCGACACTATCGAAGCTCTGTTCGGGGCTGGGCTAGCCGCGGAGACCGTCCTTCGAGGTGAAGCCTTGTCGTGGTTGGGGTGCAGGCGGGATAAGGTGGTGCTGTAAAACACGGCGTCAATTGAAGCGGCATGGCAGGCCCTGTTGGCCGATATGAGCCTAACGTCACCAAAGCCTTCGGCTCCGCCAAGGTATCCGGTGGTCGTGGCTCTTCTGGATATGGCACAAGAGCGGAAACTGGGAAGGGTCGCGGTAAATTACGTGGTGCTAATGTTGCGAGACGAACCGGTAATTCCCTCCATCTCCAAAACTAAAAAGGGAGATAATTTGGTAAATGTAGATATTGAAAATATTTCGCTAATAATTTTAATTTGTTAAATAATTAGGATGGCGGACCCGGTGTCCGCCGAAAGAGTATATATTCAGCGGTTTTCATGGTCTGGTTTGTTTCCTACCCACAAATCTACCCCCAAAACAGGTTTTGCACTGAGCGTATAGTTGGGTCCTTTTACGAGATATCCCAATTGTCAGAATCTTGCCGAATATTTGTTAAATGGGTTATTGTCCCCGCCGTCGTGCGGAAGTAGCTCAAGGACAGTGTTTCACTCAAACGATATCAGGGACTTTGCATCGTGAATCAGGAGCAAATGATTTGATCACGATTTTAAATTTGTCATCGGCCTATTTCGGCAAGCCTTGAGCTGTTGGGACCAAGATGGCGATTGCATCAGTCCTCCAGGACATGGGCGGCAAATCCAGCTCCAGCTTCGGTGTAGATATTAAATACCGTAGTCGCACCGGCTTCCATTAACGCATCTGCATCGTCCTGGAACTTCGCCATTGCCGCCACCTTACCGGTAAAACCCGCTGCCTTGAGCTGTGCCAAAACTGCAAGGTCGGTGTTCAGGTTTGGTAAAGCGAGCATGACTAGCTCTATCGTATGAGTAGCCTGCATCCGGTCCCAGAAGTCTGCATCGGCCGGGTCACCAACCAACACATTTCGGCCCGTAGAACGTTGATTTCCCACGGTTTTGGGGTCGATATCCACACCGACGACGGTTTCTCCAAACACCTCTCGCATCCGGTCGTAGGTTCCGGTACCAATCCCGCCCATGCCAATGATCGAAACCTTCGCTCCTTGAATGTCGAAGGGTAGGTCGTCCGGCAATCGTTCCGCGCGTTGCAGGCGCGACCAAAACGCTCTTCGCGCCGAATAAATTATCGGGTTTAAAGCGCTCAAGCAGGCGGCCACAGCGAAGGAAAGCGACATCGCGATTGCGAGCACAGTCAGCCACTCGGTGCTGAGCCAGCCGTTTGACGCGCCGACCGCGGCGATGATGAGCCCAAATTCGCTGAAATTAGTCAGATTTAGCGACGCGAAGAAGGACGTGCGGGCCCGCAACTTGAACGCTGCCAGCAAACTGAAAAAGAGCGCAGATTTAAACAGGATGAGTGGCGTGATTAGCGCGGCAACCAGGGCCGTCCCAACACTCGGCGGGCCGGAGAGGCCGATTGACAGGAAGAACCCTAAAAGGCAGAGGTCTTTAAAATTAAGCATGTTCTTTGACAACTCGTCCGCCTTGACGTGACTGGACATCATAACGCCCACGACCAGCGCGCCGAGATCCCCCTTTAGGCCCACGAGTTCGAAGGCTTCGGCCCCGCCTAGCGCCAGCAGAAATCCATATAGCACCAGCAGCTCGCCATGCCCAATTCGCTGCAGGATCACATGTAGCACAGGACGCAATGGCAGAAGCAGGACGATGGTGAATGCCCAGAGTGACGGAATTTTTCCAACCGAGACCGCCAAAAAGACGACTGCCGCCAAGTCCTGCATGATCAGGATGCCGATGGCGATCCGACCATGCAGGGAGGCCATCTCGCCTTGCTCTTCCAAAGTTTTGACCGCGAAGACCGTGCTCGAAAAACTGAGAGCGAATGCGATCAGCATGGACTGCCCGAGATCGAGACCGGCAAAAAAGGATGCCCCCAATAGAGCCAACCCGTAAATCGCAAAACCGAAGAGTGCCACAATACCGCACATGTGAATACCAGCAACTGCCCAGACCTGCGGTCGGCCAAGCGACGCCAAGTTAAGCTTCAAACCGACGGTAAATAGCAACAGCGTAATGCCAAGGTCGGACAGTTTCTGAAGCATCTCGCCACCCACAACACCCTGTAGATTCAGCAGAAATCCTGCTGCGAGAAACCCGACCAGGGGCGGCAAGCGAATAGCACGAGAGAACGATCCCATGGCAAACGCCACAGCGATCCAAACGACGTCGCCTAAGGCTATTGCAATCCATTCAAAACCCATCACTCAATGACTCTTATTTTTTTGGCGAAATCAAGGTTAAGTGATAAATCCGTGGGATAAAAACTGAGGCAGAAGCGGTGATGGAGAAACATGGAAGGGATTATGGCGAATGCTATTTGAGAAATCTCTGAAAACGTTGAGGCTATAAATTTCTAAATTATACGGCGATGCTCATCCACCAAACCAGTCGAATTTTGGCGGCTCGGTCCGCGTTCGCCCGTGATACAGTGGTTTCTAACTGCCCTGTCATCGCCGCTTTATACAGACTAAATTAGGGCTGGCCTGAGGGTTGCCCTCCCGACGAGTGCCTTTTGACATGACCTGAGTTGTTCATGGTCACTGCGACCATTGCCGAATCCAACTTGGGGCTATCCCGTGGTCCGTAAACCAAGGCCCAAGGACAGTCTTCCGCGCAAACGATACGCCAACCTTCATTACAGCACCCCCAACGTCCATATCCACTGGATACGACACGTCGAATGTGTCGCTAACAAAGGGTCTTCCAGTTTGCCCATTGTTCGGCGTTGTCGCAGGCGGTGAGGCTTCACGTACCTGCATCAGAGTTCGTATATTGGGGGTGGACGGTTTCGTTCATGATTTAGGGCCAATCAAATATCTCTGGTAGATTAGCGAGGACAACCGTTGATTGGAAGCTGTCCTCGCTTGGAGCGTCGGCAACACTTTGCGACGGCGGCAGCTTTGGAACAGAACCTCCCAAGTCACTTCGCTTCGCGTAATGCAAAGCGCCAGACGAAACAGGAAGGGTCCGTGCCATAAACTACCGGGACAACACATAACGCTACGATTTATATCACTACGAGTGGTCCCTTTTACGCCGCCGTTGACACGGTTGTTCACCGCCTTGAATTTGGAGCCGTCAATGCCGACACTGGCATGAACCAGCAGACTAAGTGAGCGGTAGAGTTCGACAAGCTACGCGCAGATATTGCGAATGTCAGGGCCGTCGTGTTTATTGGAAGCAGTAAGTGTCCTGTTAACTTGGTATCAATGAGTAGGTTTTGCAGAGAGCCTGAGGAGCAAGAAAAGATGGAAGAAGCGGGTGCAGTAGAAACGTCGGTGTTAATAACCGGCGGCACAAAGGGTATTGGACTGGCGATTGCTAAGCGTCTTGCAGATAGCAGAAAGATACTGTTTCTAGCTTATCACAGGGATGGGCAAGCTGCTTTCAAAGCCAAGGCTCAAATCGAAGCCAAAGGTGGTACTGCACACCTAATTTGCGCTGACGTTGGGACGGTGGAAGGCGCCACCCACATCATGGAGGAAATAGGCAGCCTTGCTGGTTCCCTCGATCATATTGTTCATTCGGCGGCGATGATCTACCCGACAACGATGCTGGGCGCGGATCTTCCGAAGTTCTCGAAAGCGGTCGAGACGAACGGCCTATCCTTGCTGTATCTCGTCCAAAAAGCAGTGCCGCTTTTGCGCCGGGGCTCCAGTATCGTTTTCATCTCCAGCTCGGGCGCTCGGGCGGCCATCAGATCCAATTACGGCGCTCTTGGTGCC
>CAUZJT010000212.1:0-4156 GCA_963580215.1 Gammaproteobacteria bacterium
CGGCGCCCCGATACAAACCCGGGTAAAAGGAATGACCGCGGCAACATACCAACATGAAGTAGATCACCTAAATGGCTTGCTCTTTCTCGACCGGGTTGGGGACTCCAGAAGTCTTGTCACCTGGGAGAATTTTGAGCGTTACCACCTGCAGCAGGTGGCAGAGAACGTCGGCAAGCTAGTCGAACAATATGGCAGTTGAACGCGAGACTTCCCAAGCCGGCTGTACAGCAGCGGTTATTTCAACCTTACAGAGCCCTATAGTTATATGACACTGAACCGATACGCACCGGAAAGACACATCAAGGCACCGACCGGCACAGAACTACAGTGCAAACACTGGAGTACTGAGGCGCCCATGCGGATGCTGATGAACAATCTTGATCCAGAGGTGGCAGAAAATCCGGCTGAGCTTGTGGTCTATGGCGGTGTCGGTCGGGCGGCTCGCGACTGGGATAGTTTCGACCGGATCATTACATCGCTCAAGGAGCTCGAGATAGATCAGACCTTGCTGGTGCAATCCGGAAAACCGGTCGGCATTTTCAAGACCCATGAGCAAGCCCCTCGGGTTCTGATTGCCAACTCCAACCTGGTGCCGCATTGGGCCACGCTGGAGCACTTCACCGAGCTCGATCAGCGTGGGTTGATGATGTACGGGCAGATGACAGCCGGCTCCTGGATTTATATTGGCTCGCAGGGCATTGTCCAGGGAACCTACGAGACCTTTGCCGAGATGACACGCCAGCACTTCAGTGGCTCATCAAAGGGTCGCTGGATTCTAACGGCCGGGCTAGGAGGTATGGGCGGTGCACAGCCCCTGGCCGCGACGATGAACGGGTTTTCCATGATCGCGGTGGAATGCAATAGGCAATCTATTGAATCTCGCCTAAAAACCCGCTACCTGGACGCCTGGGCTGAGAACATCGACGATGCTCTAAACCTTGTCGAAAACGCCCACAGCGAGGGGCGCGCGATTTCGGTAGGACTTCTAGGCAATGCAGCGGATGTTTTCCCGGACCTGGCGGCACGCTCCCAGACTGATCCAAGATACCAGCCAGACGCCGTGACCGATCAAACCTCGGCCCACGATCCACAAAATGGCTATCTGCCGTCTGGCTGGTCGATGGCGGAATGGACCCAGCGGCGCCAGAGCGATTCCAAAGGTGTGGCGGCGGCGGCAAAGGATTCAATGGCGATCCAGGTTCGGGCAATGCTCGAATTTTGGAATCGAGGCATTCCTGTTGTCGATTACGGCAACAATATTCGCCAGATGGCTCAGGAAACTGGTGTTGATAACGCCTTCGACTATCCCGGTTTTGTCCCCGCATATGTACGCCCGTTGTTCTGTCGGGGCATAGGGCCGTTTCGCTGGGCCGCGCTGTCAGGCGATCCGGAGGATATCTTTCGCACCGATGAAAAAGTCAAGGAGCTGATTCCAGATAATGTACACCTGCACCAATGGCTGGACATGGCGCGCAACCGGATTGCGTTCCAGGGCATGCCCAGCCGTATCTGCTGGCTTGGACTGGGAGATCGAGATCGGATTGGCCGGGCTTTTAACCAGATGGTGGCCAGTGGCGAACTGAGTGCGCCGATCGTCATAGGCCGGGATCATCTCGACAGCGGCTCGGTTGCCAGCCCTAACCGGGAGACAGAGCAGATGAAAGATGGGTCGGATGCGGTTTCCGACTGGCCGATTCTAAACGCACTACTTAACACGGCATCGGGTGCGACCTGGGTCTCTTTTCATCATGGCGGTGGCGTTGGTATCGGTTATTCACAGCATGCGGGTCTGGTTATTCTTGCCGATGGGTCACCATCGGCCGACGAGAAACTGGCTCGCGTATTGTGGAATGATCCCGCGACAGGAGTGATGCGCCACGCCGACGCAGGTTATGACGACGCCATCGCTTGCGCCCGAGACCACAAGCTCAACCTTCCGAGTATCGATGCCTGATCCGTCGGCGGAGGCTGTCGAGCCATAGCCCGTGTGGCTTAAACCAACTGCCTCGAGACAAGACCATGGCCGACACCACTGAAACGTTTCGTAGGATTATGGATTGCAAGCGCTATCCCCTGGCGGAGCTCGGCTTTCACGCCCAATGCAAGTTGCACTGGGCCGCAACGGAGTCCTGACACTGGAAAGCTTCCTGGTTGGATCGTGTAGTTGACGCCATCCGTGACGAGGGCCTTTAGCACCAACATCTTGCCTATTTCGCCTTAGACGGCCACAACATCTACCTTAAGTCTGATGACTCAGAATTGCCACCGACGCATCCGCGAAACCGAAAAGTCACCTCATCCAAAGGCCAGAGCGCGGTGGCACATTTGAGTATGTCAAGGATGTGCGCAATGCCGACAACGGCGAAATGAACTACGAACTGACGGAACAGGTTTTGAACGGCGAGAGCCCCTCAAAACCCTTGCCATGGGCGCAGGAGCGCTGGTGTTATTTCGTGGACGAAACTTAATGCACCGAGTAACGCCAGTTGCGGGAGGTCATACGCGTATCCTGGCAGTGCTGGCGTACAACACGCAACCGGGGGTTTCGTTATCTGAATCGGCAAGAAGGACTTTTTATGGCCGCCTTGGGTAATAGGCTGACTGGTGCGACTGGTAGTGTAGGCCGTTTCCCCGGCCCGCCTTGCCTGCTATTTAAGATCGCCAAGTAGCGAACTGCGAATCTTCGGTCCGATGGTAACGTCGTAAGTATACCGAGGATGGTCAATCCCAAACGAGAGATCGTTTCCCCCTTTAATTGACTGAACTACCGCTGGTGTCAATTCGAAACGAACAAAATGCACAGCCGAGGTCTTGTCGGCGGTTTCCCGTTCTAGGTCTTCGTTAGCAACCGGTCGAATCCGGTCTTCGCCGTCAGCCTGCAGCCATAGCGCGCGTTCAATACCTATCAGACGTGCCAACGCCTCGCGCCGTTCGTCTACATCAGAATACTCAAGCGTGAATGTTGCTTTGAGATTACTGCCATCGGGAATCAGGGGGTTATAGGCATCTAGTTCTTCCTGAATCTGTGGGGTCTCGAAGATGCGCTCTATGCGGAGCATCTCTTGTACCTGGTATTGCATCGTCAGGGCATCCTCAAAATACAGCATGGCGTTTGGGCCAATCGCGACACGTCTGTTGGCTTTATGGGCCAATACACGAGCACGAAAATCTTCACGCTCAATCGAGTATGTTTCAAGCGAGAACAGATCTTCACGGGTCAGTTTTTTCATATACTTTTAGGCCAAAGAATTCTAGATTCCATATGCTTGGCGTAACAGGCTTACAGGATGCTCAGGGGTGCTGCCATCGCCGATGCCATTCGCCAGATGATGGCCCGCAATCGGGCAGTCACTGCCGTAATGATCGGGGCTGATTTTTTGTATTCCCTTGATAACGGGTCGAGCGATTTTCATTGCCTTATCAAAAGTCTCGGACTTAACACCGTAGGTGCCGTCATGCCCGGAGCAGCGCTCAATCATGGTCACCACAGTGTCCGGCACAAGACTCAACACGTCCCGGGTCTTGGGTCCAATATTTTGCACCCGTTGGTGACACGAGGCGTGGTAAACCACTGATCCCAGGCTCTGGCGGAACTCGGTGTTCATAAGACCTTGTGCATAGCGCAGCATCAGGTATTCAAAAGGATCGAAAAATGCGTTCGCGACTTTTCGAACACTCTCATCGTCTGGAAAAAGTAGCGGCAGTTCCTGCTTGAACATCAAGACACACGAAGGCACCAGCGCCATGAGATCCCACCCCTCGTCTACGAGTTGAGCCAATTGGGGAATGTTCTGCTCTTTCGCTTTTTGAACCGAGGCCAGGTCTCCCAGTTCCAGTTTTGGCATACCACAGCAATATTCTTTTTGCGCTATCGTAACCGGGATACCGTTATGTTCCAGCACGCAGACGAGGTCTTCACCCAGTGCCGGCTCATTGTGGTTCGCATAACAAGTGGCAAACAGTGCGACTTTGCCGCGAGTCTTTGTCCCAGGCTTGGCATCGCCCGGCCCCAGCGATGCAAGGCTTGCCATTCTTTTGCGTAACGGGCGCGACTCGTAAGGCGGAATTCTTGCATCAGAATGAATTCCAGCTATTTTATGAAGGGCTTTTCTAACAGACTTTGAGCCATTAGCTGCGTTCACCACAATCGACACGC
>CAUZJT010000213.1:0-4128 GCA_963580215.1 Gammaproteobacteria bacterium
TGACGCCATTTCGGCTCGAAAGCAACGATCAACTCATTCTGGTCAGCCGGGGCTGGACCACGGGTATCCTGCCGCCGGATACCCCGCCGGATCTGCGCCCTGTATCCGGACCAGTGGAGATTACCGGCCAGATCTTCGTACCTCCCGAAAATGCGCGGGTCCTTGCTAGCCAGATCGATGCCTCGGTCTGGCCATTACGCATGCGCAGCCTCGAAATCGACGTAATTGCCGATATTATCGATGAGCCGTTGTTTCCATTCGAGATTCGACTCACTGAAGATCAAGATGGCGTGCTTGTACGCCATTGGCCCGCCGTGAATGCAGATGTTAACCAAAACTTATCCTATTCAGTTCAATGGTTTAGCCTCGGTTTGTTAGTTCTTTTCGCAAGTTTACTTGCCAGCAGTAACCTCTGGGCTCTGCTACGCAGCAGCAAGCCTTAGAACGGCTATTTCTCCCTTTTTTAACCCTAGAACTGACTGATTTCGGAATATTACGAAAAATGAACTCGTTTTCAGGCTATTAGCAGAGTTGAGTTATTAATTATTCGACTTATTGCGCGTCCAGAAAAATTCAACTACTAGCCGAATAATGCTATTGTTCGCTAGTTATTTGATAAGCACTGAATTCGATTTTTACTATCAATAGATTTACGATCAGACGAGTTATGAGGAGAAGCAAACTATGCGAATAATTTCAGCCAAATCAATGCTGAGCGGTATGGCAGTAGCAGCAGCAATGTCCATTTCTGGTGTATCACTGGCGCAATCCAGCGAAGTCACATTCCACAAGGATATTGAGCCAATTCTGCAGCGTAGCTGTCAGAACTGTCACCGAGACGGTGGCGCCGGGCCTATGCCTCTAGTGACTTATGATCAAGTTGCTCCATTCGCCGGTTTGATCGAGTACAAGACAGCTCTACGTGACCGTGCTGGCGCCATGCCTCCGTGGTACATGGAGAAGGACATCGGTATACAGGAATTCAAAGATGACCCCTCTCTAAACGATGAAGAGTTAGCACTAATTTCAACTTGGGCACGCAGTGGCACACCTAAGGGCGAGACGGCTGACGCTCCACAAGCTTTAGTTTTCGATGACAGCTTGAAGTGGAAGGCCGGTGAGCCTGACTTGGTTGTTGTCATGAATGAAGTCACAAAACTAGCCGGCACGCCTGACTGGTGGGGTGAGATCGATTACATTCCTACAAATTTGGAAGAAGATCGCTACGTTAAATCTGTCGAAGTCGTCGAAGTAAACGATGTCAACAATCAGGCCGGCACTGGCCGAGATACTGTCGGTGGCGCGTATATCTTCCACCACATGATTTGGGGCACAGCGATGCTTGACGAAAATGGCGAGCGTGGTTCTGCAATTTCGCTTCCATGGCCTGTACATGAAGTTGGCAGAAACGCTGACATCTTCGACCAAGATGCTGGCCGCCTTCTGAAGGCTGGGTCATCCATCGTTTCCGACTCCGTGCATATGCACTCCAACGGTCGTGATACGACTGCTCACATGGAAGTAGGTTTCCGCTTCCATCCCGTTGGTTATGAGCCCAAGTATCAGACCGCTTTTATCGGTTTAGGCAACGGCGTAGACATCAGCATTACTGGAAACACCAAAGACCAGGAACTTCACGCCTATACTGTGCTCAACCAGCACACCAAGGTTGTGACCTTCGAACCACACCTGCACGCTCCAGGTGAACGCATGTGTCTCGAGGCAATATGGGGCTACACAGTAGAAACCCTTTCTTGCGTAGGCTACGACCACAACTGGGTCCGCGGCTATCCTTACGCAGAAAACGCAGCACCCCTGCTGCCCAAGGGCACTATCCTGCACATCGTCGGCTACATGAATAACACGGAGACTAACCCGAACGTTCCTGATCCACGCAACTGGCAGGGTTCAGGTAACCGCTCTGTGACGAACATGTTCATCGATTTGGGCATTCGCGTTACTCTAACTGATGATCAGTTCTTCGAAGCTATGGAAGAAAGACGTCAGGCACTCAATCTTGGCCCAAACGATCACGTGATCGGCTGCCCTCTTTGCTTGGCACCTCTAGTTGCTCCTGTAGCCGAGGCTGAGAGCACCGACGCAAACGACGTTGCTGGCAATTAGTTGAGGCTGTAGTAGAAACATGAGCAAACATACTAGTGAAGCAATCAGCAGGGTAAACACCCTGCTGATTGCAGCTTTTTTATTAGGTACTTCGAGTGTGGTTGTCGCTGATACTTTTCAGTATGGGCAACATGTTGAACCGGCCTACGAGGGCTGGCGCCCCAATGCAGATGGCACGTTCAGTTTCATGTTTGGTTACATGAATGAAAATTGGACAGAGCAGCCGGATGTAGTAATTGGAGACAGTAACTCTTTCTCTCCAGGGGATGCCGATCGAGGTCAACCAACCCATTTCCTCCCACGAAGAAATCGCTTCACTTTTGAAGTCGTCGTTCCCTCCGACTGGGGCGAGCGCGAATTGGTTTGGACGCTGAACGTCAACGGAATCGAACGCAAAGCGTATGCGACACTCAAAGACGATTACCTTGTAGATAACATGGTCATCGCGTCTGAAACTGGCTCATTGGGTGCTGGTACTAGCAGCCCTGAATCTCGAGCCAATATCGCACCTACTGTGACAATTCAGGGTGATGATATACGTACTGCACAGGTTGGCGAAGAGATCAGCTTCGTTGCTCAAGTTGCAGATGACGGTCTTCCTGCCGCTCGCAGAAAGAGCACCATCGAAGCAGACGCCCTCATGCGTCGGATGATGCGCCCTCCAACACGCATCACAGTTGGCAAGGTGAATGGTCTGTTCTTATCTTGGAACAAGTACCGTGGACCAGGCAATGTAACTTTTGATCCGCCGATGCCTAAGCCTTGGGAAGACACGCGAACCTCAGCAAACTCACCTTGGGGTGCACTTTGGTTGCCGCCCGAGGCACCCGAGGATGGCTTACACGAAATCACTGTAACTTTTGACGAGCCAGGGACATATATACTCTGGGGTCGTGCCGATGATGGTGGTCTCTATCACGACAGCTACATCACAGTAAATGTTAGCGACTAGCTAATAGACTACAAAAAGTGGGAACATATGCCCACTGCTGCCCCGTAAATCTAGCAGGCAGGGATCCAAGGATCGGACTTACCTCATTCATGCCTTGGCGCAAAAGGCAAGAGGCCCAAAACCCGAGCTGTCCCAGTCATTAGATAATTACTTAATGAACTTATGGGACACCAATAACAACGTGTCCCTTTTTATTACCAAGTATTTAGCACGCTTTCGATACGACAAAATCATTACTGATACTGCCAGAATTGATCCGAGTCAACATGACGAGCTACGCAAATCATTAATCGTGGACCCGACAATTAGTAATAACGAACAGCAAGAAATTGTTACAGGGGAAAGGCATGAATCGATATTCGAAAAATAAACTCAATTGGCTAGCTGGATTTATTCTCTTTTCAACTCTTGGCATGCAATCGGCTTCGGCGCAACTTAGCTATCGCTACGGCGCTGAAATCGAACCGGGCTATGAAGGCTGGCGTCCTAATGATGACGGGACATTTAGTCTGCTTTTTGGATACATGAATGAGAATTGGGAAGAACAACCCGACGTCGAGGTTGGCGACAATAACTTTTTTACACCAGGTATAGCCGATCGAGGCCAGCCTACCCACTTTCTGCCAAGGCGCAACAGGTTTACCTTTGAAGTGGTGGTACCTTCTGATTGGGGCGATAGGGAACTAGTCTGGACCATTACCCACAATGGCGAGACAAACAAAGCCTACGGAACCTTAGTCCCCGATTATCTGATAGACAACATGGTGATTGCATCGGAAACTGGATCTTTGGGCGCAGGAACCAGCAGCCCTGAGTCGCGCGCAAATATCGCTCCTGTTGTAAGCGTCAAAGGTGAGGCAGTTAACGGCTCGTTAGTCAGAAATGCTAGGGTTGGCGAAGAAGTCTTGCTCATAGCACAGGTCGCAGATGACGGCTTGCCAAAGCCGCGCGGTAGAACTGTCACACTACAAACCGAAGCAACTATTCAGGAACGCATGATGCGGCCACCACGTCGCACCACTGTTGGTAAGACTAACGGCCTGTTCCTCTCT
>CAUZJT010000214.1:0-4112 GCA_963580215.1 Gammaproteobacteria bacterium
TTTCGTGCTAGATAGCGCCCATCTTTCACCTCGGGATGAGAAGACTCAGGTCCGCATCGAAAAGATGCAGCTGCGAGATATTCCAGGCCCCAATGGGCAGACGTTGATCGATGCGAAAGAGCGGGTCATCAACCCGGAGCTTTGAACCGCTCAGTGATCGGCGCGCTCTATGTACTCGCCGGACTCGGTGCTGACCTTTATCCGGTCACCTATATTAATGAACGCTGGTACGATGACCCGTAGACCGGTTTCGACAATTGCTGGCTTGCCGGAACCCGCGGCTGTCTGACCTTTCACCACGGATTCGGTTTCGGTTACCGTCAGAGCCACGCTTTGGGGTAGTTCGACACCAATAGGCTGGTCGTTGTAGAAATTTATCTGGACCTCTTCATTTGGAAGAAGGTACTCTGATTGCCCGGCCAGGTCGTCGCTGGCCAATTGAAGCTGCTCGAACGATTGAAGGTCCATAAATACGAAATCATTGCCCTCAGAATACAGATATTGCATTTGTCGAGGTTCGACGTGCGCTTTCTCAAGCTTGTCTTCGGTGCGAAATCGTTCGTTTAACTTGGTATGATCTGAGATGGCCTTCATTTCCAATTGCGCGAACGCACCGCCTTTACCGGGTTTAACATGAGATTTCTTCAATACCCGCCAGAGTTTCCCTTGGTATTCAACGAGATTTCCAATGCGAACGTCGGATGCAGAGATTTTCATGGGTTTAACAGTTTTTTATGAATTTGAGCGTCTGCATTTTACGGCCTTACAAAGCCCTCAACAACCGCGAAGAGACGATGCATGAGCCAATCTAACGTACAACGGGGCAAAAAGAGCACCCCAACTAAAAAGTATTACGATCCCACATGCGTTCGGTGCCCCCGATTGGTCGGATTTTTGGACCAAATTCGAGTAAAACACCCTACTTATGAGTGTCGGCCAGTTTCACAGTTTGGCTGCTGGAACTCGCCACTTCTAATTGTTGGACTTGCCCCTGGACTCCACGGTGCGAATGCGACTGGACGGCCTTTTACGGGTGATCACGCCGGAATCATGCTTTACCAAACGCTCTATCAATTTGGGTTTTCCAGTTCGCCAGAATCTTACAAGGGCGATGATCTCGAGTTGTATGGGTGCATGATCACCAACGCCGTTAAGTGCCTTCCTCCAGCGAACAAACCGAACGCGGCCGAAGTAAACACCTGCCGGTCATTTTTGATTCAAGAACTGGCAACTGTTCCAGCAAACGGTGTGGTGCTTGTGCTTGGCCGCCTGGCACACGATAGTGTGGTTCGGGCTCTCGGATCTACGCTGAGCCAGATGCCGTTTCGACATGCGGGAGAACTAGAGATGCCTGATCAACGCACCTTGGTTTCGAGTTATCACTGTAGCCGTTACAACACCCAAACCAGACGCCTCACTCAATCAATGTTTAACGATGTTTTTTCGCGGGTGAAGGAACTGCTGAGCTAATCGATGCCCTTCGACCAAAAGAAATTCTTGGCAAGCCTTACTAAAGGCCCAGGCGTATATGTGATGCGAGATCCAAACGGCGAGCCAATGTATGTGGGCAAAGCCAGTAATCTTAAGAATCGCGTCTCGAGTTATTTCAATAAGACCGGACAGAATAATAAAACGCGGTTGATGATGGCGAGTCTTGCAGACATCGACATACAACGAACCCGGAGTGAGATTGAGGCCTTGTTGCTGGAAAACAACCTCATCAAGCAGTTGCGCCCGCGTTTTAATATCCTTTTGCGCGATGACAAGAGTTACCCACACCTGCGTCTTTCCACCGACAAACAATACCCCGGACTTTCTTTGCATCGAGGTGGTACGCGCGGGAAAGGGCGCTTCTTCGGCCCTTACGCCAACACCGGATCGGTCCGAACCATCCTTAGCGAATTGCAAAAAGTAATACCCATCCGCCAATGCCATGAAACCTATTTTCGCAACCGCAGTCGGCCCTGTTTGCAGTATCAAATCAAGCGCTGTTCTGCGCCGTGTGTGGGTCTGATCAGCGTTGCCGACTACCAACATGAGGTGGATCAAGTAGTCATGCTTTTGCAGGGGAAGAATCGCGAGATCAATGGATTGTTCGAGAAGATGATGGAAAAAGCCGCCAGCGCACTTGATTTTGAATCTGCCGCCATATTTCGAGACCGAATTGGTGCTTTGCGTAAAATGCAGGAGAGTCAGTATGTCTCGGGCGCAAGCCAGGATGCAGACGTTGCGAGCCTGTTAGAGAAAGAAGGGTCAGTACTGTTTTCGGTGATGCAAATCCGCTCTGGTCAAAACCTGGGTAGCCGACATTTCATCCACAAAAACCTTCTGAATCTTGGGTCGGGGCAAATACTGCAAAACCTGCTGGTCCAGTATTATCAGAATCAGGTTGTTCCTACCGAAGTCATCACGACCCCGGCGGTTGAAGGCGCACGGGTACTTGAAGCTCTTCTGACCGGTCAAGCCAAACGAAAAGTCTCAGTAAAAAGTCGAGTCCGAAGTCATCGCGCGCGCTGGATAGAGCTTGCAACACTGACCGCGACGGACCATCTCGATAGGCACCTACTGGCCGGTGTGGACAACTTGGGCCGGATTGAGGATCTGTCACGAGCGCTGGGTTTCGTTGATCGAATTGAAAGAATCGAATGCTTCGATATTAGCCACACGTTGGGCGAAAGACCGGTAGCCTCCTGCGTGGTCTTTGACCTCTCTGGCCCGGTGCCCAGTGAATACAGGCGGTTTAATATTCGAGGTGTCAGCGCTGGCGACGACTATGAGGCCATTGGGCAGGTCGTCTCTCGCCGGATGGCGAAGGTTCGGGAAGGTCAGGGCAAAAAACCTGACTTGCTGGTTATCGATGGCGGTCTCGGACAGGTGAATAGGGCGTATTCTGCGTTGCAGGAAAACTTGCTACATGACATTACTGTGGTTGGAATTGCCAAAGGACGTTCTCGGAAAAGCGGAAGGGAAAGGCTTTTCTTGCCCGGGAAAAGAGCGCCTCTTATACTCCCCGTCGATGCGCCAGCCCGATTACTGCTTCAGCATGTGCGTGACGAGGCTCATCGTTTCGCAATCACAGGGCATCGCAAGAAACGGAGCGCGGCACGGATTCACTCACGGCTTGAGGATGTCCCGGGAATTGGCTCGAAAAAACGTCACGCACTGCTTCGCCACTTTGGAGGAATGCGGCCAATCACTCATGCCACGATAGACGAATTGCTGAAAGTTGATGGGATCAACCAGCAACTAGCGAAACGTATAGCCGAGTATTTTCAGGTCAATTAAATTCATGCCTTGGACCACCCCTAACCTGTTGACCCTGCTACGAGTCGCTCTTATTCCAGTAATCGGTGCTCTTTATCTACTCGATTTCCCTGGATACATAGTGGCTATTGTTTTTCTGCTGGCAGGGCTGACTGACTGGCTCGATGGCTATTTGGCCCGCCACCTGAATGAGGCCTCACCCTTCGGTGCTTTTCTTGATCCGGTTGCTGACAAATTAATGGTATCGGTCGTGCTGGTGTTGCTGGCGGCGGATGCGACACTGGTCAGTTCAGTCATCAGTCCAGTTCTGTTCACGGTTGTCACGGCGATTATTATCGGACGAGAAATCACCATATCTGCGCTACGCGAATGGATGGCAGAGTTGGGTCGGCGCGGCGTGGTTCGCGTCGGGTGGATTGGAAAAGTAAAGACTACGATCCAGTTTATCGCTATCACCGTGCTGCTAGGAGCTGAAAGTGCCCCCCATCCTGCATTTCTGGTGATTGGCGAGGGACTCCTTTATGCTGCCGGCGCCTTAACTTTGTGGTCAATGTTCATCTATCTTCGTGGGGCCTGGCCAACATTGGCCGAGCAGGCGCAAAGGACAGAAACTTGACAGACTAAAACAGCTCGATAGAATCACGTTCCCTCGTGCGGGAATAGCTCAGTTGGTAGAGCACAACCTTGCCAAGGTTGGGGTCGCGAGTTCGAGTCTCGTTTCCCGCTCCATATTTTCTTCATTCCAAGGCTGGGTGGCAGAGTGGTTATGCAGCGGCCTGCAAAGCCGTGTACGGCGGTTCGATTCCGCCCTCAGCCTCCACCTCTTTTCAGGTATCTATTGCTTTGTA
>CAUZJT010000215.1:0-4091 GCA_963580215.1 Gammaproteobacteria bacterium
TCATCTTTTGCTGGCAATCCTGATCTTAGGGTTTCTGTTCTGGTTAATCCTTGATCTTGCGGGGGTGAAGCGGACTAGAGTTCCAGAGGGGGTGCAAAGACTAGCCGTCTTCATGCTTTCGTTGCTTGGGCTCCAACTCTTGCTCGGTGCGTTTACTGCCGGTCTGGATGCCGGGCACGGTTTTAATTCCTATCCGTTGATGCATGGCCAGTGGTTGGCGGATGCCGCTGTCATGATGGAACCTTTCTGGCGGAACTTTATCGAAAACGGTGTGATGATCCAATTCATGCACCGATGGATTGGCGCGCTATTGTTAATCGGCGTGATCGGTCTTGCGTTTACGGCTGCTAGAAATAGCCTGTTGTTGCCGGCAATTGTATTGGTTGTCATCACGGCAGCCCAGTTTGGTCTTGGTGTGGCGACGTTGATGCTGCGTGTACCGGTGGTGCTTGGTAGTCTGCACCAGGCAGTAGCCTGTTTGATGGTTCTTGTACTTGTTTATTTGGTCTACGTTACGCGCACTCCTCGTTCCGCATCGGGTTTTACTGAATGAAAGTTTGTCTTGCGCAAATCAACACGACCCCGGGAGATTTCAGCGGTAATCTTGAGAAAGTTAAACTGGGTATTGAGGTAGCGTCGAAGGCGCGCGCGGACCTGATCGTGTTCCCTGAATTGACGTTACCTGGTTACCTCAGTCAGGACCTTCTTTACAACCCGGATTTTATTGAACGCAATCTCCATGCGCTTCAAGAAGTCGTTGAAATGTCAGCCGATTGCAATCCAAATCTTCATATCGTTATTGGGTATATCGGCAAAAACAAAGGTTTTGGCAAACCCTTTACCAACCTTGCGGGTGTTATTAATAGGGGCAGTCTGACTCATACCTATCAGAAACAGCTACTGCCTTTTTACGACGTCTTCGATGAGCTTCGGTATTTTGAGCCTGGTAATGAGCTGACGATGTTCGACATTGGGTCAGTAAAAGTTGGGCTCGCTATCTGTGAAGATCTTTGGAACGATAAGGGTTCCGATGATTATCGTTATGCTGACAACCCACTGGAGAAATATCGAGCAGCCGGTGTAGATGTACTGGTTTCGATTAACAGTTCCCCTTTTGTGCATGGTAAATGTCAGCAACGTCTGGATCATATTACGCCTGGGACCATTGACGGGCCCGCGGTTGTGTATGTGAATCAATGCGGTGGGCAAGATGAACTGGTGTTTGATGGTCAGAGTTTTGTCGCGAAGAAAGGTGCGGTCCACTACCTCAGTTCCAATATTTTTAATGACTCCTACGATGTAGTAGAAATCTATAATAAGAATCCGTCTACCCCAGCTGAGGTTAAGACCAAGACAGTTTCTCTCGCTAACCTGCTGGTCCTTGGCCTTCGGGACTATGTTCAAAAGTCAGGTTTCCGGCAGATTGTGCTTGCTTCAAGTGGCGGTGTGGATAGCGCGGTTGTCTGTAAACTCGCCTGCGACGCGGTGGGTTCCGAAAATGTCCATGCGATCCGCATGCCATCCATCTTCAGTAGTCCACATTCAAGAGATGATGCGAAGTCATTGCATGAAAACCTTGGTTGTTGGGACTACGAGGTGCCAATTGAGCACGAATCACTCGTGCAAAGCTTGAATAAACATTTCTCGGTTCACGACGACAGTGCAAATATCGTTGTCAGAAGAGTATCTGCCGGTGGTTACAGCGCAGTAGCGGATGAGAACATTCAGGCACGACTGCGGGATGTTTATCTTATGCACTTTAGTAACGCTTATGGTGCTATGCCTTTGTCAACCGGGAACAAGACTGAATCCGGATGTGGTTACTACACCCATTTTGATATGAACTTTTCTTACGCTCCGATTAAGGATCTTTACAAGTTTGAAGTGGTTGATCTTGCGAGTGGTGATGCCAGAATCCCGGATAATATCTGGCGAAAGCCTCCGTCCGCTGAGCTGGCTGTCGGGCAGACCGATGAGGAGAGTCTGCTCCCTTACGCATTGCTCGACCCTATTGTCATGTCATATGTAGAGGATTACGTGACGAGTTTTGAACGGTTTCGTGCCTGGGTGGCGACACCTTCTAGGCAAAAAATCACGGGTAATATTCAGACCCTGATGGATTGGCTTGATAAGGAAGGGGCGGTCAAAGACTATGAGCGTATAGTCAGCCTGATCGGACGTATGGAATATAAAAGACGCCAGACTTGTCCTGGTACGAAAGTATCCAAAGTAGCATTCGGTATTGGAAGAAGGATCCCAATCGTCGAAAAGTGGTCCTAGGGACTCAAGTGCGCATGAGATCTCGATCAAGCAATCTGCACTAAAAGTCGAGACAATGCCGGGTTAGGTTTCTTGTGGCTTGGCTAGCGCAAAACTCCTCACACCAACTCTGCGCTGAGTTATACATTTGGCGAATGTTTGATCGATCTGGCAAGAGGTGAAGTAGTAGACTACTTCGAACTTCTTGCCAAGTTTAGGGGGCTATTCGAAAGGATGCTGGGGTTGCTTTCTTTGAACAGGCTGTTTAAGGGCATAGCGGTATCTTGGCGCAAGTCGTCAACGGTTGTAACCAGCAGAAAATCATCAGGCTGCCGGCGGCCGCATGTATTGTGATCAGCTTTTTTTGGAAGTGGTCTGTAGGCTTATCCCGTGAATGGTTAAAGATACTTAGCGATACTTTTTCATCTACTTTTCGGAAATGGAGTAAATCTTGGTACAGAATATTTTCTACGCGCAATCTGGGGGTGTGACGGCCGTTATTAACGCAACCGCTTGTGGTGTTATTGAATCGGCACGAAAGTCAAAGAAACTGGGCAAGGTGCTAGCGGGTAAAAACGGCATCATCGGCGCGTTGAAGGAAGAATTAATCGATACATCGCTTGAATCGGAAAAAGACATTGCTGCTCTTCGGCATACACCTAGCGGTGCATTCGGGTCATGCCGTTTCAAATTAAAGAGCCTTTCGGAAAACAAGGCGGAATATCAGCGGTTGATCGATGTATTCCAGGCACACAATATTGGATACTTTTTCTACAATGGTGGTGGTGATAGCCAGGACACGGCTAACAAAGTGTCCCAACTCAGTCTGCAGATGAGCCATCCGATATGCTGTATTGGTATTCCCAAAACAGTGGATAATGACCTGCCGATTACAGACACCTGCCCGGGCTTTGGGTCAGTGGCAAAATATGTCGCGGTTTCAACAATGGAAGCAGGTCTAGATGTAGCGTCGATGGCGGAATCTTCGACTAAGATATTTGTACTTGAAGTCATGGGGCGACACGCCGGCTGGATCGCTGCTGCGTCAGGCCTGGCGAAGGATAATCCCTTGGCGCCACCTCACATCATTCTGTTTCCGGAGGTAGCTTTCGACAAAGCTAAATTTCTGGTTCGTGTGAAGCAAACCGTTAATCGTGTTGGCTACTGCGTAGTGGTAGCGTCTGAGGGCGCTCAGTATGCCGACGGTAGGTTTCTGGCTGACGCCGGAGCTAAAGATGCGTTTGGTCATACCCAGTTGGGTGGCGTTGCACCGGCGCTTGTAGAGATGATTAAGGGTGCCCATGGATACAAATGCCATTGGTCCGTCGCAGATTACTTGCAACGTGCCGCAAGGCATATTGCCTCTGCGACAGATGTTGCGCAGGCTTACGCTGTAGGTGAGGCGGCTGTCCAATTTGCACTGGAAGGTAAGAATGCCGTGATGCCTGTGATCAAGCGTAAAAAAACGAAGCTTTATGAATGGGAGATCGGGGAAGCACCTTTGTCTCGGGTGGCAAACGTAGAGAAAAAGATGCCGAAGTCATTTATAACGAAGGATGGGTTTGGTATCACCGGGAAGGCTCGGGAATATCTGGCGCCGTTGATTCGTGGTGAGGATTACCCACCCTATAAAAATGGGCTTCCCCAATATGTGCGACTCAAGAATAAGCTTGTTCGGAAGAAACTTCCGAAATGCTCACCTTCCTAAAATGGTTTCACCCTTTAGTCGCTAACCCAAACGGATTGAGTACGATGTAAAGGAAGGTGATGAACTGTACTTGCGTAAAGCAGAAAGAGTTTTTATTTGGCAGTAACTGAATAATCGGGTAATG
>CAUZJT010000216.1:0-4082 GCA_963580215.1 Gammaproteobacteria bacterium
AAATCCAGTGCACCGGATGAGTCAAAAATGGTTTTGCCGTTGGGTTCAATACCCGGTAACACCGTTGGCTCGGAGCCACTGGCAAGGATGACATGCTGAGCGCTAATCACTTGGCCCGGGCCCGGGCCCGGGCTGTCTGGTGCGTTGATACGGACCTTGCCCGGGGCAATCAGGCTGCCATGGCCGTTGACCGAGGTTACCTTGTTGGTTTTGAATAACGCTCCAATGCCACCTGTCAATTCATTGACAATGCGGCGTTTACGTTGCTGCATCTTCTCAACATTGATCTCGACAGGCCCGGTCTGAATGCCGTGTTCGGCCGAATGCTCTCGGATCCGCTCAAAGCGTTCGGAACTGTCCAGCAGTGCCTTAGATGGAATGCAACCGACATTAAGGCAGGTGCCCCCTAGCGAGGGCTTGTTGTCATTGTCGATCCAGCGGTCAATACAGGCAGTCTTAAGCCCCAGTTGAGCACAGCGTATGGCCGCGACATAACCGCCTGGTCCGGCGCCGATAACAACAACATCAAAGTCGAATGAGCTCATCAGTGACCCGTGCGATCAGGCAATAGAGGCGCGCAATGTCAATCCGAAAATTTGAGACACTAGACCTCCAGCAACAGTCGGGCTGGATCTTCCAACGTTGCCTTGATCGCAATCAGGAACGACACAGCATCGGAACCATCAATAATACGGTGATCGTACGATAGCGCGAGGTACATCATCGGTCGGATGACTACGGCGCCATCAAGCGCCATGGGTCGTTCCTGAATTTTGTGCATGCCCAGAATCGCACTTTGTGGCGGGTTGAGGATCGGGGTAGACAGCATCGATCCAAAAACTCCCCCGTTGGTGATCGTAAAAGTGCCCCCGGTCAGGTCTTCCAGGCGCAAGGTGCCAGCTTGGGCCTGTTGCCCGAATTCGACGATCCTGGATTCAATATCTGCAAGCCCTCGCTGGTCCGCATCGCGCAGGACCGGAACGACAAGCCCTCGCGGGGAGGACACTGCGATACCAATATCGTAAAAGTCATGGTGGATGATGTCGTCACCATCTACTGCGGCGTTAAGGATCGGGAAACGTTTGAGCGCTTCAACACAGGCTTTGACAAAGAATGACATGAAGCCCAGACGTACCCCATGAGTTTTTTCGAAGGTTTCACGGTAGCGAGCACGCAATGCCTTTACTTCGTACAGATCAACCTCATTAAAAGTAGTCAGGATAGCGGCATTATGCTGGGCCTGAACTAGTCGGGAGGCGATAGTACGGCGTAGCCGACTCATCGGCTCGCGGCGGCTTTCGCGCGGTCCGATGGATGTTATTGAATCCGCATCGGTCTTTTGAGGGATGCTCAGGTCTTCTTTTAGTATGCGACCGCCCCGACCGCTACCGGATACCTGACCTAAGTCTATATCTGCAACAGCTGCCTGGTGGCGTGCCGCCGGCCCAGCGGGCGCTATACGCTCAGGTGCTGCGGCTGCTGGTGGCTGCTTTGGTTGGGGTGGCGGCAGTGAGGTGGCGTCATTTGCGGGCTGTTTTTCGTTAGAGGGGTCGGCAACGGGACTGTCTGTGTTATGAGCTATTCCATGCCCAGCCGCTTCTTCAAACAAGGCAATTACGTCATTCGCGAATACTATTTCGCCTTCGGCGTGTAATATTTGAGTAATAACCCCGTCACGCGGAGCGGGCACCTCAAGCACGACTTTCTCGGTTTCGATATCCACCAGGTTGTCATCGCGACGAACCAGATCACCTATCTTGGCATGCCAGTGGAGCATAGTGGCGTCTGCCACCGACTCGGGCAACATGGGGACTCTGATTTCAACTGGCATTTGATTGCGCCCCTTCAGATTGCTCGGCTTTGGAAAATAGTTCAGCCCCCAACGCCTCACTCACCAACTTTTTTTGTTCTGTAAGGTATTGCTGATAGGAGCCGGCAGCCGGCACCGCGGAAGCTTGGCGGCTGACATATACGAGGGACTGATCGCCCGTCACAGCTCGACTGAGGTGGTTCTGAATGCGATGCCAGGATCCCTGGTTGCGCGGTTCCTCCTGACACCATACCACCTGGCGCCGGTTGGGATAGTGATTCAGTATGGTTTCAAGATGATCCTGTGGAAACGGGTACAACTGTTCAATACGTATGATCGCGGTATCGGTCTGTTGCCGATGGGTGCGCTCCTCAAGCAGATCAAAGTAGACCTTCCCAGAGCACAGAATGATCCGCTTGACTGCTGTGCAATCCAGGGTATCGATTTCATCAAGCACTGGGTGAAAAGCGCCTTGAGATAGATCAGAAGCTGGCGAGATGGAGGCGCGGTGGCGCAGCAGACTCTTGGGTGTCATAACAATCAGCGGCCGGCGCAGTAGTCGAATCATTTGCCGCCGGAGCATGTGAAAAAACTGAGCCGGGGTAGTCGGTATACAAACCTGCATGTTGTTGTCGCCACAAAGCTGCAGAAAGCGTTCGAGGCGTGCAGAGGAGTGTTCGGGCCCCTGGCCTTCCATGCCGTGTGGCAGAAAAAGCGTGAGTCCACACAATCGTTGCCACTTGGCTTCACCGCTGCTGATGAACTGGTCAATGACAACCTGTGCGCCATTGGCAAAATCACCAAACTGAGCTTCCCAGATCGTGAGTGTACGAGGCTCTGTGGTCGCATAGCCGTACTCAAAACCCAGAACTGCTTCTTCAGATAGGAGCGAATCGATTACCAGGAATTGCGATGGATCATCGCCGATGGTGCGCAGCGGAATATAGGGGTTTCGGCGAGCCTGGTTCTTAAGTACCGCGTGGCGATGGGAAAAGGTTCCCCGCCCTGAGTCCTGCCCTGAAATACGTACAGCGTAACCATCCTGGATTAAGGATCCATAGGCCATGGTCTCGGCAAATCCCCAATCCATTGGTATTTCCCCCGTCGCCATTTGGCTACGGCCATCCAGTATACGGCGTACCCGAGGGTGAAGATCAAAGTCTTCCGGCAAGGTCACCAGTTGTTTATTGAGGTCAATAACCCGTTTGGCGCTGATCGCGGTATCCACCGGATCAGTCCAGCGCGCGGTCATATAGGGTGACCAGTCGACCAGGTACAGCGACTTATCCGGGTCGTTGGCTGGAGGATGAACCACCTGTCCTTGGTCAAGCGCGTCCCGGTAATGCTGAACCATAGCGTCACTCTCTACGGTGGTGATCACGCCTTCATCAACAAGTCGTCCCGCATACCGTTGGCGTGTGGTAGGCAGGTTACGGATAACGCGGTACATGTGCGGCTGGGTAATTGCCGGTTCGTCTGCTTCATTGTGACCCAGTCGGCGGTAACAGACCATATCAACCACGACGTCTTTGTTGAAAGTCATGCGAAAGTCGTGAGCCAATCGAGTGGCGAATATTATGGCGTCGGGATCATCACCATTAACGTGAAAAATTGGTGCCTGAACCATTTTAGCCACCTCAGTACAGTAAGGCGTCGAGCGGGCATCAAGCGGGTTTCGGGTGGTGAAGCCGATCTGATTATTAATGACGATATGGATAGTGCCGCCCGTTGAGAAGCCGCGCGTGTTAGACATGTTGAGCGATTCCATCACCACACCCTGGCCAGCAAAGGCTGCATCTCCGTGGATAAGCACGGGGAGCACAGTGTTTTTTTCGTCGTCCTTGCGCCTATCCTGGCGGGCCCGTACTGAGCCCTCTACTACCGGGTTAATAATCTCCAGATGAGAAGGGTTAAACGCCAAGGCCATATGCAGTACGCCGCCGGGTGTTTCAATGTCGGCAGAAAATCCCTGGTGGTACTTCACATCACCGGTATTTATCTGACTTGCGCTGCTGACGGTTTTACCTTCGAATTCACCGAACAGTTCTTCGGGCGATTTCCCCAATATATTGACCAGTACATTGAGCCTGCCCCGATGAGCCATTCCGACGACAATCTCTTTGATTCCAACTCCACCGGCTCGCTGAATCAGATCGCCGAGCATTGGCACCAGAGCCTCTCCACCTTCCAGTGAAAAACGTTTTTGCCCAACGTAACGGGTGTGCAGGTAACGCTCGAGCCCTTCGGCCGCAGTCAAGCGCTGCAACAGGTG
>CAUZJT010000217.1:0-4082 GCA_963580215.1 Gammaproteobacteria bacterium
TTGCCAGAGTAAATTAGAAAAAATGCTACTACGATTCACCAAAATGCACGGACTTGGGAATGACTTCATGATGGTCGATCTCATCTCCCAGCCCGTCACGCTTAATCCTGAGCTGATCAAGGAGCTGTCCGATCGCCGGTTCGGCATAGGGTTCGACCAGTTACTGACTGTTCGACCACCCGCCAAACCAGACAGCGATTTCCGCTATACCATTTATAACGCGGATGGCAGCGAGGCAGAACAATGCGGGAACGGCGCGCGATGTTTTCTGGGCTTCGTCAGAGACGAAGGTCTCACAACTAAATCTACTATCAGGCTGGAAACCAGCAACGGCAATATAACGTGCAAGCTGGGGAAAGATGGCAATGTCACTGTGGATATGGGCAAACCGGCACTGCAACCCGGCAAGGTTCCCTTCGTTGCAGACAGCCCGCAGATCAACTACCAACTGTCTCTTGGGCCGGAATACCCTGATACATTTTTGATATCGGCACTGAATGTGGGTAACCCCCATGCCGTCATCACCGTACCTGCGGTGGACAGCGCACCGGTCCTGGAAGTAGGTCCGCTTGTTGAGCGCCACCCACGATTTCCAGAAGGTGTTAACGTAGGCTTTATGGAAGTCGTATCCAGAAAGAAGATAAGGCTTCGGGTGTTTGAACGAGGCGTTGGAGAAACCAAAGCTTGCGGTTCCGGTGCCTGCGCAGCTGTTGTAGCCGGAAGACTACAGGGTGTACTGGACGATACTGTGGACGTGGAGCTGACAGGCGGCCATTTGAGCGTCAGCTGGGGTGGCGACAATGACACCATCAAGATGACCGGCCCCACATGCAAAGTTTATGAAGGCCGATTACAAATATGAGTACCGATATTCTATGAGCAAAGAACTGATCGATAAGGACGTCGCCGCCTACCTACTGGCAAATCCCGATTTTTTTGTCGACAGAGATCGACTGTTACTAAAGATCCAGGTTCCTCATAAAAGCAAAGGCACCATCTCTCTGGTCGAAAAACAGCTGGATGTCATCCGGGATCGGCAAAAGAAAACCAGGAGGCAACTCAAGGAGTTCGTTGAGAATGCTGAACGCAACAAGGAAATATTTGATAAGAGCCGCAAGATAATTCTCAGCATGATGGCTGCGAAACAAAGTTCCAAATTCTTCGCAGCACTCGAAAAGGGACTCAAACGCGATTTTGGGTGTAAGGCAAATTCGCTGGTGGTTTTTGGAAAACCTAAGCAGATTAATCATTTCACCTCACGAATTCCTGCTGAATCTGCAAGAAAATATGTTGGTGCGCTGATGCAGAGCAAGGTGCCAACGCTTGGAACGCTCCGACCCAGAGAACAGGATTTCCTGTTTCGGGACCAGAGTGAAAAAGTTAAATCCGCCGCTGTTCTTACCATCCGCGACAAGAACAAACATCTTGGCTTGCTGGCGATCGGTAGCAGTGACATGGAATACTTCACGCCGGACATGGACGCCCTCTTTATTAACTTCATTGCCGAGACTCTGGGAAAGCTCTTACCGCAACACTTGCCCCGATAATTGATGAACGCGGATATTCAACTGCAACCGCTTATCTCAGCATTCATCGCTCATCTTTCGAATGAGCGCCAATTATCCCCACATACCGTTGATGGTTATAAGAGAGACTTAACAGCACTAAAAAAACATCTCGCCGACCAGGATATAGCGGACTGGCGTGACGTAAGCGCACATCACCTTCGCACCTATATCGGCGCAGGGAAAAGGCAGGGGCGTTCGGGGAAGACCTTACAAAGACGCCTTTCCGCGACTCGAACCTTCTTTAACTACCTGGCACGGGAAGGCATCTGCTCGACAAACCCGGCGAAGGAATTTTCCGCGCCAAGATCAGACTCACGCTTGCCTGTCACCATAGATACCGACCAGGTGAGCCGACTGCTTGAGATCGATACAACCGACTGGCACGCGCTGCGCGACAGGGCAATGTTGGAACTATTTTATTCGTCCGGGTTACGTCTTGCTGAACTGGTCGGAAGCAATACGGGTGACATCTCCTTTGATGACAATTCAATGAAGGTGCGAGGTAAGGGAAACAAGGAGAGAGTACTACCCGTTGGCTCAAAAGCAATTGCCGCTATCAACACCTGGTTGAAAATTCGTGAGCAGCTGCCAAAAGGCAAGCTTGAAGATGAATCAGCGCTCTTTCTTAGCGAGCGAGGAAAACGAATAAGCCCCCGAAACGTTCAGGAGAGAGTCAAAAAGTGGTGCGTTCGCCTGGGTATCTCTGGTCGTGTTCACCCACACACACTCAGACATTCCTTCGCCAGCCATCTTTTGGAATCAAGTCAGGATCTTCGTGCAGTCCAGGAGTTACTTGGTCATGCCGACATCTCAACCACCCAGATTTATACCCACCTCGACTTCCAACACCTGGCTGATGTCTACGATAAAGCTCATCCCAGGTCTCAAAAGGTAACCGATAAATGATCCGAGTCATCGCCTTCGATCTGGACGACACGCTCTGGGACGTTGGTCCTGTTATTAAGCGGGCAGAATCCATCCTGGCTGACTGGCTTGAAAAAGAAGTACCCGGATACAGCTACGAACCGTCCACGTTAATGCCGATTCGCGAAACGCTCCTGAGCGAAGATCCCTCGCTGGGCCACAGACTCACAGCCTTCAGGCAACAACTCATTAAAACATCCCTCATATCCCATCTTGACAAACAAAGTGCTGCCTCTCATGCAGAACGCGCTATGGAAATATTTTTGGCAGCACGAAACGAAGTGGAGTTTTTTGAAGGTGCCCTGGATACACTCAGGGACATTGCGCGATCTTTTCAACTGGGGGCGATTACAAATGGTAACGCAGACATTTACAGGCTCGGGTTAAATGACTGTTTTAGCTTTGCTTTTTCCGCGGAACAGGTCGGCGCCCCAAAACCAGCACCAGATCTGTTCCACGCAGCGCTGGCGCATACGGGCTGTGAACCAGCACAGATGGTTTATGTGGGTGACGACCCCATCAAAGACGTAGATGCAGCCAATGAAGTAGGTCTGCACACCATCTGGATGAGATCAAAAGGTAAACTTATCAAAGGTGAATCGAACCCTGACGAAACTATAGACGATATAAGGGCGCTTCCTGATGCGATCAGGAAGCTAGTTGATCGTTAAAAGTCGAAATAAAGTCTTTCACTACACCGACCTCTCCCTCGAGCAAAGTCTTTCGCTCTGGCAGGTCTTTTAGTAACTCTAGCGTTGGGTGACTTACTTCAACATCGGGGATTACCTGCCGAATAACTTCATCAAACTTAGACGGGTGCGCGGTCGCCAGGCAGACCAGTGGAACTTCCGGTCGCCGTTTGGCCAAGCCAATTTCAACCCCAACTGCGGTATGGGGGTCGAGAATGTACTCGGTCTCCTCAAAGATCCTGGCGATTGTCGCCACCGTATCTTCGTCGGATACCCTTCCTGACGTAAAAGCAGCGTCGAAATTCAGTGTGTTGAAGCTGGTTGTAGCGAGCCCTGTACTCGAAAAATCCTTCATGAATTCTTTGACTTTTTCCGGTGCCTGGCCAAATTCAAAATAGAGGTATCGTTCAAAATTACTGGCAACCTGGATGTCCATCGCCGGACTATGGGAGAAGTAAACCTCGCCCCTCTCATATCTACCGGTGGTAAAAAAACGATGCAGTATGTCATTCTGGTTGGTCGCCAGGATCAGGGTATCGATAGGCAACCCCATGCGGCGGGCAATGTAGCCCGCAAAGATATTTCCAAAATTACCCGTTGGCACGGCAACCTGGAATCGCTCAGGCAACCCGAGCTGCACATAAGCTGAAAAATAGTAGACAACCTGGGCAAGAATTCGGGCCCAGTTAACAGAATTGACCGCACCAAGGTCGTAGGCATCCTTGAATGCCAGGTCATTGAAAATGGTCTTCAAGATCGACTGGCAGTCATCAAAGCTTCCCTCAATGGCCAGGTTCTGCACATTGTCGTCCAAAACAGTTGTCATCTGTTTTTCCTGGAGTGCGCTTGTCCTGCCTTCCGGGAACATGATGAAAATATTAATATTTTGCTTACCGCGAAC
>CAUZJT010000218.1:0-4076 GCA_963580215.1 Gammaproteobacteria bacterium
GGCGATTGTGGTCGGTGCCCGGACTGATTGCCTGCGAATCGGTCCTTTCGCAACCCGTGAAACCCTCGACAACGGTTGGAGATTGCTGGTCAATCACGGGTACGGGTTGACTCGCCAGCGTACCGCGGCAAGAGAGGAGCGCATTTATCAGGTAGTTGCTGGACCTTTTGGCTCCGATATCGCCCGCGATAACGCTCGGATCAAATTACAGGATCAGGATATAAGGGCAACCAGCCTGAGACGCAGTGATGAGAAACTATTGCTGCTGCAGCCTTTCGCAAAGGAGCCCATGGCTGTTGCCTATGCGGCAAGTCTGGAATGGCTGCAATTGCCAGTCAATGTCAGGCTGGAGGTACGCATCCTGGGGCCACTTTACTGGCTCGAGGTGCCAGATGTGATCACCGAGAAGCGTCGCGAAGAATTGGCCAAATTGAATTGGGCCGACGCGATGGCTGAGCTCACTCCCGTAATCTGCCCTAAGCACGGCTGAGCATCTGTCGTTGATGCCTGTCAGTATGCGCAAGGAGGTTAAAATACGCCACGCGCGTTGTTGCGTGTCTCACAAAGCCCGCATAGCTCAGTTGGTAGAGCAGCTGATTTGTAATCAGCAGGTCGTTGGTTCGATTCCGACTGCGGGCTCCATCTTAAGCCATCCGGCGCTATCAACGTGGTAGGCTTAAAAATCGTCGCAGATAGCAGGCGTAACTGATTTGTCTAACACTATTAGATGCGGTCTGGAGAATACAGATGCCTGAAGATATCACCCTCGTTATTCACGGGGTCGAGTTAGCAGAGGAAATACCCGGCATTGACCGGATCAAGAAGCATACCCGGATTCACTGCGCACCGGATCTTGCAAGTCTTCAGCGTCATCTGCCTAAAGCGGATGCACTCCTCGGCTGGAATTTCCGGGCCACCGAACTTCGGGAGGCCTGGCCGCCCGCCGCTCGCCTGCGCTGGATTCACTGGGGCGGGGCAGGCGTAGATGCCGTGTTGTTCCCGGAACTCGTTGCCAGTGATGTTCTGCTGACCAATGCCCGGGGGGTGTTCGACCGGGCCATGGCTGAATACACGCTGGGACTGATCCTTGCTTTCGGCAAAGAATTTTCCGAGACCTACACGGCACAGCGCGAACACCGCTGGTCGTATCGCCGGACCGAGCTTGCGGCGGGCCGGTCGGTGCTGGTGGTTGGTGTCGGCAGCATCGGTCGAGAGATCGCACGGATTCTCAAGCGGATGGACTTCGTTGTCTCGGGAGTAGGTCGCTCAGCCCGTGGTTCCGACCCGGATTTCGGCAGGGTCCACGGGGTTAGTGATCTGAACAGTTGTCTGGCAGAGGTGGACTACGTTGTACTGGTCACACCGTTAACGCCCCAGACCCTGGGTTTTTTTGGCGCCGCTCAGTTCTCGGCCATGAAACCCTCGGCGCGCTTTATTAATCTTGGGCGAGGGGAACTGGTCGATGAGGCTGCGCTTCTTAAAGCACTTCAAGACGATCAGATCGCGGGCGCCGGGCTTGATGTTTTCTGCACCGAACCGCTACCAGCCGAGAGCCCGTTCTGGGATCTTGATAACGTGATTGTCTCGCCGCATATGTCCGGCGACTACCGGGGGCACCAGGAAGCTATGGCAGATGTATTCCTGGAAAATTTCGAACGGTTTCGGGAGGGTCGCGAGCTGCTCAACCTGATCGATAAGTCTCTGGGCTTCGCCAAGACTTGAATGCCTCGGCATAGTATTGCGTGATGGTCAATCGCGAACCGTACAAGAATCTTGAAGTCGGGTTGCCAATACCAAAGCTTTCCACTGCTAAGGAACCGGCGGCCGCGACCGGGATTGACTTAGTGATACCGTAGGGAGGTTTGCGTATATGTACGTTTCGGCATATATCCATCCAAGATGGTTCGAAAGTGAAGGCGACCGAGATCTGTACTATCTGAAACAGATCGGCATCGATCATGTAGACGCCAGCCTGAACCTCATAGAGGATTATGGAAAGACAGGCATTTTTGAACAAAGCAGCCTCAACAAATTGGTCGACAGGCTCGATAAGGTAGGGCTGAAAATCGAACGTGTTACGACCCGTGGAAGGGCGATTAGAGAAGATCGGGATGGCGAGTTTAACCAGGTGGAAGAATTGGACAAGGTATGTAAGGTGACGGAGATGGTGGGAGCAGTTGGAATCCCGGTGATGCTTCCCTTGCCACCAGAGCTGGAAAAACCCCATCGACAGGGCGCACTTTTGGAGCCTGGATATTTCCAGGGTCAATACGCTGGCCAATTGATTGATCCGGAAATGTCGGGATGGGAGGAGTGCACTGGTCGTGGCGGGTACACTTTCCCAGCATACCGCCACTCGGCGACTGTAAACGATGATAGCGGGGGAGAGGACAGCGAAGGGGTTCAACTGCTTTGGGAAGAGTTACTGAAGACCTATAAAATTCTCATGCCAGTCGCTGAAAGCGCGGGTGTTTTAATGGCACAGCACGGTGCCGATCCACCCATCACTCCGTTACGAGGAACGCCTCAGATCTTGAGCAACTTCGCAGATTTTGAGCGATTGTTCAAGGAAGTGCCGAGCCCAAACAATGGTATGACTTTCTGCGTGGGCACACGATACGAGTCGGGCGAAGACGTGTTCGAAGGGATACGGCGATTCGGTGATCAGGGAAAAATCTTTCACGTACATTTTCGCAACGTGCGTGGCCGCCTTCCCAAGGACGGCGGGTATGAGGAAAGATTCCCAGACGACGGCGATTTGAACATGATGGATGTCGTACGAGCCTTGGACGAGGTCGGCTACAACAGGGCCCTCGATTATGACCATGTGGTCCGCACAAACGGGGACTCCTATATCGGGCGCCAATCCGCCGCTTTTTCCGTAGGATATATCAGGGGGCTACTCGCCGGACTCTGATTTTCTCAGTTGGTAAACCCTGACACTGGTGATAATAGGTTAGACGGCCTTTAGTCCCAGGTAACACACCGACTGTTATCTCTACTTACCCGTGAGCGTGCAACTACGGCAACCTATTGATAGTTAGAGGGGCCCCGTCTGATTTGTAATCAGTAGGTCGATGGTTCGAATCTATCGGCGGGCTCCATATTTATAACGTCACCGTAAGGCGAAGAGAGAGCACACTATCTAAGATCGAATTTCTGCAACCAGACTCAGGGCATTCGACCGAGCGCTTTAGACAGTTCATAAATATGTTCTGGACCGAGACCGCAGCAACCGCCGATTGCCTTCACATCGCGTTGCACCCATTGCATTGCGGCGGCGGCGAATCTCTCTGGTTCGATCAGAGAGTCGAAATACCAGAGGGGGCGCTTGTATCGACCGCTGTTTGGGTAAACGGCGACCGGACCTGACCAGTACCGCTCGAGAAGATCGAGCGCCGGCAAAGTGGCTTCGACTTCGCTATGCATGATCCCAGCCACGTCGACGCCTTCGGCCAGGAGCGCTTCGATGCCTGCCCTGAGCGCCTCGCCGGAATCTTCTAGGCCGTCCTGGAGATGCAGTGTCCCGGATTCGGCCATCTTCACCGCAATCCCCGCCCATACGGGCAAACCGGTGCGCTTGGCGATTGCGACGATCTCGCATTGAAACTCAAGATCCATCGCGAACTCATGCGTGAGCATCATCTCGAGCATAAGCAGGTCACAGCCTTGTTCCGCCAGGGTTTCAACGTGTTCAGTGAAACTGTCGCGAAGCATCGAGATGTCGAGCATTTCTTTTCGGCGTGATTCAACAGTCGTCGATATTGAACCTGCAATCCACACCGGGTGTGCAGGTTCGGCTACATCGATGCCTTCGCGCACCAACCGTAGCGCGGTTGCCGTCAACTCCCGGCTGGTGGTGTCGAAGTTCGAAGGATTGATGACGTGCGGTGCGGTGTTGTAGGTTGCCGCAATCTGAATCTCCGCGCCGGCACGAATATAGTCGACATGGATCTCTTGGACGAGGTGCGGATGGCTCAGTAAGGCAGCTGCGCTCCATATCTCAAAATTCAACGGCACGCCACGGCGTTGCAGTTCGGTGCCCATTGCACCGTCTATGATAATGATTTCGGTGC
>CAUZJT010000219.1:0-4044 GCA_963580215.1 Gammaproteobacteria bacterium
CATTAACTTAGGCCGCTTGTATTAACCTGAAATAGAAACCAAGGTTGGCACTTTATCTTTTCTTTAGACATAGAGGCTCTCGGGCCAAATCTTCCAGTCGAATGGATCATTCATCTATAAATAGCTTCGGAATCCGGGTATTATATGGGTCTAAGCGGCGCATTCAGCCAGCCAAGCAAAATTTACCCTGATCTTGGAATCTCAACCTCAAATCCGATCAGAACAAACACCTGAACAGGACCTTTAACTCGCTTGGAAAAACAGTTACAAGCGGTGCACTCATTAGTTACCTCAAGAGTTACCTCAAGATTAGGAATAGCAACTGCTTTACGACCCTCTGGTTCAAAGCTCGCAGCCTCGCAGCCTCACTGCTTTAGTCAGCAACATAACAGCGCAGATGCAACAACATGACCGCTGATTCACACACAGAACCAAACGCCGGAGCATCAACCAGCGCCGACAACCGTAATCCGGGCGAACTGCGGGCAACTCCACTTCAGACAGGAGCACAGCTTGGCAACAACATCATCTCGCGGATGCTTGTGCAGGCTGACAGCGGGTTTACCTACACAGCGAACAACGGTGGCATTGTTATCCAGGAGTATTTTCCCCTGCAATTCGCTCTGCGCGATCAAGACGGCGTTTCCCTTCTTCTTTGCGATGCTGACTTTAATCCTGACTTTGAACAAGGGCTCAGCGAATTCTTATTGTTGGCCCGAGTACTCAGCCAGATAGATCACCCCGGTCGAATCTCCCGCTACGAAGAAAAGCATGGCACAGCGTGGTATGCCATTGATCTACGTATCCGCGCGTCGCTGGCTGACCTGCTGAACACCGGCGAACGGCTCCCGGAAGAGACGCTAAAGACAATTCTTTATTCTGCAGTAACTTATCTTGACGCGGCTCATGATGCCGGCGCTCTACACCTTGAACTCAGCCCGCAACGGATTCTCCTAGCGGATGAAGACAAACTCTTTATCTGTGGTTTTAATACCGATAAACTGCACTACCCAGCAGGGGATAAATCTAATGGGCACGATTACCGGGCTCCCGAACTCGCCAGTTTTCGTGGCCAACTGGGTTGCTGGACCGATTATTACGCTCTTGGAGCTATCCTCTATCAGGGGGCCTGCCGTGTCGGGCCGACCGACGCGCTAACCCGACTCAGCATCACAGATCTCGGTCAAGATGACCCCCTGGTACCGGCGATTGAGGCTGGAAAAGACTATTTTTCTGTATCTATCCTAACGCTCATCGATCAGTTGCTGGCACTAGATCCCACAGCCAGACCGCAAGACGCCGAGGCAATCATCAGTGCTCTCGACTTAACCACATCAATTCAGGCGGCAGCGGATAGTGAATCAGAGCCCGCTCAGAACTCCGCCACTGACGATTCGCGACCATCTGTCGAACCTATTGACCCGCTCCAAGCGGGGCTCAGGTCGCATTCTCCAACCCTACCGCAAGCAGGATCAAAAATGCTGCATGGCGCAAGTGCGATTGCGCTCTCAGCGCTTGACAAGGTGGTAGAGGATAAAAACCCCGAAAAGAATGAAACAAGGTCCCGGTCAAACGCAATGCCCCGGGTAAAGGCCGCTATTCAAGTTCCGACTGAGACAGAGCTAACCTCGCCTACCCGGGCTGCTCCGAGAAAAGGGTCCCCGAGGCAAGAACCTATTTTCAGCGAATCCCGCGAGGCTTTTGAAGATACGCTCAAAGCGCTTGAAGTAACCAGATCATCGAGCCCTGGGTTGGAGATCGCGAATGATCTGGAGAGCGCGGGTAAAGTGCTAACGGGCAAGCCCTACAACGATTTCACATTGCGCCCCACGAAACCGGGGAAACACCGCTCTACGCCTCGTCAATCCTCAAGAAGTACCACTTCATTCTTAGGCTCTTTTGGCAGAATTCTAGGCTCCTCATTGCAAGGACTGCGCCGACATCTGACAATGCGGTTAGCGCTGGGCGCACTGATTACGCTGTCTGCACTCCTGGTTATTTACCTGCTGACAACACCAAGGCCGACTCCCTTGGAAACAACCACACGTACTACGATCGAAATTATCGGTGCTACTACCCATGAGCCACCTCCAGAGCCCAGTCGTGGATCGCCCAAAATCCCACAAGTGGTCAGCGCCTCACTACCCACCGCGCCGCAGGACTTCTTAAAGCAAGATGATCTCAACCGGGTTAATGCGTATAGAGATGCTGAGCAACTTAAGGTTCTTAGTGAACCCCGCTTTACTCGAGCCCAAGGATATCTGGCACAAGGACACCTGATCGACCCACCCAATGCCAACGCCTACAGAGAGTTCACTGCCATACTGCGCATAGATCCACAAAACAAAACCGCTACCCGCGGCGTTAAGGAGATAATCGGGCGCATACTCACCCGCATTGACAATCTGGTAGATGCCAAGGAGTTCACTATCGCGCGTGAACAGTTATCGCTGGCAACCAGTGTCATAGCAGGACATAAACATTTCACCCAAACTGCCGCGCAGATTGATCGCGCACAAATGCACTGGCAAGAGGCATTGGCGCGCAAAAAAGCACTGGCCCAAGCGCAGATAGAGCAACACCGCCTTGAGCGTGAGCGAAGTCAACAAATAGAGGCACTACTGGCCCGGGCACTGACCGCCTTTGACACTGACCGACTGATAGGCCCGCCTGGGGAGAGCGCCCTAACCCTGTACCGCGCTGCCTTGGATCTCGACCCCGCCAGCCAACGGGCCCGCAATGGCATCGGCAACATCACGGCCTTCTACCTGCGACAAGCCCGCGATGCCCTGTCACAAAACGAATTAGGCAATGCAGCACGAAGCCTGCAGATTGCCAAAGCAATCGACCCCACGGATGCCGGCGTTGACACGCTGATTGAGCGCCTGCAACGTCGAGAATACCTTGTTACCGAGCAGCAACGCCTGCAGGCGGAGGCAGACGCCCGGATCTCTGAAGCTCGAGAAATGGCCAAAGAGCAGGATCAGTTGAATCTCGCCGGTGGTATCAAATCCTACTATGGCGGAAATTACCGTGAGGCATACCAGTTCCTTCAGCCATTGGCCGAGCGCAATTACCCGAGGGCTCAGGTCCGGGTCGCACGAATGCTACTTGAAGCTCGCGGAACAGACCGTGATAAACCCCGAGCTATCGGCATGTTCAGTGCGGCCCTCGCTCCGGTGCAACTGGCCGCTAGCCAGGGTAGCGCCTGGGCACAGTCTGATCTTGCCGATTTTTACTTCGACGGCCTGGTAATCGATGCTGATTATCGCTCGGCCGCCTTCTGGTACCAAAAGGCGGCCGAGCAAGGTTATGCCCCAGCACAGACAAACCTCGGTGTTCTATACATGACGGGCTACGAAGGTATCCCGCCAAACCGGGCAGTCGCGGTGCACTGGTTTAATGAGGCCGCCCTTCAGGGGAATCGCGCGGCAGAAGACAATTTGCGGGTGCTGGGTGAGTCTCAACCGAGCAACGCCGGAGGTTGACTCAGAATCACTTTCCTGGCCAAGCGCCCACTAACGCCATGTCCATTACAAAGCGCCTTCTGCGGCGCCAGTGACGCTTAGGCCAAAACGGTCGCATCACATGCCTAATAATATTTACTGCAGATTCTGCGATCCGGGTGGCTTCGCATTCACGAAACTTTTCTATCAACCAAGGGTGTGAGATCCTCGGATTACTGCGATCCCTTAACCTTCCTGGTATAGATCCGTCTATTGGGGATTACGCCACGAACGCCTCCTTGTGGGTTGTCGATATCCCCTTTTCTCCGTGGAATCAAATGCATGTGCACATGAAATATTGACTGGCCCGCATCCTCGCCAGCGTTCACACCAATGTTAAACCCACTAACGGTCTCGTCGGATCCCTGTATTTTATTTTTCATCTCGATCAACATTTGGTGCATCGCCCTGACTTCGCGATCGTACAGATCAAAGTAAGACGCTACATGCCTTTTTGGAATAATCAGCGTATGTTTTGGTGTCACCGGATATCCATCTCTACGGCTGTAGCAAAACTCGTTTTCTTCGACCAACTCAG
>CAUZJT010000220.1:0-4043 GCA_963580215.1 Gammaproteobacteria bacterium
ACGCTCAAAAGCGGTTGATTTATCCCAAGCAATTTCCCGCCACACGCAAAGGTTCTCCAGGATGTTCTGAGAAGCGTGGTTAAGAGCGCTGACCCGGATGGGATCGTGATCAACCTCCTTCGAAGGGTAATCCTTATCGAGGATCGCGACATGGATACCAGAGCGGGCCAGCAGCAGTGCGCAGCAGCTGCCCACCAGGCCAGCTCCATTTACGACCACATCAAAGTCTGTCAACTGTGACTCGCCCATCAACTTGTGCTGAGCGGCAGGCCACGCGCCAATCGCGGTAGGGTACCGGCGAGCCCAGCAGTACGCTTGAGCAGAAACCGTTTCGCCGGCGGCAATACTTCCAAAGTGCTAAGACCTATATTTCTTGCCAGCCGTGCGCCGAGGGTTTCATTGGAAAAGATGCGCAGTAGTCCATCGGTGAAGTGCAGTACACGTCGAGTCTGTGAACACCGGCTGCGTGCGTAACCAGCGAGTACGATCGGATTACCGATATCATTTCCATCAGCCAGGGCGTGGGCCAGTTCTTCGGCCAGCTGGGCTACATCGCGAAGGCCGAGGTTAAAACCCTGGCCAGCGATCGGATGTACAACATGGGCAGCGTTGCCCAGCGCGACCACGCGATCCGATACAGGTTCTGCCATATCAGCGCGGCGCAGTGGGTAGACCTTCAGGCTATCGCAGCGGGTAAAAAATCCTAAGCGGTCACCGAACAACTCTTGCAGTTTTTCAAGAAAGTCGCTCTGGGCCAGCGCTTGCGTATCTTGCGCCTCGTCGGCGGGCAGCGTCCAGGCCAGCGCAAAGCGTCGCGTATCCAGCGGCAGCAGGGCCAATGGACCATGGTGGGTAAAACGCTCGTATGCGGTGTGGTCTTGATCCCGGTCTACGCCCACAATTCCGACCAGCACCTGCTCGTCGTAGGTTGTCTCGCTGGTATGCAGGCCGGCCAGCTGTGACAGTGGTGAACGTCCACCATCGGCAATAACCACCAGGGCTGAGTCAATCGATTGATCGGATGTGTCGACCTGCACCCGGCGCTGTTCGGGTTGCACTTTTAAGCACTGAGCATTTGCCGGGCAGCGGTAGTCAATCCGGTTGCTTTTATGCAGGTGCGTCGTCAAGGCTTTGCCCAGTACCCTTGAGGGTATGACATAGCCCAGTGCCTCGGTACCGATCAGCCGCCGATCGAGACGGGTAATGCCGCCATGACCGCGATTGGAGATATGGATACGGTGGATGGGGCCCGCCTGTGCGGCGATTTGAGGCCAGATACCGATGCCATCGAGCACCCGACGTGAACTGAAAGTGAGGGCGATGGTGCGTTCATCAAAACTGGGTTGAGCCTCGTCGTCGAATGGCGTGGCCTCAAGCACCGTGATGTCGATATCGAGTGGTTCCAGCGCACAGGCAAGGCTCGCGCCAATAAGTCCGCCGCCGACAATGGTTACATGCTGTGCCACTGTCCGTTCAGTCGCCTGAGGCCATCAGATCCTCGATGGCTTCAGGATGCTTGGGTGCATCATCAGTAAGAACTTCGTGGCCAGCCCGAGTGACCAGCACATCATCCTCGATGCGAATCCCAATTCCCTGCCACCTTTTGGGGATACTCTTCTCGGCTGGAACATAGATACCCGGCTCAACTGTCAGCACCATTCCGGCTTCGAGGACACGCCATGCATTCCCCAGCCGATATTCGCCCACATCGTGTACGTCCAGGCCCAGCCAGTGACTGGTCCGGTGGACAAAGAATTTCTGATAAGCCCCTTTTTCGATCAGTCCGTCTACACTGCCTTTGAGAAGCTTGAGGTCTTTCAGTCCGGTGCTGATGACTCGTACTGCCGCTTCATGGGGATCGTTGAAAGTCGCTCCCGGCTTGACGGCGTCGATCGCGGCCAGTTGCGCCGCCAGGACAATATCGTAAAGCGCCTTTTGCGTAGCGCTGAAGCGGCCGTTGATAGGGAAGGTGCGCGTGATATCGGCGCAGTAGCAATCCAGCTCGGCTCCCGCATCGATCAGCAAAAGATCTCCTTTGCGCAGTCGATCGCGGTTATCGATGTAATGCAGCACGCAGGCATTGGCACCCCCAGCCACGATAGACGGGTAGGCTGGATACTGTGCGCCGCCTTGGCGAAATACGTATTCCAGCTCGGCTTCGATCTCGTATTCACGCATGCCCGGTGCGCAGCGAGCCATGGCCCGCCGGTGAGCGTTAACTGAAATAGCGGCTGCTTTTTTCATGACATGAAGCTCAGGCGCACGTTTGATCAGGCGCAATTCATGCAAAATGCAGCCCAGATCAACCAGTTCTCCTGGCGCGGTGACGCCGCTGCGGCGGCGGGTTTTGACATCACTCAGCCAGCGCAGCAACTGCTTGTCAAAGTCCGGGTAGCGGCCCAGATTGCAATAGACCCTGGAACGGTTCTCTAACAGGCTGGGAAGAATGTCCTCGATATCTTCAAAGGGGAAGGCATCATCGGCGCCAAACGTGTTGACGGCGCCCTCGAGTCCGACTCGCCCTCCATTCCACATTTCCTGTACCGGATCGCGCTCACGACAGAAAATCAGAAATTCGCCGTTAGCCCGTCCCGGAGCCAGTACTGCCACTGCCTCGGGTTCGGTAAAGCCCGTGAGGTAGAAAAAATCACTGTCGGGTCGATAACGGTACTCGACGTCACCATTGCGACGGGCCCGGGGGGCGCTCGGAATCACGGCAATGCCATCGCCCAGATGGCTCATCAGGTGTTGGCGCCGTTGCGCGTAGTCTCGGGTAGTTGTCATAGTACTTGCCTTAATCCTTAGGTTGGGCCACCGCTGGGGGCGGGCGTGTGGCTTCGAAAATCAGCTGAGCCGCGACCCGCAGGTATTCCTCGATTTCGGCAAGGGCTGTTTCGTCGTCAGGTGCAACCGAGGCGGTATCGGCCCGTGCGATATCTGCGATATCGATTATAGCTTCGGCGGCGTCCGGCTCGAGCGTATTGGGCTCGATGGCGCCATTCCACCGCAACCCGAGGGTAAAGCCGTGACACCAGTGGGCCAGCGCCTGCGTGCGGTTGGTGGCACTCTCGCTATCCGGGGGTAGCAGCAAGCGAAAGGCGAAATCCTGGTTCTGCAATGCCCGGTCGATCAGGGTGATCAATGCACTGAGGGCGTCGCCCATCCGTTCGTTGTCCGAACTTTGTGTTTTGAAGTCCATCAGCAGGTTTTGCCACGAATCAAAGCTTACTTCTGATTCGCCCGAACAGACTAATCCAGTGAGAATTCCGTGCACTTCAGCCGGTGAGCATCCTGGAATATTGTTTTCGAGCAGGGTCTGGAAGTGCTGGTAGAAGGCTCCATCCAGCTTCAGCTCGGGAGGAGAAGTCATGGCAGATCGCAAAAGGCTAGGGGGTGATCAGCAATTATATCAAGACTGCGCTAAACACCTCACCGTTGACCCGATTAGCCGGGAACTCTATGATTCTGTTTGTGCGGGGCACATCACGATAAATTCAGGCCCTGCGAAATATCCTGAGGAGGATCAGGCCAAGATGAATGATAAGCAAACGCCACCTTTGCGCGGTGAAATTGAAGGGCTGGCCCGGCAGGTGGAGTACTTGATTGAGACTTGTGGGGATTTGCGCTCCCAAAATAAAGAACTGCGAGCAGCCGAGGAGCAAGTGACCCGCGAAAAAGAAGAGTTGGTCAGTAGAAATCTTGAGGCAAAGCGCCGGATCGATCTTGTGGTTGATCGGCTGCGAGGCGCAGACCCATCTTGACCGGCGTCACTGTTCGTGATTTTGTTAGCGTAGCGGTAACATAGCAGCGTGTCTAAGGAAAGCGTGAAGGTCCGGATTCTTGATCGTGAATTCACGATCGCGTGCCCGCCAGGTGAACGCGAAGATTTGGAGGCAGCGGCTGACTATCTCAACGGGCAACTGCAGATCGTGCAGTCTCAGAGCAAAGTGATCGGCCTTGAGCACACTGTGGTACTGGCTGCCTTGAATCTCAGTAATGAGTTGCTGTGTTTGCGCCGTGATGGTGGTGAAGGCGATGATGCG
>CAUZJT010000221.1:0-4043 GCA_963580215.1 Gammaproteobacteria bacterium
TCAACTCACCTTCCAACCCATTACCCAATGAAGCTCCCCCACCCCCGATCCCTCCTTCTCCCCCTCTCTCTATCCCTCTCTCTATCCCTCCTTCTCAACCCAAACCTGCTCGCGATCGACATCGACCAATCGCAAGTCGAGCAATCCGACGGATTTTCGATTCAATCGACCGGCAAATCGCTAAGCATCCAATGGGACAGTCCCGAAGGCCGAGCCTTCATGGAACTGCAATTCATCCCAAGGCGAGGTGGAACTCCTGCAGCCCCGCTCATTCGCAGAATCGGCCTCGACGACAAAGCGGCTCTTCAAGGCCTCGATCCCAATTATCTTTTCTGGGTTGGAGAACGCGATCTGGAAAAACGCTCTGGCTGGTCCATCTTCTTCGACCGCGTACCTACCCGACCCTACACCGTCGAAAAAGGTTACCTGGTTCCACAAAACGTAATGGTATCCACCAGTGGAGGACGAGCAACGATCGAGATCGATGGACTAAACAGCGAACGATTTTCAGGCTCGCTCGCATTCACCTTCTACCACGGCAGCCCATTCGTCCAAATGGAAGCGAGCGTCTCCACTGAACGCGACGCCACCGCATTCCTTTACCACGTGGGGTTAGCTAAACCCAAGACCGAAGGCCATCAGCTCCACTGGATCGATCCGCTCGGCAAAGCCCAGTCGAGTCTCCTGAAAGACGAGACCGCCCGCGTCTACAAAACGCGCTACCGATCCATGGCCCTCGCTTCCGCTGAAGGCTCAGTCGCAATTTAGGACGCTAGAGATGCAACCGCGCAAGACCACTGCCAAGCAACCTCAAACAGAATGCCGAAGGTAGGGCGGCATCGCCGAGGCCGCAGCAATCAGACTCAGAATCGGCCTTGCCCAAAGAAACGATGAATCAAGCGTGGTTCAACCTAAACCAAGAACGGTCATTAACTAAACAAACGCGGCACTTCGCGAGCGAAGGCCCGACATTGCAAATTCTTGTAGGGCCGGCGCTTGCGCCGTGCCGCGTAACCAATGTCAAAAATCGGGAAGTTCAATTTATGACCAAGTCTAGTCTAACATACTCGATTCACCTCAATCGCCAGCAAGCTACCGATTCTTGAGCCAGGTCGCTCTAGACATCTAGCTGAACAGAATGGTTTTGTTTCCGTGCACTAGCACGCGGTCTTCCAGGTGGTAGCGCAAGCCCCGGGCAAGCACCGTGTTTTCGACATCCTTGCCCTGGCGCATCATATCTTCGATACTGTCGCTGTGCCGGACGCGCGCGACGTCCTGCTCGATTATCGGACCGGCATCGAGATTTTCCGTGACATAGTGGCAGGTCGCGCCGATCAACTTCACCCCACGCTCATCCGCCTGATGATAGGGCTTCGCGCCGATGAATGACGGGAGAAAGCTGTGGTGGATGTTAATAACATTGTGACGGTATTTTCTGCAGAGCCAGGCTGGGAAGATTTGCATGTAGCGAGCCAGCACAATCGTGTCAGGCTTCGCCTGCTCGATGAGCTCTCCAGTCTTCTCGAAGGCTGCCTGCTTCGCCTTGGCTTCCTTCGGCACCGGCACATGATGGTAAGGGATGCCATACCATTCGACCAGCTCGCGCAGCGTTTCGTGATTGGAGATTACGCAGGGAATATCGAACTGCAGGTCGCCTACCTTCCAACGGTGTAGCAGATAAGCGAGGCAGTGATCGAATTTACTGACCAGCAGCACGATGCGCGGCCTTTTAGCCAGGTCGGTAAGCCGCCAGTCCATTTGCAGTTCATCCGCGAGCGAACGGAAGGTCGTCGCAAATCCGTCGGCCGACTTTGCCGTATCTAATAAATCGATACCATAGCGCATGAAGAAGGCCTTACTGCGCACGTCCTCGTATTGATTGGATGCCGTGATATTGCCTCCCTGGTCGGCGATCAAGCCGGCCACGCGGGCAATGATGCCGACCTGATCCGGACAGCTACCGACCAGACGCAGTTGCACAGCGTCAGGCTTCATTTAGACGTCCGTAAGATACCGTTGCCCGTATGTTGGTTTGCACGTGACGCTCAACATTCGGCTTTCTCGAGCCGCCGTCTTCCTCGCCCCAGACCACGGTCACTTCGGCGCCATCGGCAACCGACTCATCGACCATCGCCAACGAGAACCAGCTACGGATATTGGAGGTGTAGACGGTGTAGGTGGACAGACCGACGACAGAATCATCCGCCAGGATCTTGTCGAAGGGCAGAATGGAGTAATAGGCATTGGGCACTTCCATATACTTGAAGCGATCACCTGCGCCGAGTTGGCTCTTGAACACCTCCTGTACGTCTTCGTCATTCCATCTCAGCCAGACCTTGCGGCGGTGTGGTTGATCCACCATTTTTTCAAGGGCTTCGCGGCCAATAAAGTCGTGGTCAAAGTTGATGTGTTTGCCGTAGCCGAGATCCCATGGGGTCTGGTAGTAATCTTCGATGTTGTCGGAATAGAAGCTACCGCCAAGCGAGGCGTTGGCCTCGAAGCCGCTTTCGCTGAGCCATTCGCGGTATGGCTTCATTGCTTCGCCGCTATAGATGGCAGGCATCGGGGACGGGATCCAGCCACTTTCCGGTGATACGGTCGAGTAGGCGCGGCTGCCGCCCATGACGAGGTCAAACTCTGGGCCGGATTTTTGTAGGGCAGCAAGAATCACATCGCGGTCTTCGACCGGGCCGTGCAGCTCAAGACCGCCCATGCGGGACATGTTATGGTTGAGCGCGCGCACTTTTTTACCAGCAATCGTGAGGTCTCCGAGATTGAAGAATTTGATCTTTGGGAATTCGCCTTCGTGCACACTCTTTATCAGGTCGAGGGCATTGGGGCCTTGAATTTGGTAGCGATAGATCAGGCGTGAGCCGCCGTTGCTGACGGTTCGCTCGTCGCGAGTGACTTTAACGTCGTAGCCGCCAGTTTCGGCGTGGAAGTGCACCCAATTCGGCACGGAAGGACGGCCAACCACGCTTACCCTGTCTTCGGCGTGGCCGAACAGGATCGCATCGCCAATCACATAACCATCATGGTTGCAGGCCACGAATTGCTTGGCCTTGTTCGTCCCGAAATTCTTCAGCGTATTGACCCCGATGTCCGAAAGCAGGCGTTTCACATCCGGTCCTTCGAAGTAGACATCCGTCATATGGAAGGATTGATCGAAGAGCACCACACTCTTCTGCCATGCCTCCTGCTCGTCGCGCCAATTGGTATATTGACCGGGAAAAGGGAAGTCGTAGCCACCGACCTGGGCGTGGCGCAGCATTTCAACTGGGCTGGGGTGTGCTTGGAGTTTTGCTTCTAGGGAGGCGTTATTCTGAGTGTTCATATTTTTTGCATTCATGATCCATATTTGTGTGGTGATAAATTTTTACGCAGACTGGTTATTTTGGCGCAGCCATTCCGCACTTTTTTCAAGCCCACCGAATGGGTAGAGATGAAAATTCTGCGAGCAGTTGACTTTATTGATAAATTTGGATGGATCGCCCGATAAGAGCAGACGCCCCAGGCTGAACCCTTGTTTTTTAAGCACAGCGGTTGATGCCGAGACGCCGCAGACTTTAGCATACTTTAAGAGCGTTTTTAGCGAAGCAGGGCCGGGCACGCCAACGCGCACAGCTATGCCTGGACCTAAAGTCTCCATCTGCTTGAGGTAGGCGTTTACTTTTTCGGGCAAGAAACTCCATTGGGTAACAATCTCAGCGGCGTTGCCTTGTTCACTCAATAAATCGAGCTTTTTAAGCAAACTCTGTTCGGCCTCCGCATCAACTGGATTACCCTCTGGGTGTCCAGCTATAGCCACAGTGGAAATGCCGGATTTTTGAAAGGCTTTAGATTGAAGCACCTGTAAGCTATTTTGGTAGGGACCACTGGGCGAGCTGAGGCCTCCAGCTATGACAAGAACCTTCTCTATCGCATGATCACGCAGCCCTTCGAAAAAATATCGCAGTTGGTGATCATCGCGGAAGCCTCGGGCAGCGACGTGGGGTACAGGCTTAAAACCCGTAGCTTTCAATTGGGCTAGGGCGCTGAGAATG
>CAUZJT010000222.1:0-4033 GCA_963580215.1 Gammaproteobacteria bacterium
TTCAGCGATTTGCCAGGCGTTGGCGCCCGTAAGTTGGATAAATATGGCGGTGGTTTTCTGGTCGTGCTGACGCGGCATGCGCAAGGCGTCTAAGTAAAGCGCGCAGCAAACCTGCAGGATAGCGATATAACCTTATACTTCAAAGCCTGCTCGGGGGTACATTGGTGCCCTGATGTGGCAGTCGAAAAGATCTTGGTCGCGGTTGTTGAGGGGGAAGCGATTGGTTAGCGAAAACTGCCGACACGCATAAAAATATTTTGGGGCAGAGCTGACCACTGGCTACAGTGATCGCAATGCCCTGTTCAGCTACGGTTTACTGTTTGGTGCGGTGGCTCTTGGCACAGTGATTGGCGGCCTTGCGCTTGATTTCATTGCTTTTCCCAAGAACGCTGTACCGGGGCAAGTGCACCCGGATGTGGTTTTTAATCTTGGGCTATTCCAGGGCCGGCGACATCTGTCTTCAGCTTACTGGCGCTTTCACTCTTTTTTAAATACGCTTTATCGAGAGAGAAGCACGTACAGATTGTTCAGGAACTGGAACGCCGTCGAGCTGTTTAAGGTGATTCGCTAGAACGTTTCCCCAAACCATTTAATCACCTTAAAGAGCAGATGAAATACATAAGGTTGCTCAACCAGTTCAACCACTGTTCCGTCCGGATCGTAAAAAGCGATGATGCTGCTTGATGAATCATCACCGGAACAACATGGGGTGATGGGGGAAAGAAATTCAACGCCCTGCGCCTTAAGAGCCGCAACGTCGCCCTCGATGTCCGTGGTTGAATAGGCTGTCCTGTGGATGCCCAGGTGGTTTACGGGTGCCGGGTAGGCACGCTCCGGATCAAAAGGGGCTAGCCATTGCACGAGTTCCAGCACTGATCCATCAACATCGTGGGTGACGCGATTTCCCTTGATCGTGAATGGCTGTTCAAAACCCATGGCTTTGGCAACCTCTGCTGGCTCTGTCGATGGCAGTGTTTCTGTCACTTCATAGCCAAACATCTGGTACCAGGCGTTTGAACGTTCAAGGTCGCTGACATTAATATTCACATGGCCAAGGCTGGTGATGTGGGTGGTGTCTGTTTCGGTGTCCTCGCCGTCTACTTCGAGCAATTCATAGAAAGTGCCGTCCAGGTCTTTAAAGATCGCGAACAGAGTCCCGTCGGTTCTTTGAGTTGGCGCTGAAAGGAACTCAACGCCCAGTGATTTCATATACTGGTAGTCTGCAGTGATGTTGGTGGTGTGCATTGCGGCACGTGCCATGCCCAGATGGTTCACCTGGGCGTAAGGTGCTTCAACGTTCCTTGGAATGGTGAATTCAATCAAGTCTATGACGCCGCCCCAGAATCCCCCGGCGCCGATGAGTTCGCCGTGTAGCAGGTATCCTCCGGCGTGCTCCCCTTTTGAACCGTCATAGTCTGTGGGTGTTTCTACGCCAATGGCACGTGCCATCGCCTGGGTGTTGGTGTCGGGGAAGCCTGAAACCGTCTCAAACCCAAGCTTTCCATAGAACTCGCGAGCCTCAACAAAATTGCTGACGTTGGTGTTGAAGTGCACCCGCGCCAGAACATTAAGTTCTATATTGGCGCGTTGTTTGACTCGGATGTTGGTGGCTGTTGGTGGTGGAGAGGTAACGTCAACGCTGATGGTATTGCTTTCAAGAAGGTCGACGTTGAATTCAGCATGCCCGTCGACAAGTTTGTCTGTAATCGCGATGGTTTTGCCATTCACACTAACGGTGACGGTAGTGTCGGGCAGGGCAGAGATAATCAGCCTACCTTCACCAACGGTACCGGTAAAAGAAGTTTCGGTGTTAGATTCTTTTAGCGAGTGGTCACCCAGGTAACGGGTAAAGTTGATTTCTTTGGCGGCAACGGGTGAGCAGGCCAATGCCATGAGCAGGATCCACCTGCGCAGGCTAAGCATTTTTAGCGGCCTTGTCGGCGACGTCACACCACTTTGATCGTTGCGTGATAAGTACCAGGCAAAGAACGGAAAGCACGCTGTGAATAATCATTCCAGCCTGTTGATCACCTGCGAGGTGAAGAGATATTGATAATCCGGTATGAAAAGTGAACAGAACACCCAGCGCGAAGGTGACCACCGGCAGGTTCGTTCGGTATGGCCAGGCCCATAAGGACATGCTGGCAATAGCGAGTGCTGCAAACCCATAGTGCATGGACCACTGGTTGCCTGAGCCGGCGGCGGCGAAGCCTTCCGGGCCAGCGATCAGTGAAACGGAGGCCAACGCCTCAAATAAAAAAGATAGTATCAGGACAACATTGAATAGAATTTTCATAAGGTGTTTCCTTTAATTGATTTTTACGACAACAGTGCTGCAGAAATAATCATGCAGGCAACGTCGTTGTTTTCCAAAAATAGAGATCAGGTCCAACGCCGGCATCCAAACCAGGAATGGCATGATGCCAACAAACAGCAGTGGGAAAAACAGCGCACGAACGGCAATTAGTTTCCAAAAGGGAGGGCGTAGAAATTCGTATGCGCCGTCTGGTTGTGGCTGCTGGGTAATGATCGCGATGCCAACGATTTTTTTGCCCAGGGTTTGCCCGCTTTGCCACAGTGTGTAGCCGTTGAGTGCCAGGTAGCTGCCTATCGCGATAGCCAGGACATGGACTGTCCACCACCGGTCGGTAAAATCATCGGCCTGTTCCATCACGTCAAGGATCATCACCAGAAAAATCGTCACGCCCGGAACCAGCATGGCATCGAAGCCGGTTGCCAGGAGTCGGCGCCAGCGACTGGCAAGAAACAGATTGGACTGCGTGATATCAGTCATCAGGGGCCACCACCTGGAAAACCAGGAATGCGTTACCGCCGCGCTGATTGCTGATGTATCGATATCCCGAACTCACCATTACCTGGTCATCCGCAATCATGGGGCCATGGGTGTCAAAAGACCCCCCTTTGACGGTGACACCATTGACGGATTCATAGGTTTTCCAACTGTCATGAGACCATAATAACTTACCGTCAGCGGCGTTTATGACTTCAAGATAGCCATCCATACTTGCGGTGATCACGATGTCATTGGTCGCGGTAATCGCGCTGGATAGTCCGTACATGCATTGTTCATCGTCGCAGCGGGAATTCCTTGAGAACTGCCACAGCGGCTCTCCTGACTCGATATCAAGCGCGTAGAGCCCGGGGGTTGGTGTGCCAGGTGATGGGTAATTCATGGCTGACCTGTCGTTAATCGGCACGAAGACAGTGCCAGTTGATTCGTTAACCGCAAGCCCCCAATGCACACCGCCAATGATGCCGCCCCGGCCGAGTTTCCGGCTCCATAAAAGCTCGCCGGTGTCTGGGTTCATAGCATGCACGTCGCCGGATTTTTGTCCGGCAAGCAGGATATCTTTGCCATCCGGGGTGTGGGCCAGCAATGTTGGTGCACCGAAATCGACATCAGGGCCGGTTGGTTGTGCGCAATTAGGGTGATTAAGCGAAACTGTGCAGGCTGCATTGAATGCATCGTTAGCTGTAAATTGCTTCACCCACTGAACCTCGCCGGATGCTGCATCAACGGCAAATATTGCATCACTCGTATCAGTGGTTGGGTGGCTATAGTTCTGACCTGTGCCGAAGAACAGCCAGTTTCGTTTGCTGTCATAAGTAGGAGCGCCCCAGACAGGTGCGCCGCTGGGCCCCCATTCGTCAACGAAACCAAAGTGGCTCCCTCGGACCTTCGCTGCTTCTTCAATGGTTGGCAGGTACCATTTCTTTTCCCCGGTATTGATATCAAAAGCGGCCATACCACCGCTGGTGGTGCAGCAACCGTAGAAAGGGTTTACGGCCAGTCCAACCTCCAATGATGAGATCGGTACGAAGACGGTATCGTTTGTTACAAGCGGTGTGCCCGAGTAAAGCGGAACAAGATGGTCCTGCAGTGTACTGTGCCAGACCAGTTGGCCGGTTTGCGCATCAACAGCGTAAACCCCTGAGAATCGGTCCGCGAATACCAATATGGGCTGATCCTTTGCTTTGGCCCGACGGATGTTTCCGGGAATGATGGCGCTGG
>CAUZJT010000223.1:0-4025 GCA_963580215.1 Gammaproteobacteria bacterium
CATGACATAACGTGACGCCAGCAGGTATGACTGCTTGATAAAATCAAACAACTGGCCGTCAGTCCAACTCTCGCTGCGAAAACGATAATCACTCACCTCTGGCTCTATGACGCTTTTAGTCGATCCTCCAAGCGCCCCAAGCGCCACCTGCTGCCAAAGGGCGATTGAGCCCTGCCAGAAATCCGCCTGGGCCCCGGCCAGAGCCGAAGGATCAATTTGCAGATCAGCAAAATTCTTAGCAAAACTTTCACTTAATTTATCTGGCTCAAAACTACCGGCGAGCTCCCCACCGTGGTGGGACATGAAATTGCACGCGATTTTCTGGCTGCGCGCCATCACGTCAGCCATGGTGGCAGCGAGATCGGTTAGGTCTGGCAAAGGGGTCTTGGTCTGCTTTGTGTTCAAGGTGGTGTTCCAAAGTTTGTTGCAGTGCAACATTTTACGCATCTTTTTGCCTTTAAACAACTCTCTGATCGAGTCCGTCAGTACAGTCATGGGATTCGGTACGATCCGACCGCTTGTCACAACCTCTGATGACAGCGATACCCACAATTTACGATCAGAATCTGGACTCAGCCACCGCAACTAGACGCCTTTAAACCCCACAAGCTTACTCAGCCGGGACGAGCGAGGGTATCGTGACCATGCGGCCCTGATTCACGACCACATACGACGTGATTAGTGATACAGCATGATGCACTGTCGGCATTGACCGCTGCGCTGTCAGCATATGGCACCGGCACGGGCAATACTGTGGCTGGGATGGCCCCGAACCTCCCTGAGGTTTTAAAAGCTCACTACGACGTGCCCATGATCGGCGTCATACTGAACCTGCGGATTATCCGTCTGAATGCGAGATAGTTCTGGCGTTGGAATAAAGCCTTAGTCGTGTTATTCCTACGGATGGTGGAAATTATTTCAATGCAGGCGTCGTTGCAAAGCGCGCAACCGACTAAAGAACTCGTCCCGATCAACATGGCACTGACGGATATGTCGGTTACCGTTGAACGCGGTTCGGGCATGTAGCACCCGATGGTTGTCCAGGATTGCGGCTTGGCCCGATTCAAGCCTGTACTCCAAGCTTACTTGTGGAGCGTATACCAGTTTGAACATCGCTTTAAGCGCCTGATAAACGGGTTCGACTAAATGCGCCTCGCTTTCAAGTGGCGCCATGGTGCGCTCGTTGATGTGGATTGCTACTACGTCCTGATGATGGTCGAGTTGGATTACCGGCCAGTTTGCCGAGAATGCTACATCGTCTACTTCGTCGACCAGCAAGCGTCGGTGTGGGATGGGCGTACTACACAATAAATCAAAATGCTCTCGGTTCTGTTGCCGAAGTGTTGTGGCGGCATTGAATCCGTCGACGAATATCGAGGCACCACCGCCACATCTGCTTGCCTGTAGGCTGTGCATCATGAATAAGCCGGGTATCGGGTCACGAAAGTTTTCATCATTGTGCGGCCTGATAGCGTGAGAAGTTTGCGCCAGGATCCGTTGCTGTGGCGTCGATATCAAATCGAATACGCGACCGTAATGGGTTTGTCTGATAAATCCGAATAATGATGCTAATCGTTCGATTTCGTCCGTTTGGGTTGGCACGTTGTTGATGATCGCGAAACCATAGTCGTTTATTCGCTGAAATAATTGTAGTCGTGAGGCATCGTCCTCGATTATTTTCTTATAACCCCATTGGGGAATATTGTCCCCAATTTTCGAATCCCACAGAACCGGTCTAGACCGGCGCTCGTTGATCGCTGCACTCGAGTAACAATGTTCACGCAACCAGTTTGCAGAGTACGTGGTCAGGTGGCCGTTGTTGCTCCATTCGATTTGTAGTTTTCCCTCGTTACCAACGAAGATGTTCCGGGGGGTTATGTCGTCAGGGATATCACTGAACTCCAGATAGCGATGCCCACTATAGCGGTCCCCACATTCGATGCAGGCACAGTTGTCGCGCAGCCAGATGTAGTGGAAGAAGCTGTGGTGCCCATCTTTCCAGGTGACGCTAAGCTGGCGATGTTGTTTTTCGATGTGCTGGATCGACAATCCTGATTTGCTCATTGTAAAAGCCGTCGGTTCGATTGAATGTGGGTAATCAATCAGGAATTCCCTAGAGTTTACTAATGGTAAGCTGACTAGGAAAGTTTAACTGGAGGTTTATTACCCTCCTGCTATTTTCATTCAGATTACTCTCATCCACTGCTAAGTTACAGTAGCCTCAGAAGGCGATTGGGTATTGGTGTTTAAGCCGCAGTTCCAAGATCGAGGTAAAATTAATATTCGAAATAGGATTCAGGCTCTCTGTAATTATCTCCAGACTTAATGTCAACTTTAAGTTCTATACAGCAGGTATTAATCTAATTTGGAGAAGTCTCATACTCGCTGCATTAGAAATCCGGCCCAAAGCGCCAGATTTCTTTGTCCGGGCGGTAACGCTATCCCAGGTGTTCGAAGCCGCGTTTGTAGTCAAAGCCGACGATCACTGGGAAGGGAGGCACCTTGTGCCTTTATGTATTTAAAAAAAGGCGTCGGCGCAATCACAGAACAAGACATCATCGATCACTGCTGTGCCGGCATAGCACACTTTAAGGTGCCCAGAATGATGATCTTTGACGAACTACCCAAGACCTCCATTGGGAAGGTACAAAGGTTTAGGTTACGTCAAAAGGCGGAAAACGAAACGGCGCAGGCTTGGCATGCTGTAAGAATTTTCCAAAGGTCAAAAAGGTCAAAAGGCCTCACACTGACCTTTGATATTGAAACGATCACCAATAGCCAACACTGAGATCCCTTTCTCAAAGTTCACGTAATATTTTCGCTTCAGAAAAGACGGTAGTTCTCCGTTTGGAGAAAACAGGGCGGCTTTATCTACGAGTTTGCCTATATCAACAATTACGCTGTTTGCTTTAGCTCCGAATAAATCTGCCTTTAGGGGTAGGCCATTCATCACCAATCCTTCGCCATCATACGCCCACCACACTATATGTCGGTCTCGATGAGACCTTACGTAGTCCCCTTGATATTCACACAAGAGTCGTGCAGCTGTCGCCTTTCGCTCGAATCGTTCGAATTCGCCCCCTGCTGCTCCAACACTAACCAAAGCGAATAGGAGCAAAAGCAGGCTCATTAATTTAACAACAGCCACTGGGGGAAAATATTGAGAGAACCCACAGCCTCACCACTATTGTCGCTGTTTTTTTCCGATCCTCGACTCCCTTCACATATTACTGATCTTCGTCCCGGTACCCTGGCCCTGATCGTCACTGTCGCCTGACCCTAATCCAAAAAGACCTCCCTTTTTCTTATCGCGCTCAGGATCGCCTTTGACAATTCGAGCTATCGAGCCTTTCGAGATTACATTGGGATCAGAACCCTCTAAAGCAATCGCTTTTGAAAATTTGGTTGTTGTTTGAGAAACCTCAATAGTCGCAGCCAACGTCTCTTCTGCGCCAAGCACCTCACCTGTATCTGGATCTTTAAATCCCTCACCAACCTCATAGACCTCAAGTATCATTCCTTTTTCTAAAGCGCCATCTCCATAGTTCAGAATAACGGTTCCATCTTTCTGAACCACTACCACCTTCATTGGAAAGATACTGGTTGTGATTAAATTGGCAACGTCCGTCGCGGTTGCCCTCAGTAGATCACCGCCTGCGCTTTTACCTTGATCCGATTCTGAACTCAACCCGGTGATGCTGATTTTTTGAGCAGATTGAATCTCGTGGGTGACCGAATCGGCGACTAATGTTCGGCCTGTTTGGGCATCGACCAACTTGATGTCGACGCCCATTGTCATAGTGCCGCCACCCAATGACAACCCTTGAAGGGCGACACCCTCGGAGGTTTCCCCAAATTGGGTGATAGAGCCATAAATCAGATACCCTACTCCACTAATACCCCCCAGCTTTACTCCGCCATCAACCATACCCGAGATCGTAGATATTCCCTGCTCTTTAAATATGTCTTTCAATCTGGCGCGTTCAATGACATCGAACTTTCTAGTTTTTACCAGAGATGTTGTT
>CAUZJT010000224.1:0-4009 GCA_963580215.1 Gammaproteobacteria bacterium
CCTTAAGAGGGCTTCCGTAGACGCCGACTGAGTCGCAGTTCATGTCATCGACTGAAATGAAAAGAATGTTCGGCTTCTCCTGGGCCACCGAAGCGATCGGGATAAGCGCGGCAAGGAGAAGAAGGCGAAGAATGTGGTGAATCATGGGAGTAAGTGTGTCGTTCAGTTTTATGATCTTTTGGCTCTGAGAAAGTATCTAATAAGTCAGAATATAAATCGCAGCTGGAATTTGGCGAATTTGGCGAATTTGGCGAGGTATGGATGAGGAGCCAATGCCCCGAGGGCCTTAGCCCAAGGTCGCAACGCGGCCAAAGGCAAAAAGAACGCTCGCCGAAGGGTTGTCTTTAAAGTGTGCCCGCCTTGCAGCCGCCCCCCCCCTAAACAACAACGATACATATTCTGACTTAATAGACACTCTTTTATACCAAATCTAATATTAAATGTTAAAGTGATGGAGCAATTCATCAATCGCCCAAGTATTTCTTCGGCTAGAAAAAATGCTTAGTGAATAAACCCGTTATTGACGCAATGCTCGGGAGAAAAGTCCCAGTGTTTTTATCCAAATCCATATTCTTTAGTATCTGTAAGACTGAAGTGAGAAACTCGTCACCCATTAGCTCTCCTTACGCTTTACGGCACTGGTTGACACCACCAGCACCAATCGCTGAACTAAGATCGGTGGCCGAATCTCGACTATCGAAGTACCCCAATACTTAAACAAGGGCTCGAAGAGCTTTCAACAAACTGAGAACCAAAATGACTATGCCCAGAACGCACTCAATTAACCTCCGTAGTATTCTAATGAGTGCCGTGTTCGTTGCAGCGGCGTTGGCGCTGTCAACACCGCTGTTACCAGCTCAGGAGACAAACTCGGAAAAAGGCAAGCGAACGAGTGAGCGGGTCGAACAGCCTTCGCCGGGTGAGCGACCCCCACGCACTGGGAGAACTCGTGGCCCCAGGAGAGCCCCACCACCACAGGCAACCGACGGATCGCGTCAAGCCGGTACGCCCATGTATACAGAGGCTCCGGATGGCATCGGTGTAACCCTGCGCCAAGGCGCATCACCACTACCCTACACCAAAGACACCGTCACCTACGTACCCTGGGAAGAAGGCTCCAAAATGGATCCGCTTAAGGTGGGCAGCAAACTTCCAAAAAATTCGGTCGCCTGGACAAATACAGGCACTGAGTTTGATCTCAACAAAGCAGCGCAAGAAAAACCCACGGTCTTGATCTATTACCGAGGCGGTTGGTGCCCGTTTTGCAACGTACATTTGCACGAACTGCAGACGAGCATCCCTGCACTTGAAACAATGGGATACCAGTTAATCGCGGTAAGCACCGATACCGTAGAAGCACTCAAAGCCTACGATGTCTCCGGGCTCAAATACCCGTTGCTGGCTGACCCTGATCTCAAGTTGGCAACCAACCTGGGCATCAAGTACAAGGTGGTAAAAGAGTACATCCAACACGTTAAGGAAATCCCGGATGGGCGCGCATTTGACATGAAGAAACGCAATGGCGGATTCCTGGTCACGCCCTCAGCCTTTATCCTAGATACGACTGAAACCATACGTTTCGCATATTCGAACGACAACTACACGGTTAGAGCCAGCCAGGATGCCCTACTGAAAGCGGCTAAAGAGGCGTTGGCCAAGTAAAACCGAATTAATTAACTTATGAGATACCTAATCTTTCTACTAATTGGAATAACAAGCTCCTTGACGGACGAACCGCAATTCTAGTATTAAGACAATAATATGCGTAGGGCCGGAGGGTGTCCCCCGGATTTTAAATAGATGTGGGAAGAGCCAGAAGACTGGTAGGAGTTGAGATCCACCCTCGATGTCTACTATCTTCGAGCTAACACCTTCGAGAATGTCATGGAAGATTTTGGGGAAAACTGGGTTACGCGCCACCTTGCCAAGATCCTTGTCGAGGCGGGGCTCCCCGTGGCCATCGACAACCCTGGACCGAACGGTAGTCATCTCCCTGCTGTGAGATATCTGTAGGACCTGGGTGTTTAGATCCGATCGATCGCGCTGTAGTCCGCTCTATCCAAGTTCATCGTGGCAGGCTTAACCAATGATCAAAAAGCAGCCAAGATTCGTCGGCGTATTCCGATTGCCATCGAGCAAGCGAAGGTTGCCCAGAAAGCCTTCCCGGAAGCCAAGCTCGGCAACATCGACGCCATGCCCCTCATGGGGCCAATTCTACCCGGAATTTGTTGACGCCGTCCGCCATGCCGGCATCGAGATCGCGTTTATCCATGTCGACCTTCCTCTGAACCGAATCGGTCCGGTGGTCGGGTACGACGACCTTCGGAATCTCCAGCAACTCATTTCGGATGAACTAAAAATCGAATACGGGGTTATTTGCACCGACAACCGAGGAGGCATGGAATCGGACGCCTACTGCGAGAGCCTGCAACGCCTGGAAGCTATTTTTCCCCGAGAGGCAGATCCAGACGCCTTCATAGTCATGAGCTTGTATCATTATCCTAGATACGCCGTGCGCATTGTGGAGCATTCCATCCCTATGGCCCAAGCCACCCTTGAGCTTTTCAGGCTTTGGAATAACCAAATGAAGAAGGTAAACGTTGATCTATTCAATTGCCTGGGGTGGTATAGATCGCAGGTAGGCGATCACCGCTTCTAGGTCCTCGTCAGAAATTTTCTTATAGAAATAAAAGGGCATCGCGGGCTGAAGCGGTCGACCATCGCGGCTGGTCGCTTGAGTGATCGCCCTTTTTATCTCTTCGTCCGTCCATGTGCCGATTCCTTGCTCGGGATGGGGCGAGATATTAGCCGCCACGGCGACCAGTTCCATACCATGTGGCTTAACAAACACATTTCCACCAGCTCCGATTCGGCTTAAATCGGGTGCGCCTTTGACCAGCGGGGTATGACACTCCATACAGTGCCCCAAGGCATTAGCCACATAAGCCCCGTAGGAAACGGTATCCTCTCGGGGAACATCTGGTACGGTATCTACAGGCGGACCATAGGATTCGGGCAGGGGAATATTGTACTTGGAACGAGGCAAGCTATTTTTCACCGGAGCGACCGTTCGCAAATACGCTACGATCGATCGAACATCGGTATCTGACATCTCACGATAGACACGTATCGGCATGGGTGGGCCAATGATCGTGCCGTCAGGCCGCACACCCTCGCGGATGACCCGTATAATCTCTGTATCACTCCAGGCGCCAATACCCGTTTCACGATCCGGCGTGATATTCGGAGCGTACGCCGTGAACTCTGCCCGGTCGACCTGAAATGCTCCGGCCAAATGCATTTCGATGATCGGCTTATGGTCGGCGCCTCTCGGCGTATGGCAATTACCGCAGGCCACAATACTATTGACGAGGTAGTCACCCCGGGCGACCAGCGCCTCCTGTTCCGTTGCTTCCGAGCGAGCAGACAAGAAACCGACTACTAAAATAAACGCTTTGAGATTCGCCGCCGCTTTTGTTGTTGATAGGAATTTCAATTGTTCTGACTTTGTTTGGTGGTACGTTAAGAGGTTGAATTTGTAATACCACCAGAATAAACGGATAGCCGCAAGCCCCTCATACGCCTCATCCTCCAGGAATACCTTCATCTTCCGACTATTCAGCTACGACGAGAACTCTTGAAATGGATCATTCCTCGCTGCTTGGGAAGGGGCTTCTCTACTGCTGACTATCGTCCTTTAGCTCTTCGCATTCGTACGGGATGAATTTCGCCGTAGTGTACAAAGACGCATTAGAGTACGAGTACGGTTCGGCCAAGTAAACGGGATCCAAAACCGTGTATTCACGGGACAAAACAGTGCCATCCTTACTCAAAGTGAACCGTTCAGTGATTTCCATCTGGTCACTGTGCCGGACAGACTCAGTGGCACGTCCGCCAGGCGCTTGAAGGAAACCAGGCTTAAAGCCTTTCGTATGAACGACCAGTGTGTCGCCAAGCCATTCGCCAACAGAATAGCCGGTGACACTGGGTTCTATTTTTTCCGGAAAGT
>CAUZJT010000225.1:0-4008 GCA_963580215.1 Gammaproteobacteria bacterium
ATAGCATCATCTCTCGGAGATACCCGCGTGGGTATCGTCACCACCCCTGAAGAACAGTCGATGGGCCGTCAGTTTATCGCTTCAGCGCGCCAGCAGATGCGTTTCATAGATGACCCGCTGCTACTGGAATACATAGAGGGCCTGGGTCGGCGACTGACCACTGATCTTGAAGGCGATGTTGACAGCCTGCGGTTTTTCCTGATTGATAACAAGCTTATCAATGCTTTCGCTGGCCCTGGTGGGCGGCTCGCTGTTTTTACCGGGCTGATCCTGGCAACGCAAAACGAGGCTGAACTGGCTTCTGTCATGGCTCATGAGTTGGCCCATGTGGCGCAGCGCCATCTGCCACGGATGATGGATCGCGCGCGCCAGCGCCAGTTGCCAACGACAGCGGGTATCATCGCGGCGATCTTGCTGGGCGGCCAGGTCGGCGCAGCTGCGATGGCGGCAACCAGCGGCGCGGCGCTTTCTGATCAGTTGCAGTACAACCGTGAATTTGAGCGTGAAGCCGACGCACTGGGGCTGATGATCCTTACCAAGGCAGGTTATCCCGCTGCCGCTATGATGGGCTTTCTGGGGCGGCTGGATCAGGAGAGCCGGCTCCAGGCCGTTGGTGCACCGGAGTACCTTAGAACGCATCCGCTGACCCAGAACCGCCTGGCGTTAGTAGAGGGGCGCCTTCGGCAATACCCGCGATTCTCTGTTGCGCCCTCGCTTGATTATTACCATGCGCGCACGAGAATTCGTGCGGTTTTCGCTGACGAGGCTGAAAAATCGGCGGCTGCCTTCGCCCACGAAGTGCGCTCGACGGATGCTCTAGTAGCAAGGGCCGCACGTTATGGCCTGGTACTGTCCCAGGTACGGCTGGGGGATCACCAAAGTGCGATTGAAAATGCCAGGCATCTAGTGGCGGATTACTCGGATTACCCACCTTATCAGGTCGCTCTTGCCCAGGCGCTGCTTGCGAGCGGCTCTGCAGATGAGGCCGTGTCTGTACTGCAGTTTTTGGCCGAGTCAGATCGGCGATCACCCGCCATGGCGTACTACCTGGCTGATACCCTGATGAAAGCCGGTAAATTTGTCGATGCGCACTCGGTATTGCGTGGCGCTTTAAGGGAAGCGCCAAGACAGGCTGAACTTTATCGGCTGTTGGCCCGCGTTGAAGGAGAAACCGGCCACCCGGAACGATCGTTTCAGGCCCTGGCTGAGTATCACTACTGGCGCGATGAATACGATCAGGCACTCGCACAGTTAGAAACTGCCGCTGGCTACGGCACAGGCAGCATCTATCTTGAGGCCAGCATTAGCGCCCGAACAAAGGAAATTAAAACGCAGATGATGCGCGATGAAATGCGCTAAGCGCCGGCCAATTGTAAAAGCCCGTTGAATCAATTAGAACTGTTAGAGGGTTTAACTAGGGGATCAACAAGACATCTCGATAAAAAGATAAGGCGCGTAGAAAAACAAATTTCGGCCACTACTAGGCCCAAAGTTAGCAATATTTCATTAGCAAGCACCTGATTGAAAAGGCCTATTAGACCGTAAATAAGAATATTAGATAATTTAGATTATCGTTAATCCTTGATAATCTTGTAGAACCCGAGTTAAATGTAGCCCTAGTACCCTGATGCTTGTTCCGAGGTTGTCAGGACTCAAAAATATAGTGTGCCGAACTCTGGCAGGTACGGCACCAGTAACTGGAGGATAGCCATGCTCAAACTGAAGACTGCTCTGGTCGCTTTTGGTGCAGCGATCGTACTTGCGTCGGCTGGATATGGCCCAGCTGTACAAGCGGGTGACTGGCCCACAGAAAAGCAGTGCAAGAAGGTTGCCAAGGATGGAGATACCATAATCAAAGGCTGGTGCACGGCGATCAGCCGAAGAGCCGGTAACTGTCTCGCCTGTCACCAGGCAATGGTTAACCCCTGGCCTGAAGGCTTTCCTGTAGGTGGCAACATCGCACCACCATTGGTTGCGATGGCAGCTCGCTTCCCCAACCGCGACGATTTGCGCGCCTGGGTGTGGGACCCTACTGCGACAAACCCCACTACTTCGATGCCACCGTTCGGTCGACACAAGTTGATTAGCGAAGAGGACATCGACAATATCGTAGACTGGCTGCTCTCTATCTAGGTCGCAGCAATCCATAGTCGAATGAACAGACCCTGGCGATTAAATAAGACATATTTTGAATAAATAACAGAGGATAGACAAGACTCATGAAACGTAGAATTTTTCTTAAAGGCTCTTTGGCCGCGGGTGCGATCGCCGTGGCAGCGGGTGCCGGACTGCTCGCCCCGACCCGAGTTCTCGCGGCTACCTGGCCTGAGGCCGCTTTCACGGCTAAGAGCGAAGCAGACGCGCTGAATGCTTTCTTCGGCTCAGCGGATGCCCAAGACAGCGGCGACGTCACCATTAAGGCGCCGCTGCAGGCCGAAAACGGTGCCGTGGTGCCGATCAAGGTGATGACCTCCCTTGCAGACGTCGAGGCAATCGCGATCGTGGTTGCAAAAAACCCATCCCCGTTCGTCACCTCGTTACAAATCGCTGCTGGTAGTGTCGGTGGCATGTTCAGTGCCCGCATCAAGATGGGTCAGACCTCCCCAGTCAACTGCTACGTTAAAGCAGGCGGCAAGGTGTACAAGACCTCCCAGGAGGTCAAAGTCACCGTTGGCGGTTGCGGCGGTTAACCCGATAGAACTCAGTAGGAGATCAATAAGATGGCATCTACTAAGATGAAGATCAAAAAGAACAAGACCGGCGGTCGCGACGTGATGGTGCTTGCCAAGCACCCCATGGAAACGGGTCTGCGCAAGGACAAGAAAACGGGTGAGAAGATACCCGCGCACTATATCCAGACCATGGATTTCGCCGTAAACGGTGCGGTAGTCGCTCAAGCTAATCTGGGTGCTGGCGTGTCCAAGAATCCGCTCATCGGCATGTCTATGGCTGGCGCAAAGTCTGGTGACACGATCAGCGTTAGCTGGACCGATAATAAGGGTGAGACCGGCACCGTCGAAAAGGCAGTCAAGTAAACATATAGCGCATCCAGTGTTGCCGGCCGTGGCGCCGGTAGCTCAATACTGAGGAGGGGACTGATGAAAAAATTGATATCACTGGTAGTCGGCATGGGCATGGCAGTACTGACTGCTTCGACTGCCCAGGCGATTTCTGAGGCTGAAATTAACAACGAAATCGCTGAGTTTCAGGGCTTTTTCCTGAAGCGTTTCCCGGGCGTAGCGCTGGAAGATTATGTGGACGGGGTTAATGCATTGCCACAGTACGCGCATCGACGGGCTAACTGGGAATTGATGATGGATTTCCCCCCTTATGAGCCTGAGATGGAAAAGGCCGAGGAAGAGTGGTCCGTACCTTTTGCCAATGGCAAAGGCTTTGACGACTGTGACCTGGCGCCGGCGAATACCTACCCGGTATACGATGGGGCCAGCGATGATCTGCGCACCCTGGTGGCTGACCTCAACGCGTGTTTGAAGGCCAATGGCGAAAAACCGATAAAGAATGTCAAGCGCGGCAAAATGGCGCGACTCATTGCCCACTACAAGTCGCAATTCAACGACAAGCCGATGGCGGTAGATTTCTCGGCAGCTGGTGCACAGGCCTGGTATGAGAAAGGTCGACAGTTCTACTGGGCAAAGCGTGGCCAGTTGAATTTCTCCTGCGCAGATTGTCACGTAACTAATTCTGGTAACAGTATTCGTGGTGACATATTGAGTGCCGGACTTGGCCATGGCGTGGGCTTTCCGGTCTACCGGACCAAGTGGTCGATGTCCGGCAAACCCTGGGGAACGATGCATCGGCGCTACGGCGGCTGTAACAAGCAGGTCCGAGCGTCTCCATTTAAAGCCCAGGGCACTGAGTACAAGGCACTGGAGTATTACGAGGCCATCATGAACACGGGCGTGCCACTCAAGGTGCCGAGCCAGCGCCAATAAAGCAAGACGCCTTATCTGGCCCGAGTTTAGGATGCTGATACGAAACAGCACGACG
>CAUZJT010000226.1:0-4001 GCA_963580215.1 Gammaproteobacteria bacterium
CGGACCTGTTTGCGCGTAAACTCGATTTTTTATCTATCGGCACCAACGATCTGATCCAGTATACGCTGGCCATTGATCGTATCGACGACAGCGTCAACTACCTTTACGATCCGTTACACCCTTCGGTATTGCGGCTGATTCGCACCGTGATACGAGCCGGGCACGAAGCTGACATCCCGGTTTCGATGTGTGGCGAGATGGCCGGTGATCCAGCTTTCACCCGACTATTGCTTGGACTGGGCCTGCGTCATTTCAGTATGGAGCCTTCGCAACTACTGGAAATCCGCCAGCAGGTGCGTCAGAGCACACTAGCCGGGCTGCCAGGACAGGTTACGGATATCCTCAACTGCGTGGAAACCGGATCTCTGCACGACCTGGTCGACCAACTCAACCAGACCGACCCTGACTGACATGAGCAGTTGCGCCTCGAACGAGCCCTTTGCGCTCCAGGTCTTGGGGGACAGCATGGCGCCTGAATTTAAAGATGGCTGCGTGATCATCGTGGAGCCTGGCGGGTCAGTATGTGACGGCGCATTCGTCGTTGCCGAACATGGCAACGGGGTTATCCTGCGCCAACTGGTGATAAAGACAGAACACTGGTCACTGCAAGCGCTGGCGCAAGGCTACCCGAGAATCCGAATTGATGGCCTGGGGGTCATTCGCGGTGTGGTAACGCAGCGAGCAGGCCGGCGGCGCAGCGAACGAAAATCCTACCCCTAAGTCGCACCCCTCAGTCACGCTTGTGGCGTGAGCAAACGCCTTTTTCGACAGCCATGACTGCCGCCTCGACACGGGAATGCACGCTCAGTTTACGTAAAATGGCTTTGACATGGAGTTTTACGGTTCCGTCCGAGATGTCCAAGTGACGGGCGATCACCTTATTACTTTGCCCCTCAGACAGGTGGCAGAGAATTTCGTGCTCGCGCGGGGTGAGGCTGCTGAACGGAGCCATTTCGTCCTTACGTTCGCGTCGGTCACCATGGCGCACGAGATCTGCCAGGACACCGGTCAGGCCCGGTGCGACCACAACCTTGCCTGCAACGATATCCTGCAACGCTACAATCAGCTCATCGGGCTCCATGTCCTTCAGTAGATAACCGCGTGCGCCATTGCGCAGTGCTTCAGAAAGGTCGGTCTCATCGGCGCTGGTTGTCAGCATCACCACCGGAACATCCAAACCCTGATCGGCTAAACGGCGTAGCACCGATAACCCGCCCAGTTCTGGCATCCGCAGGTCTAGTAACACCACATCGGGGCGCAGTTCCTGTGTCAGGCGAATACCCTCCTCGCCGTCTGCCGCGGTGCCAATGATCTCGATACCACGGCGCTCTAACAATCCTTGCAGCCCGACCCGGAACAGTGCATGGTCATCCACTATCAGTACATTCATAAGACTCCTGCTTTCATCTCAAGCTTATCGGCAACAGTACTCTTCAGGGCCAGTTCCACGACCACGCGGGCGCCCTCTCCCGGTTCACTCTCGACACCAAGAGCGGCCCCCACCGCCTCTGCACGTTCGCGCATGATTGCCAGTCCGAAATGACGATCTGTGTCGCGATCCTCGGCCTCTGGTATAAATCCGATGCCATCATCTTCGATAATCACCCGAAAACGACCCGCGTTGTCCTGGCTCAGCAACACCCGAACCATGTTGGCCTGGCTGTGCTTGCGGGCATTGGTCAAAGCCTCCTGGACGATGCGCAACACCTGGTTTTCTTCTTCGACGCCAAGTTCTACGTCAGGCGCCTGATTTTGTAAAACGGCCTCGGTCCCGGTTTCCTTGCGAAAACGTGACAGCAACTTACGGATACCGGGCATCAGCCCATGCTTGGAGGCGGGGGTCCGAAAATGCGCGATCAGTTCGCGCAACTCGACGTTGGCCTCGTCCAGACTGCCCTGGATACGTTCCATCTCCTGCCATACTGCCAATTCATTGTCCTGGCGCAAAGTATCGTCAAGCACACGAACCTGAAATCTTAAACTGGCTAATGTCTGGGCCAGCGAATCATGCAACTCATTGGCAAGTTGCGCGCGCTCCTCCAGGCGATCCCGTTGCGCCTGTAACTCATGCTCGCGCTCATGCGCCAGAGATTCCAGCCACTCGGCAAGTCGGTTGATGTCCTCACCCAGGCCACTCATGGCTTCGACGTCGGATAACTGCAGCCGTGACGAAAAGTCACCCTGGCGAATCTCAGATGCCCAAAGCCGTACCCGTAGCAACGGCCATAGTAGCCACTGCCGTATCCGCACCAGCAAAACTCCAAGACTCACCAGTAGAACTACGGACGTCGCCGCAAGCCAGGCACCCAACTGGCCGGGGGCAGCCGGGCGAATACTGAGTATCAATGCCAGCGCGGCTGTTGTCAGGGCGAGAAACAGAATTAAGGCGGCCAACCATTGAAAGCGCTGTTGCAAAGCACGCCCCGTGGGCGGCAAAGAACTGACAGATGGAGTTATACCTAAAGGCACCCGAGGATCAGCACGTGGGTCGTTCGATGGGCCGGCTATATCCACGGCGCCGTTTCGCTAAAAAGCCGACGCCTGGCGCAGGTAGCTCCTGTGCCTCTATCGCCGGGCTTGTAAGTTAAGGACGGAAATATGTACACGACATACAAGTATAGGAGCAGCTACGACCCGCCACAATGTCATTGACCACTTTCTAGTCTGGCTCAGGCGGCTCAAACAGTGGGTCGTTTGGGTTCAGGAAGATAAACTGTGGCTCAGTCTCATTTTCAGGCGTGTCAAAATCAAGCACAGCGCCACTAAGCAGTTCCGTACTGGTCGGTGCAATCAGAATATCCACCTCGTGCTGAGTGAAGCGGGTGTCATTTTCCGCTGGCTCATCAAAACCCATCGCGTACTCGATCGACCCATCGGCCACACGCAGGCCAGCGATGCGTAGCGCCAGTTTCTGCATACCACTGCTGTTTGCTGAAACAAGAATCTGTTTTGCAGCCTTTTCCGTTATACGCAATAACATATTTGTCCGGTGTCTCCAGTGAATATCGTGTTAATTTTGGTAGGCTGCAGTTTTTTCAGGTGCGCTGCGCGCGAACAAACGCCGTAAAGGCATCAACCCATGGATTGGTCTGAACGTGGCGCTGATGGACATACGTCGCCAGCAGATTATGAATATGGATGCCATCACGAACACCGTCCAGGCCGTAGCCTCGCTCGACAGACAATACTGTACTCGTGCTCTCAGGGAGGCCTTCCAGGTGGGAGTAGTGAAACTCGTGTGCGTTGTAGACTTTGTCTGGTGCGCCTGCTGCCATCGGCCAGGGATGGTCAGATAAGGCCCGAAACTGCATGTAGCCCCGTCCTACCGGCCTTTGCCCAACCTGCGTGTCGGCTGGAATCACACCTACCATCGGTTTACATACTCCCTGCCAACTGATAGAGCGGGTCAGATACATCAGACCTCCACATTCGGCATACGCTGGGCCACCACCTTCTATAAAGGCGCGAATGGCATCGCGCAGGGGGGTATTGGCCGACAGAGCCTCAATAAAGCACTCAGGAAACCCGCCGCCGATAAATAACCCGTCTACCGATGGTAAGCGGGCATCATTGAGGGTGTCAAAGGGTACTAACTCGGCACCGGCCCGCTCAAAAGCACTAAGGTCATCGGGGTAGTAAAAACCAAATGCCCGATCACGGGCGATGCCGATACGTATCGGGCGGCCATGAGTCACGCGGTTCGGTGGAGAAACCTCTGCTGGGCCTGGAGATTTGGAAGGCGCATCGGTCAATGCCAACAGTGCATCCAGGGCAACGTCGTTTTCAACCACGTCTGCTATCTGCTCGATACGCGATGCCGCCTCGCAATCCTCGTTCCCAGGTACGAGACCCAAGTGACGCTCATCGATCACAAACTGGGGGGTGCGACCGATTGCACCCAATACTGGCAGATCAGTGTAGTACTCGATCGCAGCGCGCAGCTTGTGTTCCTGGCGTGGTCCGGCCACCCGGTTGAGGATAACCCCACCAATCCGTACATC
>CAUZJT010000227.1:0-3957 GCA_963580215.1 Gammaproteobacteria bacterium
CGCTATAGCTCTCAATCGGGAAAACCGACTTGAATGCGGCTTGCAGACCCTGATCAATTCGCTGGAGAGGCTCAACGCCAGCTTGCAGCAGCTTGCGATAGGAGGCTTTTTGGATCTCCAGAAGATTGGGTATCTGATCGGATACCGGCCGGGTGCTGAAACTCTTACGAATCCGCTTTTTCTCGGTAAAGGTATAAGCCATGAAGACCTCGTAGCGTTAGGGCGTGAGCAACCGTCGGGTAACCCGATCAATCGCTTTACATAAGGCGCGCGCCAAGGAGCTGCTAAGCCGCCCGGGCGGACCTTCAAGACCGGTCCACACCTGCCAGTTACGGCAGGTGTACAACTGGTTACTACTTAATCTCAACAGATCCGCCGGCTTCTTCGACCTGCTTCTTGATCTCCTCAGCTTCATCCTTGGTGACACCTTCCTTGACAGCGGTGGGTGCCGACTCGACCAGATCCTTGGCTTCCTTCAAGCCCAGGCCGGTAAGAGCCCGAACCGCCTTGATGACGGGGACCTTTTTCTCACCAAAAGAGGTCAGCATGGCATCAAACTCGGTTTGTTCCTCGACAGCACCTGCATCACCACCTGTCTCGCCAGCTGCGGGGGCAGCTACTGCCACTGCGGCACTGGCGGAAACGTCAAACTTTTCTTCCATGTCCTTGATTAATTGGGACAATTCGAGGACGGACATTTCTGCTACTGCATTTAACACTTCTTCGCGATTCATTTGACTCTCCTTAACTTGAGATTTTTCCTGTCTTAAGCGCTCGACCGTTTCTCACGCTACCTGTTCTTCGGACCGACTATCCCTGACAGCCGACAGCGTGCGCACAAACTTCGAAGGCACTTCATTTAAAGTCCGGACCAGTTTGCTTATCGGCGCCGCCATCGTACCCACTAACGTGGCGAGTAATTCGTCACGATTGGGCAATTTAGCTAGTACCTGAATGGCCGCTAGATCAAGCAAGTCGCCGTTCATAGCGCCTACCGTAATCTTCAGGCCATCATTCTTCTTGGCAAACTTGGCAACCACCTTAGCTACAGCCACCGGATCTTCCGACGAGGAGATCAACACCGGTCCCGTAAAGTGGTCCGCCAGACACTCAAAATCAGAGCCAGCAACACTGCGCTTGGCCAGCGTATTTTTGACAACACGCACGTCCACTCCCTGGTTGCGGGCTTCGCCTCTCAGTTCGGTAATTTGTGCGACGGTAAGCCCGCGATACTCAGCCAGAACGGCAGCCTGCGCCACAGAAAATATCTGTGTCACGTCGCTGACGACGGCCTTTTTCTGATCGATATTAAGGCTCATTTAGCACTACTCCCTACTGGTTACACCTTGGTGTCCTGACCCTCGAAAAATCTTCGGATCTGGGGCACCGCCTGCGCAGGCTGGTGGAGCACCATTAAGCGAACCCGGCGACGTCACCGGCTTCACACCTACGGTCTTCGACGAACCCACCTGACTTTTATTGCCTAAAAAGGCAGCAAAGCCAGGGTCGAGCCCCTCAAAATAAATCTATTTAACTTACCGAAGCACGGTCGACTTTAACGCCGGGCCCCATCGTCGTGGACAAGGTCAGTCGCTTTAGGTATTGGCCCTTGGCGGCCGACGGCTTGGCCTTTTGCAGCGCATCCAACAGCGCCAGCAGGTTTTCTTTCAGGGCATCGGCATCAAAAGACGCTTTGCCAATGGGACAATGGATGACCCCGGCTTTGTCGATACGGAACTGCACCTGACCAGCCTTGGCGTTGCCAACTGCCTTGGCAACATCCTGTGTCACCGTACCCACTTTGGGATTGGGCATCAGTCCTCGCGGCCCAAGCACCTGTCCCAGTTTTCCGACCACGCGCATCGTCGCGGGTGTAGCGATACAAATATCGAAGTCGATCTTGCCGCCTTTTATAGTCTCCGCAAGATCATCCAATCCGACTACATCAGCACCCGCCTCTTTGGCGGCCTCCGCATCGGCGCCGTCGGCAAAGACTGCAACGCGCACGGTCTTGCCAGTTCCCTTGGGTAACACAGTCGCACCCCGGACATTCTGATCAGACTTTTTGGCATTAACACCCAAGTTAATACTGACATCTACTGTCTCATCAAATTTTGCCGATGCGGTTTCCTTGATAACCTTCAGCGCATCATCGATGGGATAGTAGTTATCGGCTGTGCGATGCTCTGCAGCCTGGCGGTATCTTTTACTGTGCACTGCCATCAGACACCCTCCGTTTCAATACCCATACTGCGGGCGCTACCGGCAATGATTTTTACTGCCTGGTCCATATCGTAAGCACTAAGATCGGGCATCTTTACCTTGGCGATTTCTTCAAGTTGGGCCCGATCGACCTTGCCTACCTTGTTCTTGTTAGGCTCTCCGCTACCCTTTTCCAGTCCGGCTGCCTTTTTCAGCAGGAACGACGCGGGTGGCGTCTTTTTGATGTAGGTGAAACTCTTGTCCGAGTACGCCGTAATAACAACCGGTATGGGCAGGCCAGGCTCAACATCCTGGGTATCTGCGTTAAATGCTTTGCAGAACTCCATTATGTTCAGGCCATGCTGGCCCAGGGCCGGACCTACAGGTGGGCTGGGTTTAGCGCCGCCAGCGGGTACCTGCAACTTGATATACGCATCAATCTTCTTCGCCATTTCTTACTCCGTCGGGTCCAAACGCCGCAAAGCTCCCCTTTAATTAACGACTTGTTTTCGCTGCGCTCGCAGCGCGTCAGGCCTTCTCGACCTGGGTGAAGCTCAATTCCACCGGAGTAGACCGGCCGAATATAGATACCGAAACCTTCAATTTGCTTTTCTCAAAGTTGACATCTTCTACCGTCCCGCTGAACTCTTTGAACGGCCCATCGACAACCCGAACCACTTCTCCCGGAGCAAAGGTGTACTTGGGTCGAGGGTTCTCCGCACCTTCCTGAACTTGCTGAAGAATAGCCCCGGCTTCCTTGTCCGAGATTGACGCAGGTTTGGAGCCACTGCCCCCGACGAAGCCAGACACTTTAGGGACCGACTTCACCAGATGCCATGCCTCATCGCTCATCTTCATATGGATCAATACATATCCGGGGAAGAACTTGCGTTCACTGGTACGTTTTTGCCCGTTTCGAAGTTCCACTACCTGCTCGGTCGGAACTTCGATCTCACCAAAATGGTCTTCCATCCCACCCCGGCGGATATATTCGCGCAATGACTCTTTTACATGCTTTTCGAATCCAGAAAAGGCCTGGATCACAAACCACTTCATGTCCGAAATACTCGGATCGGCAACTGTCACCGGGGTGTCTTCACTCATAGGTGTATCCGTTATTACAGCATCAGTCATCGTGTCTTATCCCAGCCCCAAGGCAAGGTCGTAGATTGCCCAGAACGACAAGGCATCCAACACCCATAGGTAAATTCCCACAACCAGCACCATCAGTATTACGACCATAGTCGACTGCGCTGTCTCACGACGAGTCGGCCAAATCACCTTGCGAACCTCAGTGCGAGTCGCCAAAGCAAACTGCCACGCTGCTCTGCCAGAGTCCGAAGTCAGCGCGATGCCCGCAGCAATCACTACACCCGCAACTACAATAAGCGCACGAATTAGAGACGAGCTGTCGCCCAGCACGTAGAACAGTACCAATGCTACGACGATGGCAAGCCCAGCTGCTGCCAGTTTCAGTTTATCTGCCACTGTTCCAGTGCTCTCCAATCAATTCTCTGTTCTGGCAGGCCAGGAGGGAATCGAACCCCCAACCTGCGGTTTTGGAGACCGCCGCTCTGCCAATTGAGCTACTGGCCTAAATTTTTTTACCGCTCGCAGCGGCGTAATCCCGTTATTCGATGATCTTCGATACCACACCGGCACCGACCGTCCGACCGCCTTCACGAATGGCGAAGCGCAGGCCATCTTCCATTGCGATCGGGTTGATCAACCGGGCAGACAACTTAACGTTATCGC
>CAUZJT010000228.1:0-3948 GCA_963580215.1 Gammaproteobacteria bacterium
CGCTGGTGTCGCTGGCCGTGAGCTTCGTGATGGCGACGCCGTTACTGCGCGGTACGATACAGCGCTACGGCATTCGCCGGGTGTTGCTGGTAGGTTATACCGGCGCCGGGTTGGTGACCATCGGGATCGGTGCTTCCATGGGCCTACCCTATCTGGCGGTGGGGCTGATACTGCTGGCGGCGCTGTTTGCCGTGCTGTGTGACTCGGTGGGGAACACGTTGTTCTACCGTGCCGTGAGATCCTGGGAGCGCTCCGAAATGGCCACCGTGTTCGGTAGTTATCGATCCGTCTCGAGCCTGGCCTTTCCGGGCGTTTATTCAGGTGTACTCGCCATCTTCCCACTGCCGGCCGTGTTTGTCTTCACCGGATTCGGGATGCTGGCCGCAAGCTTTATGACGCGCTTCATCCCCGCCCGCATGCGATGACGATGGCTTTATTGCGTGCAATTGATGGGTTTCAGAGCTCCCTGATGACGCGCTGTGCCCTGCAGTTAGCACCGTTGGGTTTGTACGTCCTGGTGAGTTGCGACACGCAGGGTGGGCGGAGATTCAACTCGATTGTGCTGAGTGACGCATACCGGCAACTAAGATGAAAATGAAGCGCGACCACATCGTGCCACTTTCTGACCAGGCAGTTACGATATTTGAAGAGATCCAACCACTCACGGGGAATGGTCGCTACGTATTTCCGAGCCCCCTGCCTACCGGACGACCAATGTACGAGAACACGGTTAACGCAGCCCTGCGGAGGCTCGGATACACCAAAGAGGAGATGACCGGACACGGCTTCCGATCAATGGCTTCCGCCCATCTGCCAGTACCCACCGTGGATCTACAACAACGTGGGCGCTTCAGCAGTACCACATGAAAACACATCCAAACGTTGTCTCGGGCGTAAAGAGTATAGAACCAGTAAGAGCTAAAATAGCTCTGGTCACGATAACATCCTTGGTTACCGGGGATTAAGTTGAGCCGGGGTGGCTTCTCAACAGTATGATGTTTCTGGAAGGAATCAATAATTCTTTAGTCCAACTCGGGAAACTGGCTGGGTGGGAAAGTGTCTACATTGGCCGAGCGCTGCTGAACGAGGACGCCACCATCGATCACAATGCGGTGTCCGGTGATGTAGGCAGCATCTGAAGAGGCTAGAAACACAGCACTGCCAGCCAGCTCAGCAGCTTCACCCATACGGCCCAGCGGCACAATTGCGCCTTGTTTTTCCCGAATTTCCTCACTGGCCCCGTAGGTATCAATGAACCCCGGCACCAGACAGTTAACACGTACGCCGTAAGGTCCAAGGTCTAACGCAAGAGCACGCGTCATCGCTTCAATTCCGCCCTTGGAGGCATCATATGCGACAAAGGCCCGATGTGCTTTGGTCGCTCCACCGGATGACATGTTGATTATGCTACCTTCTCGCTTGCGTGCCATGATGTGAGCTGCACGTCGTGCACACAGAAATGTGCCTGTAAGATTGGCTCCGATCAGCCTGTCCCACCAGGCTTTGTCTGCATCCAGGATATGCTTGACCGGTGATATAAGGCCCGCGTTGTTGACAAGCACATCAACAGTGCCGTATTCGTTTAGTGCGGTGTCGAACAAGGCATCGACCTGTTCTTCGATAGCAACGTCGGTCATTATTGGGACAGCTGACCCACCATTAGAGATTATCTTCTCTGCAACGCTTTCGATGCCATCATTATCTAGATCAGCCAGCACGACATTCGATCCTTCAGTTGCAAAACGCTCAGCGATGGCCTGACCAATGCCATGGGCAGAACCCGTCACAATTACTACCTTGTCTTTTAGTTCAGGTACATGCACGATTAAATCCTCATCAAAATACCATCACAGTATATCAACTCTGGGCCAGTCATTGCCGGACTGTCAAACTTGCATTGAGAGTATAGGCAGCATTAACGCCTCTTCCTGCCACAGTTGAAGGTTAATGGCGTTTATCCCCACTACAAAGATTCTGTACAGGCTATTAATTATTGAGATGATTATCTAAACTCCTCTTGCCATGCCTTCGATTGTGACTGGCATTAACCAGATCAAATTGATGAGTGTCTCAATGGCTGTTATTGCCTCCCTCATTGGTGCTGAAGGGTTAGGTGTGGTGATTCTTCAGGCATTACAATACGTGGCAACAGGGCCGGGACTGCTGGGTAGTCTTACGATCCTCTTTTGTGCGATGGTGTTCAATAGGATCGCTCAGGGCAGGCACCGTAAAAGCCTCCGAGTCCTGAGCAAGGGTTGAGCAAGCCGGTGGCGGGCCGCAGTAGGGCTCCAGCCTGGTTGCAGCAAAGTTTGATGTTGATCAAGGTGCTGAGTCGGGAAGTTGGTTAGAGTCTCCCGGTTGTTTAATATTCTAGTAACGACGGATTAAAAACCATTAGTCGTAACCTTTGAGAATGAAAATCTCTGGAATTGACATTAATCTGAGTAAACTATTTTTTCTTTAAGGGATGCCTGAATAATTCATGTTTTTGAGCAACGCTTGGTACGTGGTGGGATGGAGCGGCGACTATGGGCAAGAGCTTGTAGCACAGACGCTGCTTGCTCAGTGCGTGGTTCTGTATCGAAAGCGCGATGGTACGCCGGTTGCTCTGGAGGACGCCTGTCCGCACCGAAAACTGCCGCTCTCCAAAGGTAGGCTGAAAGGCGATGCCATTGAGTGTGGATATCACGGTTTGACTTTTGATGGTTTGGGAAAATGCGTTGCTGCCCCGACGCAGCCCGGACAGATTCCCGAAGGTGCGGTGGTCAGAAGTTATCCCGTTGTTGATCGGTACCGACTGCTTTGGATCTGGATGGGTGACCCGGACCGAGCAAATCCTGATGACATTCTTCACATCGAGAATTTTGATAACCCGGACTGGGGCTGTACCGAAGGCGGAACCCTCGAAATGGAATGCAACTACCTTTGGGTCTGTGACAATCTTCTCGATCCAAGTCATGTTGCCTGGGTGCATGTTTCTTCATTCGCAGGTGCAGGCACTGATCACGGGCAACTGGATCTCAGCCGGACCGAGGCCGGGGTGACGGTCTCGCGCTGGATCTATGGCCAGTTCCCGTCACCTTACTATGCAGACCTTGTCAAATTCGAAGGGGAGTGCGACCGGTTGCAGTACTACGAACTGCGTATCCCCAGCATTGCTATCAACAAGTCGGTTTATACCCCGGCCGGTACGGGCGGCCCTGATAAACCACCGGTCGACAAGACCTACATCAATATGTCCTATAACTTCATGACCCCAGTCAATGAAGGCCACACACGATATTTCTGGTTCCAGCATAGAAATACCGACCCCGATGATGAGGCCGTGTCGAAGTTTATGAACGACGGCGCGCGAATGGCCTTTGAAGAGGACCGGGCAATATTGACCGAGGTGGACAGGGGCATGCGTAATCCCCAGACACCAAATATTGATCTTCGCCTGGATGCCGGAGCCAAGTTGTTTCGCAAGCAGTTGCAGCAGCAGATTGATAGTGAGAACGGGAAGTAAGCCCGCCGGATCATTGACTAGTATTTAATACCGTACAGCTCGTGCTGCTGTCACTCTAAATTTTAGTATCTAGCGTCCTGTACTTGAATTTATTGTCAGAGCATTAATGTTCTGAGATCTCACTAATCCTTAGACACTTATTTTCATGTGCCTAATCAAAAGGCAAATCACAATGAGGGAACACATCGATTGTTTCGCTGATAGCAATGTTGCCGCTGGGCGCATAAGCCCAACTGGGTAAGACCATTGAATACGTTCCCATTCCGCCGGCAACGATTAGCATGATCTGACTGGGGTTTCGTATCGCGTGTATTTTCTTGTCATCGTCAGGATGTACAAAATTTAGACCTCCGTAGAGTGCATCTGCGACCGCTTTAGTCACGAAGGCGCGTTGTTGAATTTGGCCGCAAATGCAGACCCGGTCGAAACCCGCCTTTGCT
>CAUZJT010000229.1:0-3948 GCA_963580215.1 Gammaproteobacteria bacterium
TCTGTGTTAGCAAACTCGATACCGTCCGCAAGTAAACCATCGACGCGGTCCATAATGTCATCGCCGGTTACCGTCGCGACTTTCATTCCGTGCATGCCGAGTTCCCGGCAAAGTTCAATCACTTTTTCTGCGCACGCTTCAGGATTCGATCCACCTGCGTTGGAAATAATTTTGATACCGCGCTCATGACACTTAGGCAGCACGCCGCGCAGGAACGGAATAATATCAGTGGTATAACCCAGGTCCGGTTTACGGGACTTCTGTTTACTAAGAATCGACATGGTCAGTTCAGCGAGATGATCGCAGCAGAGGTACTGTATATCTGCACGCTCAACCATATCGATGGCAGGCCGAAGTGAATCGCCCCAAAAAGCCAGGCCCGTGCCTAGTTTCACACTTTTCATTTAGATACCCCTTAATTAATTCGATTACTATTAATATCTTTTTTAGGTCAACGCAATTTACCGCTGCGCCCCCTGCTAAATTATTACATTGGCACCGCGTAACGCTTTGATCTTCTCAGCGGAATATCCCGCTGCAGCAAGAACTTCGTCAGCATGCTCCCCCAACTCAGGAACATTTTCCCCAGCGTTTGCAATGGCATCAGTGAACTTAATTGGACAGTTCGCTACTTGAAAAGTACCGCTAGTATCTTCGACGTCTACCGCAGAACCTCGAACTCGAACCTGAGGATCAACTTGGGAATCGGCAATGGACCGATAGATGGACGCGGGACAGCCCTCACGCGCAAGGTTCGATTCGGCATCATCGCTCGTGACGGTTTGTGTCCATAGCTCGATGACATCTAAGAACTCCTGCCAGTGCCCGATTCGTTTCTCTCGAGTGACAAACCGTGGGTCTTCAAGCCAGTGAGAGCTATTGGCGGCTCGGGCCAACGCTCGAAAATTTGGTTCAGACACGGGGGCCATCGCGATAAAACCGTCAAGTGTGCGCATAGGTCTAAAGGTAGGTGTTGGCTGGCCAGGGAACTGAGCATCAACATATTCGTAACCCATTGCATTGTGCACAGTGTCCATGAGCGCAACATCAAGATAATCCCCTTTGCCCGTTGTTGCCCGCCGAAACAGCGCTGCACCTATGCCAGCCAGAGCATGAGTCGCCGCCAGGTAGTCGGCCATGCAATTGCGATTTGCAATGGGGCGCTCAATATCCGCTTCATATCGGATAGACTGCATTTCAAAACCGCTTGAAGCGTGGATTATTGGCGCGAAGGCCGGCAAGCTTGCACTGGGACCCGTCTGCCCGTAACCCGAGACAGAGCAGTAAACAATGTCAGCTTTAATAAGCTTCACGGCCTCGTAATCAAGACCAAAGCGCGCCATCACACCCGGTCGAAAATTCTCCAGCAAGACATCGGTTTCCTCGAGCAATCGCTTAATGATTTCAATGCCTTCGGGCTGTTTTAGATCAATACAGACGCTGCGTTTACCACAATTAAGGTGACCAAAGTAGGCACTTGAGCCATCACGCATCGGCGGCGCCGAACGCAGAAAATCTCCAGAAGGTGGTTCGATCTTGACGATATCTGCGCCCATATCAGCCATTAGTCGCGAGCAATATGGCCCGGCCAAATACATACTCAAATCGAGCACCCGAATACCGGTGAAGGCACCGGGCGGATTAGCCTCTACACATTCAGAATCCAGCTTTACACTACTCATGCCTATCCTCTCTCTTCGTCCAAACACCGTGCATTAGTAGCCGGATTGGCCACATCGACGAACACGACATTTGCTTGATGATTATTGCCAGGTAACGCTCTCATCCATGAGCGCAGGGTAGCGCTCTTCTACATATCGCACGTACTCGATCATGTGATCACGCATCAGTTGCTCCGCAGCATCCGGATCTCCGGCTGCAACTGCTGCTGCAATCGCATCGTGGGCGCACACGACTTCATTGCGCTTTTCTGAAGGAAACAACATGCCAATCACCCGCTCATGAAAAATGTCTTCAATCGCGTGGCTAAATAGACTGAGAATCCGGTTACTCGACATCGCGGCAATTTTACGGTGAAAGCCTGCACTGGTCTGAAGGTAAGCCTGATCGCTTTCGGTTGAGGTTTGTGCGGCGACAAGCTCCTTCACCTGCAAGGGTTCACAATGAGTCGCGGCCAAGCGCGCCAGCATCGGCTCTAGCACGAGGCGCGCATCGATCACTTCCCGGAAGCTTACGTTACTCGCTTGAAAAAATATCGTGGCCATTCTACCCAGGTCTTTCGTGGTCGCTCCCAGCACGATGGGACCGCCACCAAGCCCCGCCTTGACTCGAATGATTCCGTGAATCTCTAATATACGAAGGGCTTCACGCAAGGATCCGCGTCCAACCCCATAGTCGGCAAGCATCTGAACTTCGCTCGGGAGCTGGCTTCCAATGACCACACCGTCCTGGCAAATTTGCATTAGGATGTCTTTAGCTAGCGTTTCAGCCAGCTTTGACCCTCGTTTAATTGTCACCAAGTGGCCTCAATCTTCTGTATCGGAAAATATAGGCTTCGTTGCCTCGACCATCTTGGCACCGTCATACCCAATTCGTTTGCCTGGCGTAAACTCCAGTACAACGCGCGTTGGGGTATCTAGATACTCGATGAATTGGTCCACAGCATCTTGACCAGAGGGACCATGCATATTCTGCGCGTAGTCACGATAGAACCAATCTTTGACCTCGCGATCTGCAGGATCATGCACCTTGGTCGTGCCTTTATAGGTCACCGTTCTTCCCGGGGCATAACCAACTTGCCCTGAATTGACTTCCGATGTTTTTTCACTGATGCAGATACAGCTATTCGAATCACGGCGCAATGCGGGAACACGCTTACGTGACTCAGTACAGGTCATCCAAAACTTGCCATCATGAAAGAGGTAACACTGAACAACGCCCACGGGTTCCGCCGCCTTTGTTGTCCACATAAAGACCAATTCCCGCTGGGAATCTATCAGCCCTTTTTCGCTTCCTTCCTCCAAGCTGTACTGCGTGACATCATCATAGTTGTCTGCATAATTGTCGGTAGAGTCCGTCATGCTTGGCGCCTCCTAGGGGCTAAATACGAGCTGGCAAATGGCTTTGATGGGACGCAGATTAAACTATGCGCATAATATGTACAATATGATTTTCCCATCCCACTTGAGGCTGAAATACAGCGCTGCTAGACACGATACGCAGGCCCCTGCTGGCTACGTCGATCATTAAGCCTTCTAACTTGTTAAAGTGTTGCAGTATTAAGGCGTGGACCATTGAATGTGTTGCGGTTCCAGATATTCTTTGAAGCCAGCTTCTCCATATTCGCGACCTATACCGCTCTGCTTAAGCCCACCCATTGGTGCCTCCATGCGAATGGCACCTCCGCCGTTGATGTAAACGGAGCCGACCCTTAACCGATTGGCGACGGTTATTGCCTGCTCTGTGGATCCAAAGATGGCGGCCGCGAGCCCTAGATAACTGTCATTGCAGACCGCAATCGCGTCGTCTACATCGCGATAGGGCAAAACAACTCCAACCGGGCCGAACAGTTCTTCCCGGCAAATTTCATCACTATTATTCACCCCCGCAATCAATGTGGGATTCATGTACCAGCCATGGGCGATATCCGGGCGCCCTCCACCGGCGACGATCCTGGCACCCGCTGCTACGGCCCGCTGCACATAGCCTTCCACGCGACTGCGATGACCTTCACTAATCAATGGGCCACACACTGTATCGGCTGCCGTTGGATCACCGACTTTAACGGAAGGAAAGAACGCCTGGCTTAAGGTGATAAACTCATCCATTTGGTCCTGCTGCACGAGTATACGTGTTGGCGAGGCGCAGCCCTGCCCAGCATTACGGAGATAGCGAAGGTGTATCGGCGCCATCAATGCTTCAAGCGACACATCGGGTAGAACAATGGAAGCCGACTTGCCCCCGAGTTCCAAAACCACACCGGTAATC
>CAUZJT010000230.1:0-3933 GCA_963580215.1 Gammaproteobacteria bacterium
GTTGCCATGGCCGTTGTGCTTAAGCGTTTGGCCGATGGTGAAGAAGATCCTGATTGCCCCGACTGCGGTGGGATTTTGAAATCCGCTACGATCTCCTTTGGCCAATCGCTGGTGGCTAAAGATCTTGCCCGCGCCGAGCAGGCTGCGCGCGAGTGCGATCTGCTACTGGCTGTGGGTTCTACGCTGTCGGTTTTTCCAATCGCGGGTCTGGTGCCTCTGGCTCGTAAGGCTGGTGTCCGGGTGGTGATCATCAATGCGGAGTCCACCGCGATGGATGACCTTGGCGATGCCGTGCTTATGGGTGACATCGAGTTACTATTGCCGCAGCTGATCGCTCAAAGCGAGAACCGATGATAAAAATACAGGTCAAGGTCTGTTGCATGGCGTCTGCGGTCGAGGCCCGCCTTGCGGTAGCGCTTGGTGCCGATGCGGTAGGCCTGGTGGGGCATATGCCCTCGGGCCCCGGGGTCATCGGCGTGGCAGTAGCGGCCCAGATTGCCAAAGAGGTGCCTTGCGGTACCGACACTTTTTTATTAACCAGCGCAACGCGTGCAAAGGAGATCGCTCAGGATCTTGCCGTGTGCCCGGCCAGCGCGGTGCAGATCGTGCGCCACATTGATCCAGGGGAGTATCCGGAGTTGATCGAGGCCGCACCGCAGGTACGCCGGATCCAGGTGGCGCATATTGAGGACGAGGGCGCGTTGGATCTGCTCGCGCGCTACGAGCCGTTTGTAGATGCTTTTTTACTGGATTCCGGTAAGACTTTCGGGGCAGACCAACAGTTTGGTGGTACCGGGGCTACGCATAACTGGACTATCAGCCGGCGCTTTGTCGAGAATACCGACATTCCTGTCTATCTCGCCGGCGGCTTAAACAGCGCCAACGTCTTCGAGGCAATTACCCAGGTCAGACCCTACGGTGTAGATCTTTGTACCGGGGTGCGTACCGATGATCAGTTGGACCCAGCCAAACTCGAAGCCTTTATGAGTGAGGTACGGCGTGCCGGACAGGCGCTCGCCGATTGATAGGTATGGAGAAAGATTCGTGAATTTGCATTTTACCCAGACGGAATTTGCCGAGCGTATCGCCGTGGCAAGGCAGCGGATGAGTGAGCAAGCATTGGATGGCCTATTGCTGTTCAAGCAGGAGAGCATGTATTACCTCAGCGGTTATGACACCGATGGTTTCGTGCTGTTCCAGGCATTGTTCCTGGGGCTTGATGACGGTTTGATTCTGGTGACGCGCTCCGCCGATCGGGTCCAGGCGGCTTACACATCAATAATTGATGACGTTCGCATCTGGATGGACTCGCAAGACGAGAACCCGGGTAACGATGTGCGCGATATGCTCCAGAGTCAGGGTATGCGTGGTAAGCGCATCGGTGTCGAGTACGATGCCTATGGTCTTTCCGCCAGGCGCGGGCGGATGCTGGAAGCGGCGCTCAACGGTTTTTGCGAAACGGTAGATGCCTCGGATCTTGTGCGCCAGCAACGTTTGGTAAAAAGTCCGGCAGAACTGGATTATCTTCGCCGCTCCGGTGCGATCTGTCAGGCGGTTCAGCAAGAGGCAGTGACGCTTTCGGTGCCGGGTGCTTTTGAAGGCGATATCCGCAGTGCCATGCACCGGGTGGTCTGGTCACGTGATGGCGATACGCCGGCGCATGTCTGGCCCATGGGCAGCGGCCCCTCGGCCTTGTTGGTGCGTTACAAATCTGGTGCGCGGCATATCGGTGAGAGCGACCAGGTGTTTCACGAGTTTGCTGCGGCTTACCGGCACTACCACGCAGCACTTACCTTTGCCCTGGTTACTGGCAAAGCGAGCGAAGCACACCACACCATGTTCAATGTCTGTCACGAGGCATTGCAGGCCTGCAAGGAGGCGTTGCGCTCAGGCAAGACCGTGGGTGATGTTTTTCAGAGCCATCGACGGGCTTTTATTGCCGGGGGTTTTGGTGACAGTTACCTTAACGTTTGTGGCTATACGATGGGCGCCATGTTTCCGCCCACCTGGATGGAAGATCCGCTGATCCGCCAAGGCGATCCGCAGGTGCTGGAGCCGGGGATGACTTTTTTTATGCACATGCTGATGGTCGACAGAGCCAGTGGCCATATGATGGCGCTGGGGGAACAGGCGATCGTGACGGATGGCGCCTGTGAGCCGATCACACATGCGCTCGATGCGCTTGTGGTCAACTGATCATCTGGCACCAGTGGATGCTGGCCGGTTGCATCGGTCGTCGCACATCTGAAGTTGCACACTTAATGATGTAGTGGGTCAACGATCCACGCGCCAGCGGGCACTGCTTGCCAAGGCCGAGTTTCAGTCCGGGGTATCTTTGACGGCAATGCCGGGTACCCAGCAGTAGCCATCGGGATCCAGCAGATAACACTCGCGCAGACCGTGTGGCCGATTCTCGCTGGTGCGCAGTACTACGTGAGCGCTGGCGATTGCCTTTGCCTCACAAGCGTCCGGGTCGATACCGTACAGGCGCAGTTCGATGCCTGCACCGCGGGCCCCGGCCTCGGCCAGCAGTGACGGCAGCGGGTTTGAATGGTAGGTATGATCAGCATGCAGTTGGATGAAGTGCCCGGCTGATTCGAGTACCGCAAAGTCGGCGTCGGCTCGGTGCATTTTCATGCCCAAGATATTTTCGAGAAAGTCGACGCTGCGCGTGACATCGCGTACCAGCAGGTTGATGCCAAAGCCTTTCAGCGCGCGGCCGAATTCAACTGCCGGGGCATCGCGTGCCGTTTGCTCATCCATGCTTGCGCTCACTATTGTCTTTTGTCATAACCATTACAGGCCGACGGGTGTTCTCGGTCAACTAGAATCACTCAGTAATAATATCGCGAGATGTGTGATCAAAAGCTGCAAACTTGCTGACTAGGTAATCACCAAAGAGATGCGGTGGCTGAAGACTTGTGGCCACAAGCCGAAACAGATGGCTCGATAAACCTGCGGGTGCGGGTGATCCCCCGCTCACGCCAGGCCGGATTCGGACCCGTACGTGCTGGCCGCTTAGTGGTGCGGATTACCAGGCCCTCGGTCGACGGCAAGGTCAAACAGGAACTGCTGAAAACTCTGGCCAGTGCCCTGGGATGTAAGTGTGCTGAACTGTCGATCGTGCAGGGGATGACAACGCGTGACAAGACCGTGCGCGTGGCGACGCCCCCTGCGGATTTGCCTGTCACCGCAGGCGCACTGGCTCGTTACCTGGGGTTGTGATCCGCCAGTGTGTCTGAGTCAGCGTGGGTCATCGGTAACGCCATTAAAGCGCTGGGGCAGCAGGCCCGATTGGAACCAGCTGACAAAGGTGATGATGCTGAATATTGGCAGGCCCAGCGCCTGGCGCAGGTCCGCAGCATAGGGGCCCATATTGGTGCACTCGAGCACGACGGCACCCACCTGCGGGTGCTCACGCACCAGCGCAACTCCCGCATCGAGCAGATCCTGGCGACAGGCGTCGACATCCATTTCGGTCTCATCGTCGAGAATCACCCGGGTGAATTCCCGGCCGCCTTCGGTACCCACCACCGGGGTGTCAGCTGGCGCGCCAGCGGCTGCTAGGTGGTCTACAGTCAAGCTCTCGCGAGAGATTGTGATAACGCCCACTTGCTGATTTTTGGGCAACAGTTGCTGAGCCAGCGGCACCTGCATTAGGGAAGAACTGGCTACGGGTACTTTTACGGCAAGGGCGATCTCGTCCTGAAACAGGGATAAAAAGCCACAGGTGGTCGACAGGCCGTCAGCGCCGTCGGCAACGAGTGATTGGCCGGCCTCGATAAAGGCATCAAGCAGACCTTCGGCGCGATGGCGCACCACCCGGTTGGGAGAGGCACCCCGCACCACGCGGTAGAGTACCGGGAAAGGCCAGGTGGCGGCATTGCCGAAATCGCCCGGGATCCGGGGGAAGACCGTATCGAGCATGAGCAT